>CALFML010000563.1 GCA_937879845.1 uncultured Myxococcales bacterium
TTCATCACCCGACGGACCTTCTGCAGCTCGGCCATCAGCTGCTCTTTTACGTGCAGGCGGCCCGCGGTGTCGGCGATCACCACGTCGGCCTGGTCCTTCTGCGCGAGCTTGATCGCATCGAAGATGACCGCCGAAGGGTCGCCGCCCTCTTTGCCTCTCACGACCGGGACCTTGGCACGCTGCCCCCAGACCTCGAGCTGCTCGACGGCGGCGGCGCGGAAGGTGTCGCCCGCCGCGAGCACCACCTTGCGCCCGGCTGCCACCTGCTGGGCCGCCAGCTTGCCGATCGTCGTTGTCTTGCCCGCACCATTTACGCCGATGATCAGAATAACAAAAGGCTTGTGGCTAGCCCAGCCTATCGGTGGCGCATCGACGGTCAGGAGCTTCTGCGATTCTTCTTTTATCACCCCCCACACGGCCTGCGGGTCGTGAAGCTCTTTGCGCGACAGGGACGAGCGCACTTGCTCGAAGAGGTGCTGCGCGGTCTTTACGCCGATGTCGGCGGTGAGCAGCACTTCCTCCAGCTGCGGGAACAGATCCTGATCGATCTGCTTGCGCCGCAGGAGCTCGCCGATGCGGGCGATGAAGCCGGCCCGCGTCTTAGATAGTCCCTCGCGCAGCTCGCGGTTAGTCTCCGACGGGGCGGCAGCGGCCGGGGCAGCGGGGCGGGCGCTGAGCTCTGGGCGATCGGCGACTCCGGGCGGCCGCTCCTCACCCAGGCGGGCGGCTCCGGGCGCCGCACCTTTTGCGGACTTGAGGTTTTTGCCCTTTTCGGCGGCGTCGGGTTTGCCCGGCGGCGCGGCACCCTGGCCTGGCTTGGCCGGCGCAGCTTTTTTGTCCGGTCTGTCCGGGCGGCCTTTCAGGTCGGCTTTGGCCGGTGGGCGGGCCGGCTCGCGGGCGCTTTTGCCGGCGGCGGCACCGCCTTTTGCGCCCGGGGTCGCATCGGTTTTGCCCGACTCCGGCGACTCCGGCGACTCCGGCTTGCTCGGCCCGAGCAGCTTGAAGACGACCAGCCAGATGAGCGCCGCGACGACCAAAAGCCCGCCGGCCAGCCCGAGATACCAGCCGATGCCGAGCGGCTGCGTCGAGTCGATGGCGGACGACGCGAGCGTCCCCGCCGACATCCAAGTGGACTTGTAGAGTGACTCGAACAGGGACGTGGCCGTTGTGAGCTCGGCCAACAACACAAAATGCATGAGTTTTTCGTACTATAGAAGACAGCCGTCGGGCGGGTCAAGCGGGCACTCTCGCGCGGGCTTGTGACAAGACCTGGGCTTAGGGGCGCGGCCCAGGCCTAGTGCCAGGGATGGGGACTGGCTTTGGCCTTGGCTTTGGCCGGAGACAGGCGCCGTGATAACTTGAAATTCAGCGATGCGGCTAGAGCTTCCCATCTCAGAACCGGGGCCGGGGCCGCGATCGGGGCCGTTGGCCGGGTCCCTGCCGCTGCCCGGCCCAGGGACCGGCTCCGCGGGGGGAGTCTGGCGGCGCATCGAGCTTGGTCCAAGTGCCGACGCGGTCGCAGGCGCCGATGCGGAATCGGCGCCGCCCACAGACCCTGAGCCGGCCCGCTACTACGAACGCCATGAGGCAAGGCCCGATCGCGCCGCGTCCGCAGCCGGGGGGCAAGAGCCTCCGGACAGCGTCGCCGCGCCGTGTCTGCTCATCGTCTCGCCGCTGCTTCCGCTGCCGCGCTCGCTGCCCGCGCTGCTGCAGGAGGCGATCGCCGGCGAGGCGGATTTCCGCCTGGACTGGAAGTGGCCGATCTTGACCCCGCGCGCCGGGCCGTGGGAGCTCGTCGTGCAGATGTGCGTCGGAACGAGCCTGGCGACCGGCTACGCCACCGGGCGGGTGTACATCGCGCTCGATGCCGGCAGCGGCGCCTATCTCATCGTGTGCATCGACCGCGATCCGCAAAAGATCGCGGCGCGGCAGAAAGAGCTCTTGGCCCTCCTTGCCGGCGCCCGCCTCCACCGCGACCGCGTCTCGCCGGCTGAGGCCGCGACCGTCGCGGCCGAGGCGACGCTAGCTCTTGCGACCGACGCCGCGGGCCTTTTTGCCGCATCGCTCGGCGCCGCCCGCTTGGCCGCCACCGAGGTCATCCCGCCGCAGCAGCCGCCGCCTGAGATCTACCTGAAAGAGGCGCTGTTCAGCTACCTGACCGACTAAGGAGTCCCCATCCGGAAACTTACTGCGAGCCCCGCTCGCCGCGTCGTCCGTCCTCACCGCCCTAAGGTCGCGGCGGGCGGGCACCGCACCGACCGGGGTCCTCGCTACAGTTTCCCGATGGAGCCTAGGTAGACAGAAGTGGGCCCTGCCCGCCCGATGCCCGCGCGGCAAAGCCCGCAAGGTGGAACCGGATCTAGAACGGCTGCGAAAAAGTGCGGCGGCCTTGTAACTTGGCCGATTAGCAGGGCGGTCTCCATCCCGGGTCCCGGTGCGGGCGACGGTGTTCCCCCATGCGCGGCGAACCGTGGTATTCTGGTCAAGAGACACTTTACCAGCAGCAACGTCCCTCGGGCGGGACCGGGCTCTAGGTCGGCCAGAACCCTGGCCAGGGTCGCAGCTTGACCCCTAGACCGCAGACCGCATCGTCGGGACGAGATACGGAAGGACCCCATGGCAGAGTTCGACTTTGCCCCGCGACCGCCCAAGCAGACCGACCAAGTCGAGGATCGCTCGCCGTTTGGCTCCGCCGATCCGACCGCCGCGAGCAAGCCCGACAAGGCGGGCCCGGCTCCCGGACCGACGGGCGGCGCGAGCTTGGGCAAGCCGGCTGGCAGCAAGACCGCGGCCAGCCGCAACCCGGGCGAGGCCGCGGGCATGCTCTCCGGCCTCATCTCCATGGCGACGACGATGGGCATGGCGCGCTTTACCAACCCGCACGTCGATCAGGTAAACTCGCCGACCGGCCTCATGGGGCTGGTCAAGTCGGCGTTTTCGGCCAAGCATGAGGCGGCCGATGATCATAAGTTCAACCTCGACCTGTCGCGGCACGGCGTGCCCGGCGGCGGACTTGGCGGCATGTCGACGGGCCTGGGCATGATCGGCGGCCCGGTGCAGTCGATGGCCAAGCGCGAATCGACCAGCGCGGCGATGCGCGCCATCGGCAGCATGTCGCGTGCGATGGGCGGCGGCTTGAGCTCGGTCATGGGCTCGATGGGCAGCCATGCGCGGCACCACATGCACTGGCTCGATCAAGGGGTAAAGACCCTCTACAAGGTGGAGCGCTAAGCGCAGGCGGCGCTTCCCCCGCACAAGGATGGCGATGCTCACAGGACTCACGGTTGCATTTGACTGCCCCTCGGGCTGGATCAGCGCTGCGGGCGATAGCGAGGACAGCGATGCGGTGCGGCTCATCCCGCAGGGCGAGCTCGATGCCTGCCTCGCTGTCGGCACACGGCCCCTGTGCGGCACCGCGGGCAAACCGATCTCCCCCGAGACCCTGGTCGATGAGGTGCTGGCGCAGCAGCCGCAGTTCCGCGTCGTCCGCCGCTCGCCGCCCGAGCAGCTGCAGTCGGTGAGCGGCCGGCTGTACCTGGTCCGCGTGGTCGGCTGGCACGGCGAGCCCAAGATCGCCGCCGGACAGCTCGTCGCTGTCTTCCTGCCGCAGGACGGGTCGCCGCAAGCGCGGGCGGCGGTCGCGATCTTTCTGTGGTACACGGAGAAGGCCGGTCGCAAGTACGCCCCGCAGGCGATGGCGATGTTTCGCAGCTTGCGCATCGTGACGGCCTCGCAGCAGAGCTGGCCGTCGTCAGATGTCCTACAGCAGTACGCCGAGTGAAGCGGCCGCGGATGCGGTTTTCCCGCCACCCCATCCCGGTGATACGCTATTCCAGCTACTACCTTGAGCCACCGCGCAGAGACCGAGTTTGGAGCCTTGGTTGGCGAGCTTCTCGCTGACCTGGAGCGTTTCCGCCCCGGGCTCCCCCAAGACGCGCCGCCGCAAGCGGTGCTCGCCGCCTTGTCCGCCCGCGCCCGGCTGCGCCTGGAAGAGCTGCACCGCGAGTACCGCGTGGACGATAGCCCTAGCGACCCCGACACGGCCGCGCAGCTCCAGCTCTACCACCGCGAAGTCGAGCAGATCCTCCTGCCCCGCTACGCCGTGCTCGCCCACCGCCAAAACTCCCTGGAGCAAGGCCGCGGCACCGCCTGGCGCGGCTCCGACCTGTACAACCGCCTGACCTACGCCGTGCTGTTCTTCGCCATCGGACTGTTCGTCGTCTGGGCGCCGTTCATCCCGCTGTGGGACAAGTGGATTCCGTTCGCCTTCGCCCTGCTGGCGCCGCTGTGCACACCGTGGCTGCCGGATCTGTACCGACTCATGCTGCGCTCCCGCCATCAGCTGGAGCTGGAGCTTCTGCATCAGGATCTCGATCGCGTCGGCCGCTCGCTGCCGCTTGCGCCCATTTCTCTGCCGGCGCCGGCCGGGCGCGCCGCTGCGCCGCTCGCCGCCCGCAGCGCCAGCCACGGCCCGCCGAGTGAGGCCAACCGGAAACCCCCGCCCGAGTCGTAGCGACTCACTGACGACGCGGGACCCGAGAAACGAAGCGACGAAGCAGTAAAGAAGCTGTCGAAGAAGAAAGGTAGCTGGGAGAAATGGAGACTCTGTTCAAAATCCTCAAGTTCCTGCTGGTCAGGCGGGTGGTGATAATCCCGCTTCTGATCTTCTTCGGTGGTTACTGGCTCGCCTCGTGCGCCTCGGTCTACGTCGGGCCGGCGCAGCTCGGGGTGCGGCAGGTCTACTACGGCGCCAACTCCGGCATCCGCAAGGAGCTGCTCACCACCGGCACCCACCTCATCATCAGCGGCTATGAGCGCGTGCACCTTTTCCCCACCGACCTGCAGACCCTGAACATGAGCGGGGCGGCGGAGCAGGTCCTCGGCGGCCGCAAGACCGACGCGATCAACATCCAGACCTCCGACGGCTACCGCGTCACCATCGACGCGACCATCCTGTACCGCATCCGCGACCCGTACCTGACCATCACCCAGGTCGGGCCGGGCAAGCTGTACGAGGACTCGGTGGTGATTCCGCGCGCCGACAAAGCCCTGCGCAAGTCGCTCGGGGAGCTCAACTCGGAGGAGTTTTACCAGGGGCCCAAACGCATCCAGCAGACCAAGGTCGCCTTCGAGCAGCTGCAGCCGGAGTTTCACGACAAGGGCATCGAGCTTGTAAAGATCCTCGTCCGCAAGATCACCTACGACAACGCCTACCAGCACCAGATCGAGCAGCGCAAGATTCAGGACCAGATGGTCTTCAAAAACCGCGCCGAGGGCGCCGCGGCCCGCGAGGAGGCGCACAAGCGCGAGATCATCTCCGCCGGCCAGGCCCTGGTCAAGGTCGCCCTGGAGAAGGGCCAGAGCGAGCGGGCCCAGATCCTCGCCGACGCCAACCTGTACCAGCGCAGCAAGGCGGCGGAGGGCGATCTGCTGGTCAAGACGGCGCAGGCGCAAGGCACGGAGCTGGAGAACCACGCGCTGGAGGGCGCCGGCGCCGCCAGCCTCGTCGGGCAGCGCATGGCGGATGTGTTAAAGGGGGTCAAGGTGATCATCGTGCCGTCCTCCGGACCCGGCGCCACCAACCCCCTCAACGTCGGTGAGCTCCTGCGTCAGTTCGAGGTGGGAAAATGAGCGCCGCCATGTCGCTTCCGCGTCGTATCACCGCCGGCCGTCCGCACGCCGCGCTGCTCGCTTTATTGCTGGGGCTCGGCACCGCGGCGCTTGGCGGCTGCACCGCCTACTCCACCGACAGCACCGAGGTCGGCGTCCGCACCCGCAAGCTGTGGAACGCTGGCATCGAGCACGATCACAAGTACCCGCCGGGCGCGACGTACTTCTTCGTACCGTTTCTGTCGGACTGGGCGACCTTCGACATCAAGCTGCAGAACCTGGAGATGACGGTCAGCTCGACCCGCGGCGACCGGGTCGGCGACGATGCCATCGAGTTCAAGACCACCGACGGCAACGACATCAGCGTCAACGTCACCATCGCCTGGCGCATCGATCCGGACAAGGTCGCCTACCTGCTGCAGTTTGTCGGCAGCTCGACGAACGAAGTCAAAGAGAAGCTCATCCGGCCGTCCTGCCGCTCCTACGTGCGCGACATCCTCAACGAGCTGCACTCCGAGGAGTTTTACATCTCCGACAAGCGCTTCCAGAAGGCGACCAAGGCCATGGAGAAGCTCACCGCGGAGCTCGGGTCGGAGGGGATCATCATCGAGCAGGTGCTCCTGGGCGAGCACCGCTTCAACCCCGAGTACGAGAAGGTCATCCACGACCGCAAGATCGCCGAGCAGAACGCCGAGCGCCTAAAGAGCGAGGCCCAGGCCGCCGAAGCCGAGCAGACGCGCAACCTGGAAAAAGCGCGCGGCGACGTGCAGGTCCAGATCGCCGAGGTCAAAGGGCAGCAGGAGCGCATCCGCATCAACGCCGACAAGAGCTTCTACGAGAGCGAGCGCAACGCCAAGGCGCTGCTCGCCGAGGCCACCGCGCGCGCCAAGGGCATCGAGAAGCAGAACCGGGCGATGGCCGGGGTCGGCGGGCGCACCGCGGTCAAGCTGCGCATCGCCGACGCGCTGGCGGGAAAGCCGATCCTGATCGTGCCCGCCGGCAACGGGGCCAGCCTGCAGAAGCTCGACATCAACCAGATCTTCCAGTCGATCCTCGCCCACGAGGGCGCCAAGTCCTCGCGCTCGAGCAGCAGCGCGCACGGCGATGACGACGAGTAGGAGCCAGCCCGAGATCGGCGCGCCGGCCAAGGCGCACGACAAGCTGCGGCTGCCGCTGCCGCCGCGCCTGGCCGCCGCCTGGCTCAAGGTGCGGATCATCCTGCGCCTGTCGTGGGACGGGTTCTGGAACGATCGCTGCACCCTGGCGGCGTCCTCGCTGGCCTATCAGACGGCGCTCGCCCTGGTGCCGCTCATCGCGGTGGGCCTCGCGCTGCTCAAGGCGAGCGGCCAGCTCGACGCCGGCTCCAGCCTGCTGTCGCTGGCGGTCGAGCAGATCTTCCCCTCGTCGGCCGAAGTGCGCACCGAGGTGGTAAAGAGCCTGGCCGGCTTCTCCGACAAGATCGCCGCCGGGGCCCTGGGCAGCTTTGGCCTGGTGACCTCGATCGGGGTCGGCTTTTTCCTGTTCCTGTCGGTCGAGTCGATCTGGAACCGCATCTGGGAGTCGCACCGCGAGCGCACCTA
>CALFML010000564.1 GCA_937879845.1 uncultured Myxococcales bacterium
CGAGCAGATCGGCGCTGCACAGGCAGATCGCTTCGACGTGGGGGTTGAACTCGCGGAAGTAGGTGTTGATGGCGTTGACCTTGCCGCGCCGCTCCGGCTCTTCGATCAGTCGGACCGGCACCCCGGGACGGGCGGCGCGCTCGCGCACGATCGCCGCGGTGCGGTCGGTGCAGCCGCTGGCGATCACGACGATCTCGACGATCTTGGCTCTTTTTGTACGCTGCGCGCGGAGGGAGTCGAGGAGCTGGCCGATGTTGCGCTCCTCATTGTAGGCGGGGACAGCGATGCTAACCCTCATGGCGAACCTCATAACTAAGCTAGGTGTACGTGAAGCGTGCTTCTCAACAATCCGCGGTTATTGCCCGGCGGCGGCCGACCCCGGTACGGGCCGAGCCACGATTTATCGGGACTTATTTCTCTGCGAAAGTCGTACCAATCTTTAATCGAATCACGGGGTTACGCTACAAGCGGGCCTTCCGGGTTGTCAATATAGCCTCACGACGTTCGCGAGCAACCAAAGGTCCGCCGGCTCAGCCGCGCCCGGTTTGCCGCCCGAGGTGGGCACAAGGACCCTTGCCGGCGCCGGATGTAGCGAAAAAACCGGCGCTGAAGGACCCGGCGATTTCCTCGCCATCCTCCATAGTTGGGGCGGCGGCTGCGGCGGCTGCATGGAGTCGGTTGACGCCGGGCAGCCGGGATAGTAAAGGTGGATCGAAATGAAAATGGTTTTCAATCTCGCCTTTCGCCTGGTGATTTTTAGTCTGATCGCGGCTGGCACGTCAGTTTTTTGGGTCCGCCCTGCGGCAGCGCAGGCCACCTACTTCACCGCTCGCGGGGTGCTTGCCGACTTTTTCCCCAAGAGCCAAGCGGTGACGTTTCAGCGGTTTGAGCTCACGGCGGAGCAGCGGACGCAGCTGGCGCAGCGCCTGGGCTACGAGCTGCCAAAGCCCGCGTACACCATCTACGTCGCCAAGACCGGCGAGGCCATCGACGGCTACGCCATCCTCGACGAAGAGCCCGGCCAGCACCTGCCTATCACCTTCGCCGTCAAGCTGTCTCCCCAGGGCCTGGTCCAGCGCCAGGAAATCATGGTCTATCGCGAGCGGTTCGGGGATGAGGTCCGCGACCCGCGCTTCCGGCAGCAGTTCGTCGGCAAGAGCGCCGCGGACGCGCTGCGGCCCGGCGAGGAGATCATCGCCGTGTCGGGCGCCACGATCTCCTCGCGCGCCATGGCGGTCGGGGTGCGGCGGGCCCTGGTGCTGGTGCAAGAGCTCGTGTTAAGCCAAAAGCTCAGGCCGAGCGCAAACCCCACCGCGATCAGCGCGGCCCAGCTGCCCAGCACCCGCCAGCCTTCGCAGCTGTAGCCCACGGCGGGCGCCGCGAGCCGCGATTGCCTCCACTCCCCGACAGTCCCCGGTAACTTCGCGATAACTTCTCGATAAATCCCCCGATGACGCGCCGATGAGACAGTTCGCCTCCGCCGGGTTCCGCATCTGGAACCTCTCCCGCGAAGCAAAGATCATCTATACGTTCTTTTGCGCCCTGGCCCTGCTGGCGCTCTTTTCGTCCGTGCTCTTATATGAGGATCTGGTGGGGCCGGCGCACACGGCAGGGAGCCTTTCGCGCGTGGAGAAGTATTACAGCGCGCAGAGCCCGGCCGCCGCAGAGCCCGAGCAGCCCGCGGACGCGACCCAGGGCGCGGCCGGTCCGCAGATCAACCTGGCCGATGACGCCCCGGCGCCCAAGCTGGTCGTGGCCATGCCCTACCGCAAGCTGCTCGAGGTGACCCACTTCCACCTGTTTACGGTGCCGGTGTTTCTGCTCATCCTCACCCACCTGTTCATGCTGACCGGGCTCAAGGCGCGGGCCAAGCAGGTGTGGATCACGCTCGGCTGGAGCGCGGCGACGCTGCATATGGCGGCGCCGTGGATCATCCGGCTTGGCGGCGCATGGAGCTGGCTGTTTCCGCTGTCCGGGGGGCTGCTGTTCGCCGCGAGCCTGGTTCTGACGATTTACCCGGCGTGGGTCATGTGGCGGCCGCGCGCGGGGCGGCACGGGCGCAAGCCGGCCGCGGCCGAGCATGCGGCGGCGGCGGCCGAGTCGGCGGAAGACGAGGCTACAGGTTCGTAGACGACTCGTTGCGCAGCAGGTGGCGCGTCGCCACGGAGATATCGATGCCTTTCTCCGTCGAGAAATCCGAGCTGCTGCCGCACGAGTCATTGTTGCCGTTGCGCATCCGGCTGCCGCAGTACCGCTGAACGTAGGCAGAGTCGGTTATGAGGCTGGTCGGCTGCGACATCACCCAGCGGGTCTTCTGGATGCAGTGCGCTCCATCCTGGCCCCACTCGGCTTCGAAGCGCATCGCGCTGCCTTCACGCACCTGGATGCCCAGCGAGTCCCACACGTTGATCGGCGTGCCGTTGCGCGTGTGCGCTACGCCGTCGCCGCAGTAGTCGGCGCGGACCATCCGCGTGCACGCCTGCAGCCAGGCGTCCAGCGGCTGGTTGCGGCAGGTCTTTCCTTTGCACTCCTGCTTGGTTGCCCACGGCTGATATCCCCAGGTGATGCACTTGCCGACCGCCGCGTTGACGCAGGCGAAGGTGAACGTGTTCGGATCGTCGATGTGCGCGCCGCTGGCCGCATCCCACTGGCCGGAGGTCGGAATCGCCGGAATCGGCTTGCCGCTGGCCGTCCCGCACAGCGGCACCCAGCCGAGATCGCCGCGCAGCGAGACGTTGTACAGGTAGACGTGATCCGTATCACTCCAGGTGACGCTGTCGATCCGCAGGTTCAAAGCGGTGTTATTGGACAGCTGGCCGGTCAGCATGGCGCCGCTCAGCTGACTGTCCGAGACAGTGACGCCGCTGTTCTCCTTGGTCCCGCTCAGCGAACCGTTGTGGGTGCCGTTGAGGTTGACGCCGTTGAGGTTGACGCCGTTGAGGTTGACGCCGTTGAGGTTGACGCCGTTGAGATTGACGCCGTTGAGATTGACGCCGTTATCGACTAGTGCGCTTTTCCAATACTCTTCTGTATCTTGGGCACTCAGCTCCTCCGTGGACACCCCATCACAGCCAACCGTCAAGGCAAGAGGTGCGAAAATACAAATAATTTTTTGTTTCAGCATTAGTCATTTCCTTCGCAAGCTAGCAAAATCAGATTTTCGACGGAGCGACCGTCTCTTTTGTTCCGGGGGCGAGCAAAATGAACAAGCCCTTAAGCTTGAGACTAACAAATCAAAATGCGGACTTTCGGACTTGCATATAACGTGGCGGGATTACGCGATAAATTTAGGGGACGTGGGGTTTACCGACCCTAGCGCTGGGGTCAACCGTACCAGGGGGGCGTCGGCGCGATTCGCGACGCTCAGGGAAGCGGGGCCGCGGCCGGTGTGGCGCAAAGGCGAAAGCCGACGCCAGGATCGCGGAAGGTGCGGTCAAACGGGTTGCGGTTGGTGCTGCGCTGGGCGATCGCCGAGAAAAAATATCCGCCGCCGCGCACCACCAGCTCGTCCTTGGTGAGACGCGACTGCGTCCACTCAAAGACGTTGCCGACCAGATCGTCCACGCCGAACGGACTGCGCGAGGCCGGGTAGCTGCCGACTTCATCGGGTCCCATGGCATTTAGGTCCTTGCCGTACGTCTCATCGTGGTTGGCGTCGGTCGGCAGCAGATCGTCGCCGTGCGCCCACTCGCGGGCGTCGGCGCCGCGGGCGGCCCGCTCCCACTCCATCTCATCGCACAGGCGGGCGCCGGGAATCTTGCCGCTCTGCCGCAGCCATGCGGCGTAGGCCGCGGCGTCGTCGAACGTCACGCCGCCGACCGGCAGCTGCAGCCAGTCCTGATCGCGGCGCAGCTTGCGGCCGTTATAGCTTATCTTTTCTCCGATCTTGGCGGTGTAGGACTGGGTTGCCGGCTGCAACGTCAGCTGCCAGCTATTGTCCGGCAGCTCTTTGAGCTCCACCGCGCCGGACCAGTTGCCCTTGCTGACCTTGGTGTTGACGCGCGCCCGCTCCGCCGGCGGCAGCGACTTGAGGTACTCGATCCACTCGCCATAGGTCGTCTCATGGCGGGCGATCAAGTAGCTGCCCAGGCTCACCTCATGGATCGGCACGGTCGATAGGAAAGTCTTGCGCAGCGCCTCATCGCCGGAGGTGCCAAACTCAAAGCGGCCGGTCGGAATGTAGACAAAGCCCGGGGGGACTGCCGCGGCCGCCAGCAGCGGGACCTCTAGCTTGTACTCCCTGCCGCGGGTGACGAGCACGGGATAGCGGACCGCGGCATATCCGGGCAGCTGCAGCGTGAAAAGATAGGAGCCCGCCGGCAGCTCGAGCTCCGCGGTCGGCGTCGTGCCGAGCCCCCGCACCGGCGCCGTGGTCATCCGCCCGCGGGCGTCATGCTCATAGCGGGCCATCGTAACTTGCGCTCCGGTCGGCGTGGAGAGCAGGCGGACCTTGCCCGGCGCCGAAAAACGCTGCCGCCGCTCCCCGCTGCGATCGTACAGCGCGAGCCGCTGCAAGAGGTCGTCGAGCTGTCCGGTACGGTTGTCGCGTTGCGCCCACAGCGCCCGCTCCAGCAGCGCATCGGCCAGCATCGCGCGCGCCTCGTTGCTGGTGCCGTCGGCGGTGAGCGCGGCTTCGAAGGTTTGGCTGGCGCGGCTGTAGACGCGATCGGTCTCCAGGGACTCGCTGAGCACCTGCTGCCACAGCACCTCGCCTTCGGTGGTGTGGTAGGTGTCAAACGCCTTGAAGGCATCATGCCGGAGCTGCTCGACCTCGGCATTGCGGTGGCGCGCATCGGTGAGCTGCTGCAGGCCCTGCGCCAGGTAGGCAGCGACGCGGCGGTGCAGCTCCTTTTGCGCCATGTACTGCACCGCTCCGTAGAAGAACAGCAGCGTCAGCGGAACCGCCAACAACACCGCCGTGCGCAGGTGCTTGCCGAGCTGCGCCCGCTGCCGCGAAGCGCTGAGAAACTCCGCCTCCCGCGGGCCGATGTCAGCGGCATCGAGAATGGCGGCCTCGGCGAGCTGGCGGCCCCCCCAGAGCGCCTCTTTGACCCGGCCCAGGCGCCGCCACTCCGCCGCCGCGACCTCCAAGCGCTGACGCGCCGTGCGGCTCTCGGCATACTCTTCCAGCCAGCGCCGCAGCGTGTCCCAGCCTTTGATGAGCGCCTCGTGCGCCACCTCGTAAGCGGCGCCTTCGGGCGTGTCGCGCGCCACGAGCAAGCGGCCTTTGACCAGGGCCTCCAGCGCGCTGCGGGCCCCGGCATCGCTGCCGACCACCTCCGCCTCGGTGCGACGGGCGCGTGTGCCTTCCAGCGTCACCAGGGCGAGCAGGATGCGCCGCGCCGCATCGCGCTGCGCATCGGGCAGCCCGCCGAGCACGTGATCGGCATGGCGGGCCAGCGCGCCGGTCACCCCGCCGATCGCCGATAGCGCCGTGGCGGTGATGCAGTTGCCCTCGCGCGCGTCCCACAGCTCGGCCAGGGTGAACTGCAAAAGCGGCAGCGCGCCATCGGTGTTCGCGGTCGACTCGACCAAGCTGCTGACCAGCGCCTGCGACTCGAACAGCACGCCCTTGGCATGCGCCGGGCCGACAATCGCTTCGCGAATGCGGTCGGGTCCGAGCGGCCGCAGGATGTACAGGGTGCGCGTCACCGACTCACCGATGCCGGGCACCGTGGCGATCCGCCCCAGGAAATCGCTGCGCGCGGTCAATAGCAGCCGCAGCCCCGGCAGCTTGGCAAGCAGCGAGCCCAGCGCCTCCCCGACGACCCGCGACTCTTCGGGGCTCGCCAGGGTCACAAGCTCTTCCATCTGGTCGATGAAAATGAGCAGCCCGCCGCGCTCGCCGAGCGTGCGCGCCACAAGCTGCTGCAGCACCCGTCCGAAGGCCGGCGGATCGCGGCGCAGCGGCTCGGTGATTTCCGCTTCGTTTATCCGCAGCGCGTTGGCCAGCGCGCCGGTCAGGGCCGCAAGCGGTCGCTGCCCAGGGACCAGCACGGCAATCTTGTAAACCCGGCGGCCGCCGAGGGCGCCTTCGCTCACAAGCGGCAGCACACCGGCGCGGCACAGCGAGGACTTGCCGACTCCGGACTCGGCGGCGAGGAGCACGCACGCTTCGGTGCGCAGGCGCTCGACCAGCGTGCCGATCTCGCCGCGGCGGCCGAAGAACAGCGACCGATGCTCGGCTTCGAACGGCAGCAGGCCGCGGTAGGGGTTGCCTTCGGGAAGCTGCTCGCTCACCGCGCCCGGACGCAGCTGCTCCAAGGCCGCGTGCAGCTCTTCGGCGGAGGCGAACCGCTCCGCGGGGTTGCGGCGCAAGCAGCGGGCGATGATTCCGGCGAAGCGCGGATCGATAAGCGGCGCGATCTTGCTGAGCGAGGCCAGGTCTTCCTGGCTCTCTCCCGGCGCCCGCGCCGAGGTCAGCTCATACATCACCGCGCCGAGCGAGTACACATCCGAGCCCATGCTCGCCGGCTCGCCTTCCAACACCTCGGGAGCGACGAACGCAGTGGCCGACTCTCGCGGCCGAGGCGACAGGTGCGCATTCCCGGTCGGCATCCGCACCGGCGCGATGAGCTCGGCGTCGCGCGGCGGCGTGATGCCGAAGCGCTGCGCCAGGTTGGCGACGCTGGTCTTCAAATCGATGGCCGCCTCGCCCTCATTGAACCGCACGCTGTTTTCGCTGGTCGGCGGATCCGTGGGCGGATCGAGCTCGGCGGCATCGAGCAGCCCGGCGAGCCCCAGGTTGAGCAGCTTCACCTCCCCTTCGGTCGAGTGAGTCGTCGGAACGATGATGTTGCGCGGCCGCACCCCGCGGTGCAAAACCCCGCGCCGATGGGCCAGTGCCAGGGCGCTGGCCAGGTTGAGGGCGATGTCCAGCACCTGCCGCCACGGCATCGGCCGCGCCACCCCCGACAGGGCCTGACCGCGCACATATTCGGCGATAAGGTACAGCCGCCCTTCGACCTCCCCGACGCGATAGACCGTCAGCAGGTTGGGGTGGAGGAGCTTGGCCGCGGCCCGCGCCTCGCTCAGCATCTGCTCCCGCGCCTGCTCATCGAGGGCATCGATAAAATACGCGGTCACCGGTCGATCGAGCACCGAGTCATGCCCCAGGTAGATCGTGCCGCGCCGGCCGCGACTGAGCGTCCACAGCAGCCGATAGCCATCGAACTCCCTGGGCGGGGTCCAGGCGGCGGAAGTGGCTTGCGCTGGGTTTTGCAACATCGTCCTTCCTTCAATGAGCGCGGAAAGCGCGGGGCCGCCTAGCGGCCTCTAAGCCCTCGCGGCAGCTCGACATTCACCGTCAACGTCACGCCATGGCCGATCATGATCGGGCGCCGCACCGACTGGCCGTCGAAGGCAGTTAAAGTGATAAGGTACGCGCCGGGTAAAAGCGCCCCGGCTGTCGTCGGAGTGTCGCCGAGACGACGCTCCGGGGAACGGATGAACTCATGACCTTCCTGCCGCAGGCCGGTGATGCTGACGTGCGCTCCCGCCGGCACGCTGTTTATGCGGACGGTTGAAAGGGCGCCGAACTTCCGTCGCCGCTCCCCGCCGTCGTCGTACGGTCCCATGCGATGCAGCAGGTCTTCCATGAGGCGGGACTGCTGATCCCACTCCGCCAGCACCGCCCGCTCAAACAGGATGTCGGCGAGCAGCGTGCGCAGCTCCGGATGCTGGCCGTCCAGCGACAAGGCGTCTTCGACCACCTGTCCGGCATCGCTGTACGAGCGATCGGCATCGGCGGAGACCTGCTGCGCTTTCGCCCACAGCGAGACGGCGTAGTCGGGGCTCTCGCCATCCACGGCCGCCAGGGCCCGCAGCCGCGCCTTTTCCGCCTCCGCGGCCTTGGCGCGCGATAGCAAGAGGGCCTGCTGACCGTGGGCCAGGCTCTCACGCATGTGCTGCGCGTTGCGGTGCTCCACAAACTGTACGCCGGCAAATATCGCGGCGAGCAGCAAAAGCGGGAGCAGCAGCAGCCAGCGCGGCAGCAGGCGCAGCATTTTCACCGACGTCGTATGCAGCTCCTGCCCAGCGGAGCGGCCCGAGCTTGCGGAGCGGGCCGAGCTTGCGGACCGGGCCGACTGCGCCGACTGCGTTGAATTTACCGACCGTCCGGAGCTCGAAGGGCGCGTCGAGCGCGCCGATGCGCTGCTGGCCGCCTCTTCGCTGCGCCAGCGTTTCAGGGTCTCCCAGTCGGTAAGCAGCATCTCGTGAGCGATCTCGTAAGCCGCGCCATCGGCGGTGTTGCGGGCGAGCACCAGCCGTCCGCGGATCAGCGACTCCAGGGTCGCGCGGCCCGCATCCCCCATGCGCAGGATCTCGGATTCGCTGCGCCGGACCTTGAGGGCATCGGTGCTGGGCGGACCTATCGGCGCCACCACCAGCGGGGCAGAAGGGGTGCTGAGCGGCGGGCTCAGGGCCACCAGCAGCTGCCGCGCCACGGCGCGCTGCTGCGGCGGCAGGCTGCTCACCGCGCGGTCGGCGTGGCGAATGATGAGGCCGCGCAGCCCGCCGACCGAAGCCAGCGTCTCCGCCGTCATGCAGTTGGTCTGCCGGACCTCCCACAGCTCCGCCAGCGCCACCTGAAGCAGCGGCAGACCGCCGATCGAGCGCAGCCCGAACTCGACCAGGGAGCTTATCAGGCCCTGCGACTCGAAGCTGCCGCCGCGCGCGTGGGCAGGGCCGACGATGGATTCGTGTAACCCGGACTCATTGAGCGGCCGCAGGCTGTATAGCGACTGCGCGACGGCGGCGCCGATACCCGGCAGCGCCGCCACGCGGCCCAGATAGTCGCTGCGGTCGGCGAGCAGGGCGCGGTCATCGCACGTACCGCTGCGCTCGTGTCCGGCCT
>CALFML010000565.1 GCA_937879845.1 uncultured Myxococcales bacterium
AGCGCCGCGCGCATGCCGGCGGTCAGCAGCCGCGCCGCGCCCACCGGGCCGCCGTGCTGGCTGAGCCACGGCAGCGTCATCGTGAAGGGCTGCGTCATGTTGACCATGGCCGACGCGACCGAGCCGCCGATGAACTGCGTGAACATCAGCCCACGCAGCCATTGAGCCTCGTCAGTCGGGTTCTGCACGTACTGGGTCAGCTTGGTGGCGTAGTCCTTGACCAGCCCGCGCTCTTGGTCGATGTCGAGCGTGGCTTCCTCCATCGCGCCGGCGTGCAGGTTCGCCGCGGCCGCGCGGGCGTTGCTGGTCAGGAACGCCGCCAGCACCCGCTGCACGTCCTCCGAGAAGCCCGGCGTGCCCTTGCGCTGGATGAGCCGCTTCAGCGCCGAGTGGTTGGCCTTGGTGCGCCGGATGTACTCCTCGAACACCGGCGTGCGCTCGATGCCCGCCACCTGGCCGAACAACTCGACGGTCTCGGGGCTCATGCCCTTGAACAGCCGCCACTGCTCCTGCGACATCTCGCCGCGCGACACGGCCTCGTTCGGCGCCGCGGTCTCGCGCAGCTTGCGCGCCTCGACGTTGGCCTCGGCCTGCGTCTCGTACATGCCGAAGAACACCACCTCCTTGGTGTCGATGTCGCGCACGGTGACGGTGTGCGGGCCGAAGCGCATCAGCGGCATGTAGCCGCGGTCCTTCAGGTCCTCCACGCGCTCGTAGGTCTTCTGCACGCCGGCCTGGAGCGACTTCCACTTCCCGAGCTTTGCCTCGGCCTGCTCGAGCGCGGCGGCCTGCCGGGCTTTCAGCGCGTCGCGCATGGCTTCGGTGTCCGGTCCCGGCGTGGCCTCGGCGAACCGCGCCAGCTGCTCGCGGTGTTCCGCCTTCAGCGTACGCACCGCCGACTCCGCGGCGTCCACCTGCTGGGTCAGGAACCCCAGCACCAGACCCTTGAAGCGGCCGGTGTCGCCGCGCGAGACCATCGCGCGCAGCCCCTCCGGCAGATCGCGGCCACCCATCTGGCGCGCCACCTCGGCGCCGGCCATCAGGTCCAGCGAGCGGCCGATCGCCGCGCGGGTCTGCTCGTACAGCTTCACGTCGGCGTCGTTGAACCCGAAGCGCTGGCGCAGCTCGGTGCCGGTCCACTCGATGCCCTTGTGCGGGTCGTCGGTCTGCACCGCGTTGCCCTGGTCGTCGCGCGTCCAGCCGAGGGTTCCTTCGAACAGGGCGCGCGCCAGCTGGCGCGACTCGCGGCGGAACTGGCCCTCGATGACCCGCTCGGTGCGCTTGTCGCCGTCGTGCGACAGCTCGATTTCGATGCGGTAGCGCAGGCCGTCGGCGGCCAGGAGCGCCGGGCACTCGACCGCCATCCCGAGCTCGTGGCCGGGTTCGAGATCCACCGCGTCAGGGTCCAGCGCGCGCGCCCGGACTTCCTTGGGCTCGACGGAGCGCACGCTCAGGACCACGCCGTGGGCGGTGCGGGCGGCATCCGCGGCCAGCATCACCGCGTAGCGCAGCACGCGCCGTCCCTCGCTGACCCCCAGGTCAGAGACCAGGCGCACCTCGAAGTCCGGCTCCGTGCGCAGCCGGGTGGCTTCCTCGACCAGGACCTGCCACCAGACCGTGAGCAGGGCGACCACCGTCGCCACCGGCCGCACGACCAGCATCCGCGACACGAACGCCCCGGCGTGCCCGAGCGGCGTCGCCCCGCTCAGCCGCTCCAGCAGCCGCAGCCGCAGCGCGTTGCGCCGCTGATCCAGCTGCGCCGCCAGCTCATCCAGGCTATGGGCCACCTGCGCCTTGTTGGTCTTGCGATCCAGCTCCTGCAGCGCCTGCGACAGAAACTGCTGCTCCGCCAGGTAGGTCGCTTCATCGATGAAGGCCCAGGCCTCATCGCGGTAGCGGTACGACAGGTGCTGCTCGCTCAGGCTGCGATGGGCGCGGAGGGCCGCCAGCGCCTTATCCACCATCGCCGGCTGCAGCGACGCCTGCAGCTCCGCCAGGTTGGTCATGTCAAACAGGCGCAAGACCCCCTGCACCATCTCCAGCAGCGCCCACGAGTCCGGCGTCACGCCGTCGGCGCTCACCGGCAAGGCGCAGCGGGCCAGCTCGTCGGCGAGGCGCTCGTAATAAATTTGATCGAAGCCGTTTTCGATCGCGACCTCGAACAGCCAGTCGATCTCGCCTTCCAGGGGGCTGGAGACGCCGCTCAGCGTATCGTCGTTGTCCTCGGCGCCGATCGTCGGCAGGCGCGGCCCCCAGCGCCGCGATACGCCGGTGAGGAACGAGCGCGCCTCGCTGTCGGGCAGGATCTCCGGCTGGCACATGGTCTCGATGACCGCGTGCGGCATGTGCAGACGCACCCGTCCGAGATCGCCGGCCAGGAACGCCCGCTCCCACGATAGCGCCGAGCGCAGGAGCAGCGCCATGTTGGTGAGCAGGAACCGGCTCGGCTGGGTCGGCGATACGGCCTCCAGCACGGCGACGACGCTGCGGAAAAAGACCGGCTCGGCTTGATCGAAAAGTTTGGCCCGATCCAGCCGCTGCAGGTGGCGCAGGAACAGCGCCGCGACGCTATCGATCGCAAACGGCCACTCCGCCGAGCGCGTGTCGTGCAGGATGAGCTGCGGCAGCCAGGTCGGCAGCTCTTCGATGTGCTCGGGGCGGACGTGGTTCTCGACGCACTGCAGGAGCTCGCCGCGGATGCTCAGCGGCTCATCGCAGATGTGCACGAGGCGGGTGAGCAGGTCGCGCCCGAGCCTTGCCTGCTGCGCGTCGGCGCCGCTGCCCGGGCCACCGAGCGCAATGGGTACCAGCGCTTCAAACAGCGGCAGGATCAGGATCCGCGCCCGCGGGGGCCGCGGCAGCGGCCAGGCGGCGACATCGAACAAGTCAGTGCGCGCCGGCGATCGGGCGCTGGCGTCGAGGATCGGCTGCGGCTCGCTCTGGAGCAGCAGCTTGGCCAGGTGCAGCACGCTGGCCACCGCCGGGGTCCCGCGCTCGCCGGTCGGCCGCATCGTGCCCACCGGCGTCTGGGTCCGCCCAGGCGGCGGCCGCGAGGTCACGCTGGGCTTGTTCTCCGCCGAGGTCATCCCCGCCGAGACGATCGAACCGGCGATGCGGCCTTCGCGCGCCGAGCGCAAGAGCTCCCGCAGCGCCACCGCGCGGATGTGCGGCCCCTGCCCGCGCAGCGCCGCGCGGAGCATGTTGGCGCGCGAGCCCGCCGCCCGGCTGCCAAGCTCCAAGAGCCGCTCGATCGACTGCATGTGCTCGTCCTGAGGGTGCGCCTCCCAGCTCGTCAGGACGCCGCCCTGGAGCAGGATGAGCAGCCGATAGCCGCCGCCGGTCAGCGGCCGGCACATCATCCGCTGCGGCGTTCCGCCCGCCGCCAAGCGCACGAGCTCTTGCCCGTCCCGCCGGAAGTCCACCGCCAGGATGTGCACCTGTTCATCCTCGGTGCCGAGCGCCAGGCAGGGCACGCCGAACACGCCCTCCGGGACGAAGCACAGGGCCGAGATGCCTTTGGGAAACAGGTGCTGCGACACCAGGCGCAGCGAGTCGCCTTCGACGCCGAAGACCTGGACCTGGCCGGTGCTCGTGCCGACGGCGGCCAGCGTCGCCCCATCGGCCAGGGCGGCACAGCTGGTCGCCGCCGGGGCAGGAACCGAGAGCGACTTGCAGCCCGGACGGCGCAGCGAAACGCGGGCCGAGGTGATATGCAGCGAACCGGCGCTGTTAGAGAGCACGGCCAGCAGCTCGGCCGGTAGGGCGTGCGCCCGGACGCGCAGCTGGCCGCCTTGCGTATCCACGGCCAGGACGCTCGGACGACCGCGCTCGCCGGTACCGGGGACGCGCACGATCAGCGTCTCGCGCTGGAGCGGCGGCCGTTTGGCGGCATCGCCGGCGTCGGCGGGTGCGGGCTCGTCGCTTGCGTGCAGGTGCAGGTCGTAGCCGATAGGTTCGGCCCCGCTGCCGCCGCAGCGCGCCTCGCCGCGCAGCACCGCCTGGCCGTTACTGCGCAGGCTGTAGACCAGCAGCTTGGTGTCACCCGCTTCGTCGATACCGACGATGACGGCCGGAAGGACCGCATCGCCCTCCTGCCACAGCCGCCGCACCTCGATAAAGCGCACGGTGCCGGGGACCTGCACATCCTGCCCCGTCGTCGTCGACTGCCACGGCCAGTCGATCGGCATCGGGCCGGTGTTGATCTGGCTGTCCTCGCCCAAAAGCGGCGGCCCCTGCGGCACCGGCTCCAGCGGCTCGATGTGCAGCGCGCCGCGGCGGCCGACGCCGACGATCCAGCTGCGCGCCGGCCACTCCGCGCTCGGGGTGCTGATGCCGGTGCTGCTCGGCATCACCGGATCGATGGCCGTGGCGATAAGGTCCAGGCGCTCCAGCTCCATGGAGAAGCGATCGAGCCGCAGCTCCTCGGTGAGTCCGATGGCGCGCAGCACCCGCATCACGACTTCGTTGTTCTCATCGAGCCTGGGGCGGTCGCTCTCCGGCAGCCCTTCGATATGGACGAGCCGCGCCGCCGCCTCCACCGCCAACCCCGTGGCGTACTCGCGGGCGCGCAGGCTGCGGACGTTGAGCAGGCGCTTGAGCTCCGGCGGCGGCTGATCAATCGTCGGATCGCTATTCGGTGCTGCACCATCGCCAGCGTCGGCGGCGTTGGCCGGCGAGTGCTGCCAATACTGCTCGAAGAGGCGCCGCGAGATGCGGTCGATCTGATGGCGCACGAGGCGCGGCGCGCCCAGGTACACTTCGACCAGCTCCGCCAGCACGGTGCGCGCCAGCTGCAGCCGGGTGTCGGGCTCGTGGGCTTTGGACGGCGGTGAGTCGAGCGGCGCCTGCCCCTGGATCTGCTTCATCGTCAAAAGCGGCAGCGGACCGGTCGGTGTGGCGCGCGGCTCGTCGCGAGCCAGCTGCGGCAGGTGCAGCAGCAGGAAGTGCTCGAGGATCACCACCGCTTCGCGCTGCGAACGCTCCGGCAGCATGTGCCAGCCCGGCTGCCCCGAGGTGAACCAGCGCACGAGATCGACCACGGCTTGCGACGCCGGCCCCGTGCTCTCCAAGATGCGGCTGAGCAGGTACAGCTGCACCGCGGCGTGCGCCTCATGACGCGGCGGCGCCAGCGCCAGCAGACGCTCAGGCGCCGACGGGCCCGAGGTCTGTCCGGGGGCCGGGCCGAGGTTCTGCCCCAGCGCTTGATAAAGTTTCCGGCAGCGCTGGTCGAGCAGCGCCGTGTCGGTCAGCTCATAGACGCGCATGCCGCCGTCGATGCCGCCCAGGACCAGATCGATCCGACCGCTGTTTTCGATGTCGGCCAGCGTCATCGCCGAAAACAGGAACCCGGCATCCATGCGCCACATCACGCCGGTCTGCGCCGTGTCCATTGCGAACACATAGCCAAACGATGTTCCGCCAAGGAGCAGGCCGGCGTTGGGGCTGGGCGCCTGCATCCCGAGCTTGCGCGCCGGCGCGTAGGCCAGGCAGACAAACCGCCACTGCGGGAACAGCAGCGACCGCAGCCGTCCGTCGCGGCCGATGCGCTGCAGGCCGCCGCGGGCGTAGGCGACCACCAGCTCGTCCTCACACAGCACGAGGTCGGTGACCTCGCCGGGGAGGAAAGAAACCTTGGAAAAATCGCTGCTGGCGTCGGAGCGCCGGCCCATGCGGTCATCGAGGATCTCAACCCACAGCCGGGAGTCCTCGAAGCGGCCGCGCAGGACCGGGACGCGGCCGGGCTCGCTGCTGTCGCCGATGAGGCGGATATCGCCGAAGCCGGGCGTGCCGGTGCGGCGGTGCTCGAGCTCCGACACGTCCCACTGCGTGCCGTCGCAGGTCAGCTTGAGCTCGCGGTAGACGGCGCCGCCTTCGCTCTCTTCGACCGAGGTGACGATAGCCTCCTGGCGGCTGAAGACGCCGAAGCTGGAGAACGAAACGCCGAGAAGCTTGCCGCGATAGCGGTGCGTGCCGATGGTCCAGCTGGCGACCGGACCGCCGTCGCCTTCGCGCAGGGCCAGCCGCGGCGTGTGGACGATGTGATCGCTGTCGATGACCAGCATCTCGTTTTTGCCGTCGCCGTCCAGATCGGTGACGCGGATGAGCAGGAGCCCGCGGCCAAAGCGCAGGTTGGTGCGCAGAAGCGCCGGCCGCGTCCGCAGCCGACAGAGCCGGACCAGCTCGCGCGCCGCCTCGTCGGGGGTTTCGGGGAGCGGGGACTGCGCGAGCTTCACAAGCTCCCGATACTCTTGCACCTCGGGCGAGGCCGGCCGAGCATCGATGCGACGAACGCGGGGCTCAGTCATGGCTTCATTCTACCAGCGGGTCTGAAAGCCGCGACGACTGCGCAGTGATAAAGGCCAAAAGTTGTCGGCACTTGGCCGACGCCGACCGGCGCGAAGAACCGCCAGGCGGCGGACCAAGGGTGACACGCCGTGTCCGCTCAGGTAGGCTGCTCCTCGATGAGTGAACACCCATCCCGCTACACCGGTTCCGATCTTCCCGGCCATGTCCGCGCCGTCATCGAGAGCGCCATCCCCGGCTCCCGCGCCGAAGTCCACGGCGGCGGCGGCCACTACACGATCACCGTGATCGCCGCCGCTTTTGCCGGCCGATCGCTGATCGAGCAGCAGCGCCTGGTCTACAGCGCCATCACGGAGCTTATGCGCGGCGACGACGCGCCCATCCACGCCGTCGATAAGCTCACGACACGGACAGCCTAGGCAGCGGAGGCGGCGATGCGGAACGCGCGACGCGGGGTGACATTTTTCCTTGGATTGCTGGGCGCCGGCGTCCTTCCCTCTGCCTGCCGGCGCGAGCCCGCTCCCGTGATTGTCATCGATGCCCGCAACCAGGCTGCGCCGACCCGGCCGCCACCGGCCGCGATGGCCGACCTTGCCGCTGCGAGCCCCCCTGGGACGGCTGCGGCGGCTCCGGCGAGCGCAGACAGCGCCGAGGAAGACGCGGCCGTCGAGATTTCCGGTGAGATCAACCTGCCGCCCGGTCCGGCGACCAAAGATCGCCTCTTTGTCTATGTCACGCAGGGCGACTGCTTGAACGATGCCGTGCCGCTGCTGCGCCGGCTCCCGGTCAGCGACAACCGAACCTACTTCGCCGCGGTGATCGCCCCGCGCGGCAGCTCGCTCTCGGTGTGTGCCGCCGCCGAGCCCGCATCGGGCAAGCCGCCGCACCTGTACGGCCGCGCCCGCGAAGCGCTGACCCTCGCCAAGACCGCGGATCAGTCCTTCCGCGACATCGACATCACCCTAGCCGAAAGCTCCCCCCGCCGCTTCCCCGCCCCGGCTGCGCGCTAGCGGCGGCTCAGGGCTTGCGCACCGGCTTCTCCGCCGGCTCTGACTTCAGGACGGTGAACTCGACATCGACGGGGCGCAGCTCGTAGGCGATGCCGGGCGGCAGCTTGACCACCTGCGGCCGCTTCACGTACTTGATGCCCGGCGGCTTGCGCTCTTCCGCCGAGGTATCGAGCATCAGCTCCGGCACATCGCCGAGCTTGTCGAGCCCCTGCCCGCGCAGCACGATGGTCGCGGTCTCCGGGTTGAGCTTGACGTTCTGCGGCGAGCCGCTGGTCCGGATCGGTACGTTGGCGAAGGTCTTTTCGACCAGCTCCACCACCACCGCGGCGTCGATCTTGGGCGGCGGATCTTCGACGAACACGGCGAACTTGGGCAGCGCCGCCAGCTCCACCGGCACGGTGACCGTATCGCGGATCTCGCTCACCTTGAGGGGCTTAGACAGCACGTTGTGCATGTTCTCGACGACGTTCTGCGCCCCGCGGACCCGCACGCTGCGCGGCGTGGCGGTGGCCTGGCGGAAGCGGTAGCCCTCCGGCGGCTCGCCTTCCATCGTCAGCTGGACCGGGATGAACGCCGTCACTTCAGGCTCGTAGTGCAGGTAGATGCTGGGCGGAACATAGCTCTCGATCCGCAGCCCGGTGGGCACCTTCACCATCTCCGGCGTGAAGCGCAGGTCGCCCTCGCGCAGGCTCGACAGATCCAGGTGGATCGGCTCCAGCGGCGTCTCACCGGCGCGGTTGATGCGTCCCCACGGCCCGCGCACCACGACCTTGACCTGATCCACCCGCGGCTGCGTCACCATCAGGCGGTCGCGCGGCTCGGTGTAGGTGACGCGCACGAACAGCGTGCTGTTGGCCTCAAGCTCCGTGCGGACGACGAAAACCAGCGTCAGCGCCACCACCAGAGAGATGGCCTTCAAGAACAGGTCTTCGACGAAGACTTTGTAAAAAAACTCGCGCATCGGGCTACTCCGCTTTGAGTGCGGCGCTCCCTCCCTCCGTTGCGGGCGGCGCAACGTGGGGGGCGCTGGGAGCGGGGCTGGCAGAGGGCTCGTAGGCGGCGCCGGAGATCGCGGCCGGGTCCGGGCGCTGCGTCTCCGCCGAAGACAGCAGCGGCTCGGGCGCCGGTATATCAGCCGCGCTGAGGCGCGCGGTGGGCTCGCCCTTGGGCTCTACCGGGCTCACCACGCCCCCCACCGGCCCGGTATTCTCCATCGCCACCGGTGTCAGGAAGGGCTGCGTCTGCATCATCGCTAAAAGCTCCGGCGGCACTTGCATCGGCACCGTACGGCGTAGCGGCGCAGCGGCGGCGGTGGGCGGCGCACCGGCGGTCTTCGCCGTGCTGCCTAGCGGCAGTCCGCCGAGGCTGATATCGCCGGAGCGGGTCTCGGTCTTGGTACCGCGGCCGGCGGGCTGGGTCTTGCCCTTGTTGTTCTTCTTCTTCTGGAAAAGACCGAGCAGCGCCTTGCGCAGCGTCGCCGCGTCGAGATCGCGGGCGATGTTGCCGTTAAAGCACAGCGACACCGTCCCCCAGATCGGAAGAGC
>CALFML010000566.1 GCA_937879845.1 uncultured Myxococcales bacterium
TTCGGCCACAAAGCGCTCGCGCCAGCGGCGCAGCGAGATCACCTCGGGTTCCGACCGACACCCGGCCGAGCCCGAGCCAGCGCGCCATGGTGCGCAGTTCGACGTGCGCACGGGCAAGGCCCTCACGCTTCCGGCCGTTCGGCCGATCCGGAGCTACAAGACACGCGTCGAGCACGGCGATGTGGAGGTCGAGGTCTAAGAGGCTTTGACAAAACTCACTGCCCGGGCCCACAGCGGGCAGCAATCTTGGCCAGAAGGTGGCCCTATGTTGGATATAGCACGCATTCGAACGGACTTCCCGATCCTCCAGCAGGAGGTGAACGGCCATCCGCTGGTCTACCTGGACAATGCGGCGACGACGCAGAAGCCGCATCAGGTCCTGGCCGCGCTCAGCGCCGCCAACACCAAGGAGTGCGCCGACCTCTGTCGCAGCACGCGCAGCGCCCACACGCTCAGCCAGCTCGCCACCGAGCGCTTCGAAGCCGTCCGCGAGAAAGTCCGCCGCTTCATCGCCGCCCCGTCGGCGCGCGAGATCATCTTTACCCGCGGCACCACTGAGTCGATAAACCTCCTCGCCCAGACCTTGGGCCGCAGCCGGCTGCAGCCCGGCGATGAGGTGCTGGTGTCGGGGCTGGAGCACTACTCCAACCACGGTCCGTGGCAGCAGATCTGCGCGGAGCGCGGCGCCCGGCTGCGCATCATTCCCCTTACCGCGGACGGACAGGTCGAGCTGGCGCAGGCCGCGGAGCTTCTCACCCCGCGCGTCCGCATCGTCTCCATCAGCCATGTCGGCAACGTCTTTGGCACCGTCGTCCCGGTGGCGGAGATTGCCCGGCTGGCGCACCGCTGCGGCGCGCTCATCATAGTGGACGGAGCGCAGGCCCCGGCGCACCTGCGCATCGACGTCGGGGCGCTGGGCTGCGACTTTTACACCTTCTCCGGCCACAAGCTCTACGGCCCAAGCGGCGTCGGCGTCCTGTGGGGCCGCGCCAGCCTGCTGGAGCAGCTGCCGCCGTGGCAGTGCGGCGGCGATATGGCCCTGCCGGGCAGCCAAGACGGTCCGGTCTTCCGCGCCATCCCACACAAGTTTGAAGCCGGCACGCCGCCTGTCGCCGGGGTGATCGGCCTTGGGGCGGCGCTCGACTTTATCAAGGACTGCGGCCGCGCGGCGATTGCGGCGCACGAAGCCTGTCTTTATGAGCACGGCCGGCGCGTCCTGTCGGCTCTCGCGGCGGAGTGCGGGCTGCAGCTGCTCGGCGGCGCCGTGCCGACGGTACCGATGCTGGCCTTCACCGTAGACGGGATCTCTCCCTTCGATCTGGCCGCGGCGCTCGATCTGGAGGGAATCGCCGTGCAGGCCGGCCACCACTGCGCCCACTCGCTCATGCAGCACCTGGGGGTGGCGGCGACCTTGCGCATCTCCCTGGCCTGCTACAACACCGTCGCCGAGCTCGACGCGCTCGCCGCCGCCCTGCCGGCGAACATCCGCCGTTTACGCCAAGCGCCGAGCTCGGGTTCTAGTCCCTAAGCACCTCTGCTCTGCACTTTCTGCGGCACGGCGGCCATCGCGTGCTCGGCCATCGCCGTGATGGTCAGGCTCGGATTCACTCCCAGGTTCACCGGCACGGAGGAGCCGTCTACGACATACAGACCCGGATAGTTGAAGACCCCGTGCCGGGCGTCGCACACCGCCTGCTCGGATCCCGCACCGATGGCGGCGCCGCCGAGGATATGGGCGGTGGTCGGCACATCGAGCAAGACCTCATTGAGCGAGCTCACCGGCCAGCCGTCGATCTTTTTCGCCACCCGCCGCGCCATGTCGTTGGCCACCGGAATATAGGAAGGATTGCGTCCCTCGCTGTGCTCCGACGGTTCCGATGTCAGCGAGCGTCCCAGCGGCCAAAACCAGCGCCGCTTGCGGACTAACTGCATGTGATTGTCGCGCGTCTGCATCACAAGCAGGATGATCGTCTTTTTCGCCCAGCCGATGGGAATGAGCGAGCGGAGAAAATCGAGCGGCCGGGACAGACACACAAGCACAAACCGCAGCGCCCGCGGGAGACCCGGTCCGCCGTCGGTGAGCGGCTTGGCGAGAAACCCCATCACATCCGAGCCGCGGGAGTATCGCACCGGCTCGATATGGGTGAACTCATCGGGGTAGATGCTGGAGGTGATGGCCACGCCATCGGTGAAATCGGCATCGCTTTTGCGCGCGGTCGCGCCGACGATCGCTTCGGAGTTGGTGCGCACCCGCCGCCCGAGCGCCGCGGAAAGCTTAGGCAGATCGCCGCTGTCGCGCGCCCGGATGAGCAGATCGACAGTACCCAGCACCCCCGCTGCCAGCACGACGTTCGGCGCCCGCCACTCCCTCTTTTCGCGCTTGCCAAGCCGGGTCGAGCGGTGGCTGAGGAGGCGGTATCCCCCCTCGGGCAGGGCCTCGATGCGGTCCACCTGCGTCTCGGGAAAGATCACCACCCCGAGCTTCTCTGCCAGGTACAGATAATTCTTATCCAGCGTGTTCTTGGCGTTGTACCGGCATCCCACCATGCAGCCGCCGCACTGCGTACAGCCGGCGCGCTCCGGCCCCTTGCCGCCAAAGTACGGATCCGGCACGGTCTTTCCCGGCTCGCCGAAAAACACCGCGACCTCGGTCGGATGCCAGGTGTCGGCCTTGCCGATCTCCGCGGCGCACTGTTTGAGAATCTGATCGGCGCGGGTAAGCTTGGGATTCTGCGTCGCCCCGAGCATGCGCTTGGCGGTGGCGTAGTGCGGCGCCAGCTCACGCTCCCAATCAAGCCCCGGCGGCCACTCCGGTCGGCCAAAGACCTCCCTGGGAGGAACCGGCAGCGTATTGGCATAGACCAGGCTCCCGCCGCCGACCCCGGCTCCGGAGAGCACAAGCACATCGCGCAGGAGCGTCAGCCGCTGGATGCCGTGACATAGAAGCTTGGGCGCCCACAAAAACTTGCGCACGTTCCAATTGGTCTTGGGAAAGTCCGAGCCGGCAAAGCGCCGCCCGGCTTCAAGGACCGCGACTCTGTAGCCCTTCTCTGCAAGCCGCAGCGCGCTGACCGAGCCGCCAAATCCCGACCCGACCACAAGGAAGTCGAAGTTGTCGATGGTTTCCATAGCTACTATGCTCATCCTCGCCCCCCGCCGCGTCAACCCCGCCCGGTCCGGTTTCTCCGGTGTCACCGGTGTCTGTGGACGGCGGCGCAAGAATCCGGCAAGTCCATCGAGGAATGTGTTATGATTTGGTCGGCGTCGCCTATCCCATCACTCCGAACTAGACATAGTCCTGATGAACCAAAAAAAGATCTTCATCGTCCACCAGGAGCCGCGGCAGATAGGGCCCGTGGTTCGCGCGCTGAATGAGTCCGGCTATCATGTGATCATTCACAGCCACCTGGTCGGCGCCAGCGGCGTCATCGCCCGCGAGATGCCGGATCTGGTCATCCTCGAGATGGATCGGCCGATCATCGATGGCGGGGCCCTGTGCGGGCTTCTGCGCAAAAATCCCAAGGTGGCGGCGGTTCCCGTACTGCTCCTGTCCTCGACGATGTCGGAGGAAGACTTACGGGCCAAGGCGATCGCGGTCGGTGCGCAGGGCGGAATCATGGGCGGCGCCACGACGCGGCAGCTTGTGGCGCAGGTCGAGACCTACATCCTGCGCAAGCGTCCGCTGCTTACGCCGCAGGAATCGCAGCGCCTGCAGAACCTGCAGCGCTACCGCATCCTCGATACGCCCAGCGAACCGGTCTTCGACGATCTGACGCGCATCGCCGCAATCGTCTGCGAGTCGCCCATCGCCGTCATGAGCCTGGTCGATGAGAACCGCCAGTGGTTCAAGGCCAAGCATGGTCTGGAAGCCACCGAGACCCCGCGCGAGCAGGCCTTCTGCGCCCACAGCATCCACGATCGCGAGATCATGGAAGTCTTCGATGCCGCCACCGATGTCCGGTTCGCCCAAAATCCGCTCGTGACCGGCGCTCCCAACATCCGCTTCTACGCCGGCGCGCCGCTCACCGGTCCCGACGGCACCGCCGCCGGTACGCTGTGCGTCATCGACCGCATCCCGCGCCGCCTGCAGCCCTCCCAGCGCGAGGCCCTGGCCGCCCTGAGCCGCATCGCCACCCACCTGCTGGAAAAGCGCATCCAGCCGGCCCGCTAATCGCCGGCGCGGCGCGCGTATACGACTACTCCAAAATCTCCGCGATCGACAACATCAGGCGCGGCACATCGTGGGCCGGACAGAAGGTGCGGATGCCGTTGCTCAGCGCCTCGACCAGCTGCTCCAGGTGGGCCAGGCTCTGCGGCGGCTGCTCGATGCCGTGGTTGCGGCAGACTACGGTGAGCATGCTGATGACGGTAATGCGGCTCGTATAGCGCAAGAGAATCTCGCACAGCGACTGATACCGCTCTTCGACGGTTGGCTCATAGACCTCGGCCATGGCCGCTCTGCTTACAGAAACAGAGATACTTTTCCTCCGGCCGCGCGCTCGACGAACGTGGCGGCGCCGCAGGCACCAAGGTGGGGGTAGCTTATGAGCTCATCCATCTGGATTCCGAGCAGCTCCCGCGACATGTCGCAGGCATAGATTTTTACGTTCAGCTCAGCCGCCAGCACGATCAGCTCTTCCAGAGAGGCGGTTCCCTTTTCCGCCATGATGTAGCGAATGAGCCTGGGCCCGAGCCCGCCCATATTGAGCTGCGACATGGGCAGCCCGCGGGTTCCGCGCGGCAGCATGATCCCGAACAGCCGTTCACGCAGGGTCTTTTTCACCCGCTTGTTGCGATCGCGCAGCGCCCCGAGGCCCCAGAAGGTGAAGAACATGATCACCTCCATTCCGGAGGCCGCCGCCGCCGTGGCGATCATAAATGCCGCCAGCACGCGATCGAGCGATCCGGAAAACACCACCATCGACAACCGATCCACGGTGGGAGGAGTCTCAGGGTGCGGCTTTTCCGCGGATACGCCGGTCGCGGGATTGCCTTGCTCCGGGTTCTCGCTCTGCGGCCCGCGCTGGCTCTCAAGCTGCGCGATGCGCTCCTGCAGCGCCGCCAGCTGCGCTTGGAGAGCCGCGAGATCTACCGGTGGCGCGGTGCTCATGGGCCGACCATGCGTACCACGGCGCGGTAGGAACCATCCACGGAGTCCAGCGCCAAGAGCTCATGGTGCATCTTGCGGCACCACGCCTTTACGTCTTCGGGAAACGCCGCATCGGTGGCCAGAATCTCCAGCTGCTCGCCTGGGCGGCACTGCTTGGCGGCCCGCGCCAGCTCGACGATGGGAAGGGGACAGCTGCGGCCCCGGGAATCAATGCGCCGAGCAATCGGCATAGCTTCAGCGGAAGGAGTCGGGCCAGGGCCAGAGATCGTGCTCATGGGTATCTGACATAAGTCTGTCTCCATCTGGCGCGTGCGCAACGTCATATCCGTCGCCTACAGCTGCGTACGCAGCCCGCCATGGCGGATATATGGGAAGGTCTAGCGGCACTCCGCGCCATTTTGAGCACAGTCGCGCAGAATGCACGCGCACTTTACGGTATCGCCGCTTGGCAGCTGCGTACTCCAGCCGGCATTTTCGCAGCTGTCCTTCTGACAGCGCGTCTCCGCGGCAGGACCGCTCGGGTAGGACGTGGACCAGCCGGCGGTGAGGCAGCTCTTGGCGCGGCAGCGGGTCGTAGTGGTCGGGAATTCGGAGTCGGCGTAGGTGCAAGTCCAGCCGGCGGTCAGACAGCCGCCGGGATGGCAGCGGGCCTGAGCGATGACGCCGTCGGGATGGTAGGTCGTCCAGCCGTTTTGCCGGCAGTCGCCGTCGCGGCAGCGCGTCTCGCTCTCCCCATCGGCGTGCGGCGTGTTCCAGCCTTGGGTGGCGCAGCTGGCGAAGCGGCAGCGTCCGGCGGCATAGGTCGCGGCGTAGGCGACAAACTGGCGGACGCGCGCCGGGGTCGGCACCCGCAAGCCGGGAGTCTGCGTCTGGCTGTCTCCGGCTCTGGTAATGGCGGCGCCGGGCGGGATCGGTGCCAGCGCTTCCGGCTCGGCCGGGCTGAGCAGACGCAGTTCGCCCTCCGGCGCGTTCTCTCCGGCTCCGGCAGGAAGAGCGGCGGAGGTTCCGGCGGCCGGGCTCGCGGCAGCGGCTGATGAAGGAGACTCTCCTGTGGCCGGCAGAGTCTGTTCTGCTGGGGACGCAGGCGGTTCAGCGGCGGACTTGGCGGCAGATTTGGCCGTAGGCTTCGGCGTGGAAGCAGGGCTCGGATAGCTTCCGGGCTGCCACAGCGGCGCCGAGGTAACGGTCTGCGTTACGCACCCGGAACAGAGCGCCAAAAGGAACCAGCCAAAAACCCGGAGCCGCATCCCCATCACCGTACCATCAAGGGAGACGGCTCGCTGCGCCTGGTCCTGCGAAACCGGGCTGCGCTGCCTGTTGCCCGCGCCCGGTGTGCCGGCTATTGTCCCAAGTATGGACGCAGCCACGCCCTCCCAGCCGCCGGGCGGCAAAAGCCCCGGCCGGCCCGACGGACAACCCACCATCACGGTCTACGACACCCTGCTGCAGCGCAAGGTCGCACTTTTGCCGATCCATCCGGGCGAGATCAGCATGTATGTCTGCGGTCCGACGGTCTACAACCTGTTTCACATCGGCAACGCGCGGCCGCTGGTCGCCTTTGATGTCGTGGCCCGCCACCTGCGGGCGCGCGGCTACAAGGTCACGTTCGTACGCAACATCACCGACGTCGATGACAAGATCATAAACCGCGCCCGCGAGACCGGCGAAGACCCCGCCGCCTTCGCCGAGCGCTGGACCGCCGAGTACCACACCGACTACCACGCCCTTGGCTGCCAGCCCACGGATCTGGAGCCGCGCGCCACCGGCCACATCGCCGAGATGCTCGACCAGATCGAAAAGCTCATCGCCCGCGGCGTCGCCTACCCGACCGCCGACGGCGTCTACTTCAGCGTGAGCCAGTTTGCCGGCTACGGCGAGCTGTCCAAGCTCCCCCTGGAAGAGCTGCGCGCCGGCGCCCGCAAAGAGATCGAAGCCGACAAGCGCGATCCCGCCGACTTCGCCCTGTGGAAGCTCGCCAAGCCCGGCGAGCCGTCGTGGCCCTCGCCGTGGGGGGCCGGCCGGCCGGGCTGGCACATCGAGTGCTCGGCGATGGCGGAGAAGTACCTGGGCCCGCGCTTCGACCTGCACGGCGGCGGCATCGATCTGCGCTTCCCGCACCACGAAAACGAGCGCGCGCAGTCGCAGGGCATCCACGGGCCGGGCAGCTTCGCCCAGCACTGGCTGCACAACGGCTTCATCGGCTTCCGCTGGGTGCATAGCGGCGAGGTCATCGCCGAAGGCAGCAAGATCTCCAAGAGCGACGAGAAGATGCGCTTCATGTACCACGCTTTCGTCGCCCGCACCTGCATCGCCCGCCACGGCGGCGAGGCGGTGCGCCTGTGGCTGCTCACCACCCAGTACAGAAACCCCATCGCGTTCGATGTCGACATGCCGCCGAGCGACACGAGCAGCCTCGCCGCCCTGCGCCTGCCGGGTCTTGAGGAGGCGGAGCGGCGCCTGGAGTATGCCTACCTGACGATTCAGCGCTTGGAGGAGCTCCTGGCGGCGCAAAAGCCCGAGGCCGCAGGCCCGGTCGTGGCCGAAGCCGACGGCTGGCTGGAGCGGCTCTATCAGGCGCTGGACGACGACTTCAATACGCCGGTCGCGCTGGCCGAATGGACCGCGGCCTTGGGGCTTGCCAACCGCCTGCTCGACAACAAGCTCGTGCCGGTGCCGGCCAAGGACGTGCGGCGGCGGACGCTCGGGCGGCTGCTTTTGGAGCTCAAGCGCGCCGGGCAGGTGCTGGGCCTGTGCGAGCGGCCGCCGGCCGACTGGCTGCTAGAGCACCGCGGGCGGCGGATCAAAGCGCGCGGCATCGATGAGAGCCGCATCGGCGAGCTTTTGGCGGAGCGGGTGGCGGCGCGGCAGAGCAAGGATTTCGCCAAGAGCGATACGCTGCGGCAGTCGCTGTGGGACCTTGGGGTCGAGGTCATGGACACCCCGAGCGGCCCGCGCTGGCGGGTGCACTGCTAGCTGTGCACCCGCATGATCTCGATGCCGTCCCGCAAGGCGTGCACGGAGGGGTAGCGGGCCCCAAGGTCCAGACACAAGAACCGCTTGTGCGGGCGCGGGGCGCCGAAGATCACGGGGCAGGCCTGGTTGTCGCCTTCGATAAACCAGCCGGACTCGTCGCGGTCGTGGCCGTGCACAACGAAGGTCAGCTCCCGGCCGGCTGCCGACAGCCGGTGGAGCAGGCGCGCGGTGACCTCGCTGCGCTGGCCGTAGCTGGTCAGAAACGTCGCCAGCACCCGGCGCTGATAGGCATCGCAGCGCGACAGCTCCAGCGGGATGGCGTCCAGATCCGCCGCCGCGCGCAAGGTGTCGTCGGGCGAGCCGTGGCATAAAAGCGCCCCGCACGGGGCCAAAAGCGCCAGCTTGGCGGTGGAAAACAGCGCCCGCAGCGCCACCCGCTCGGGCGAAGACAGGCGCGCCTCGAGATACGCCGCCTCATCGTCGTAGAACTTGCGGGTGCGCGGCCCGCCGATGTGCGCGTGGTCGTGATTGCCAAGCACATAGTGGACCTGCTCCGGGTAGCGCTGCCGCAGGCTCAGGAGCTCAAGGACGATGGCGCCGCTCTCGTCGGGGTAGTCGTACAGATCGGGATGCTCGGCGCGCGACTCGATGTCGGGGCCGTGGACGGTGTCGCCGAGCACCGCCCAGTGCACGTCCGGATCGTTGCGCGCCGCCCGCAGGAAGCGGTCGCGCAGGGCGCGGAAGTCATCGCCGTTGCCGTGCAGGTCGGTGCTGATAAGCAG
>CALFML010000567.1 GCA_937879845.1 uncultured Myxococcales bacterium
CCGCGACATCCAGCTTGCTGTCGCCGTCGAAGTCGCCGACCGCCACCGCGTCGGCGCCGACGCTGCCCGTGCTGGTGCTGCCCTTGACCGTGAGCGTCCCGTTGCCGGAGTTTAAAAGGACGGTGAAGCTGTTGCTGACGGAGTTGGCCACGATCACATCGGGCAGCTTGTTGCCGTCCACGTCCGCCGCGATGATGCCGCGCGGCAGGATGCCGACCGGCGCGGTGCTCGGGCTGCCGAATGCGCCGGTGCCTTGGCCAAGGAGCAGGCTCACCGTGCTCGCCGTGCCGGCCGCGCCGAGGTTGACGACGACGAGGTCCGGGTTGCTGTCGCCGCTAAATTCCCCGGCGACTACGTTGCCCGCGGTCGGGATGGAGTTTGCCGGCGTGCTCTGCGCCGGCGCCAGCGCGAACGATCCGCTCTTGTAGGAAAACAGGCTGGCGGCCGTGGCGGTCTGGCCGCTCGGGTTGGTCACGACGATCGGCGTCCGCCCGCAGGTCTTGGGCTTGGCCGGCGCGGTGCAGTTGATGCGGGTCGCCGAGGCCACGACGACGTTGGTTGCCGGTACGCCGCCGATGGTCACGGTGGCGCCGCTGGCAAAGCCGCTGCCGCTAAGGATGAGCGCCGTCCCGCCGGTATTGACGCCGGTAGTGGGCGCGACCTGCGTCACCACGGGGCCCGCGCCCGCGGCGTCCGGGGTGCCGGGCGCCATGTCAGCCAGGTTCATAGGTCCCGGGTTGCCGCTGTCGCAGGACCCGGCGCTTGCGGCAACAGCGAGCGCGGCACCGACAATAAAAATACGCGTTGGCGTCGTCATAAGCAGACCCCCATAGCTGGTTGCGGCGGGCCGGTGGCGATTCGCATCGGCATCGCGCGCAGCAAGGGCTCAAGGGGAGCCGGCGGCGCCCTGACTCCCCCTGAGTCAGCCGACCGATTCGTCGACCTCGCGATCGATTGGCCGATTATGCCACGCGACCCGCCGCTTCGGCGCGCTGCGGCGGAGAGAAGAACGGCTACAGGCTGGGCAAGATGATGAGGGTCAGCAGCGTCGAGGTCACAAGCCCGCCGACCCCCACCGTCGCCAGCGGCCGCTGCACTTCTGAGGCGCCCAGCTGCTCGAGCTTGCTGCGGCGGTAGCCGACGTAGACATCAACGATGTTGGGCGCGCCGTCGAAGTCGCGCGCGGTAAGCCGCTGCTCTATCGTCCGCCGCCGCTCCAGTCGGTAAGCGGCGAATCCGCCAAGCGAACTTGACAGTAAGGCCTAGCGGGAGGCTCCATGAATCACAAGCAAGCTCATGCTTATATTCCGGACCTGCGCTGCTCTTCGCACCACCCTGGCACCCCCTTCACGCCAGCCGCCCCCGCGCCGCGCGGGAGCGAGGCGCTAGGCCGATGCTGCGGCCCCCACCCCTGGTCGAGTTTTTCGCCGGCAGCGGCCTGGTCAGCTACGCCCTGCGGGGCCTTTTCACTGCGGTCTGGGCCAACGATCGTTGCGCCAAAAAGGCGCAGGTCTATATCGCCAACCACGGCGCGAGCGGATTTCATCTTGGCACGATCCAAGAGGTGCGCGGCGCCAAGCTGCCCGCGGCGGCCTTATCGTGGGCGAGCTTCCCGTGCCAGGACCTGTCGCTCGCGGGGAGCGCGGCGGGCATTCACGCCAAGCGCTCGGGGCTGGTCTGGGAGTGGCTGCGGGTGATCGGTGAGATGCCGCAGCCGCCGCCGCTGCTTGTGGCCGAAAATGTGGTGGGGCTCCTGTGCAGCCGCGGCGGCAGCCACTACGCGGCGCTGCACGCGGCGCTGGAGCAGCTCGGGTATAAGGCCGGAGCGGTTGTTTTGGACGCGGCGCGGTTTGTGCCGCAGTCGCGGCCGCGGGTCTTCGTGATTGCCGTAAAGAGCCCGCGCCCGCTGCCACCGCACCTGACGCGCGCCACCCCGAGCTGGCTGCATCCGCCGGCGGTGGTACGGGCCGCCCGGCACCTGCCGGGCTTTGTCTACTTTCATACCACCGAGCCGCCGCCGTGCCCGATGACGCTGGCGCAGCTGGTCGATCGCACCGTCCCCTGCGACCCGCCGGACCGGCGGCAGCGCAATCTGGACGCCCTCTCCCCCCGCCACCGCGAACGCCTGCGAACCTGCGAGCAGCTGACGGTCGTGCCGGGCTACCGCCGGACGCGCCAGGGCAAGGTGGTCTTGGAGCTGCGTTTCGACGGCCGCGCCGGCTGTCTGCGTACGCCCGGCGGCGGCAGCAGTCGCCAGCTTCTGGTGCTGCGCGACGACCGCGCCGACTCGCACGATGCCGCACAGAGCAACCCGGAGGCGGCGCTGCAGACCCGTCTGCTGACGGTCAAAGAGGCGGCGTCGCTCATGGGGGCGCCGCCCGACTACAAGGTGCCCGGCTCCTACAACGACGGATATAAGGCGATGGGCGATGCGGTGGCGGTGCCGGTGGCGCGGTTTCTCGGCGAGCGGCTCCTTGTGCCGCTGTGGCAGCATCTGGGTTCCGCCGCGCCGACCGACGACGCCGACGCGGTGGGCCAGAGCGGCTAACCGATTGCAGCCTGGCCGGCAGCGGTCAGCGCGGCTTGCTCAGCAGGGTGCCGTTGTCGCCGGCGATCCACTGCCGCTGCGGCGCCAAAAAGATGCTGTAGAAATCGCGCTTGGTGCCGGCGTCCATCAGATCCCAGCTCGCCCCGTTCCAGTGCACGAGCGCGCCGGCGCTGCCCACCGCCCACAGCTCAGCCCCCGCCCCGGACACCGAGCGCAGACCGGTCGCCGTCGTCGGATACCTGGTGTAGCTCGTGCCGTCGAAGCGGTACATGCCGGTATCGGCGGCGAACCAGACGTTGTTGGCCGCGCCGGCCCAGATGCCGCCGACGGTGGCTGCGGTTCCCAGGGCGCCCGCGGCCACGGAGAAGGCGCCGCCGCTGGAGCGCAGCACGGTGCCGTTTTCGCCCGCCGCCCACACATCGGTCGGCCCGCTGCCGGCGACCGCCCACAGGTTGACGCCGTTGCCAGCGCCGATCTGGTTGAAGGTCGTGCCGTTCCACAGGAGCGCCACGCCGCCATCGCCGACGATGTAGACCTTGTCGGCGGCGGCGGCCCACACCCCGCGCAGCGTGGTGGAGACGCCGCTTGCCTGCGCGTTCCACGCCGCCCCGTTCCAGCGCCACACGGCTCCGCCGGAGCCGACCGCCCAGGCATCGGTGGCGCTGACCGTGTACACGCCATAGAAGCTCGGGGGATTGCCGGACAGGACGATCGGCGCGAAATAGGTGCCGTTCCACATAAGGAGCGTGCCGGTCAGGCCCACCGCCCAGCCGTGGGTGGCGTCGACCGCGTGCACCGCGCGCAGCTGGGTCGTCCGCCCGGAGGACAGTGAGGTCCAGGGGCTGCCGTCGTAGCGGACCATGGCGCCGGACTCACCGACCGCCAGGACCTCGCCGCTGCCGCTGGCGACGCCGTACAGGGCGCTCTGGGAGGACAGCGTCTCGACGCTCCAGTTGGTGCCGTCGGTGCTGCGCAAGATGGTGCCGCCGGTCTCCAGACCCACCGCGACCACCCCCAGGGTCGAGGCGGTGATGCCGCGCAGATCAAGGACGTTGCTCTGGTAGACGCGGGTATAGCTGCCGCCGCTGAAGCGGAAGATCTCGCCGGCGCCTGAGGTCATATACAGCGGGCTGCCGGTCGCGGTGGCGGTGACCGCGTTGAGGCTGCTGCCGCCGAGCGCCGCGTCCGTCGATGCGGTCCACGTTCCGCCGCTGAAACGAACCACGGTGGCGCTGTCGCCGACCGCGTAGAGATCGCCGGACGGGGTGGCGGTCAGGCCGCGCAGATCGCGCGTCGTCGGGCTGTTCTCTTTGCTCCATACGGCCCCGGCGTTGCGGCGGCGGATGACGCCGCCGGCGCCGATGGCGTAGATATCCGTGGCGTTGCCGGCTACGTCGTAAAGAGTCGTGGTGACGCCGCTGGTCTCCGCCGTCCAGGCGCCGCCGCTGTTGTGCAGGATGACGCCGCCCTCGCCGACGACATACAGCTCGCCGCCGGTCGCCCAGATGCCGTAGAGGTTGCGATTGACGCCGCTTACGGCGAGGGTGGTGCCGGTGCTGGTCCGGTGCACGATGGCGCCGGCGTCGCCCACCGCCCACTCGTCGTTTGGGCCGACCACCACTGCTTTGTTCAGCCGGTTGCCCTGCGGACGCGGGTTCTCCCAGCAGTAACCGCTGCTGTTGCAGATGGGCGCCGCCGGCAGCGGGCCGCCGAGGCTGAAGTTTACCAGCACCTGGATGGCATCGCCGGTATCGCCGGTATCGGTCGGGGTGAAGGTGCAGCTCGCGGTGGTGCTGGTGCAGCCGACGCTGAAGGACGCGACCGCGGCGCCGGCGTTGGGGACGGCGGTGAGGGTGACCGGCTCGCCGACGGCCACCATGCTGGTGCAGGTCTGGCCGCAGCTGATCCCGGCCGGCATCGAGGTGATCGTACCGTCGCCGTCGCCGATCTTGGTGACCGTGAGAGGGACATATTTGGGCGGCGGTACGCAGCGGCCGGTGGGGTCGCAGTGCAGCTTGTTGGGGCAGTCGGCATCGACGTTGCAGCCGACCGGCTGCTGCATCTGCGCCTGGCACCCGGCAAACCCCGCGGCGCTGCCCAGGAGCGCCCCGACCAGCGCCGACTGCGGCAGGGGCAAGCGGCGCGAGAAAAAGCTTACTTTCTGCATAATTTTTCTCATAAGGACTCCTATCCAGAGACTACCCGACAATCCGAGCGCACACATCCCCGCTCGCGCCGCGCCCCCCGGCTGCTGCCCAGCCCCCTAGCCGGTGCCTATCGGGAAACGTACTGCGGGCTCCGCTCGCCGCCTCGTCCGTCCGCACGGCCCCAAGGCCCGCTGCGGGCGGGCGCCGCACCGATCGGGGACTCCTCGCTACAGTTTCCGGATGGGAACTAGCCAGCACTCGGCAAAGCCCTTATCGTTACTGTAAGGCGGAGCTTACGCAGAGTCGAACCTGCCCGCGCAGGGTCCGGCCTGCAGCCCGCCGAGCGCTGCACGCAATCATCGGGGAGATGCTCATGATCAGGCTAACTGGCAAGATCGTCGTCGGCACGGATTTCAGCGATAGCTCGGCCGTGGCCCTTCAGCACGCGACCAGCCTGGCGGAGCGGCTTCAGGCCGAGCTGCACATCGTCCACATCGCCAAGGCCAACACCATGGCCTCGGATGCCGGGCTGAGCGTCCCCAAGGAGTTCGAGGAGTCGCAGCAGGCCAACCAGCAGCTCAAGCGGCTGCGCACGATGATCAACAGCAACGTCGAGGTGCACCTGCACCTGCGCATCGGCCACCCCGTGCACGAGCTCCTGGCCGTCGTGCGCGAGGTCCAGCCCGAGATGGTGGTCGTCGGCACCCACGGCCGCGGCGCGGTGATGCGGGTGATCCACGGCAGCGTCTCGGTCGAGCTGACCCGCCTGAGCCCGGTGCCGGTGCTCATCGTCCCGCCGCCCGGCCGCGATACCTCGGGCTCCGGCGGGTCGCGCTAACTGCGCGGCGTCCATGCGCACCTAACTTTACAGTCGCGCGGCGGGCGTGCTTTGCTCTGCGCATGCGCGAACAGGTCTTGGACTCAGGCTGGCAGCTTACGCAGTGGTCGTCGGCGTTTGGCAAAACCCAAAGCCCGGACGACCTCGATCTTCAGGCAGTGGAGCGGCACACCGACTGGATCGCCGCGGCGGTTCCCGGGCTTGCCCACGAGGCGCTCTTCGCCGCCGGGAAAATCGCCGATCCCTTCCACGTGCGCAGCCATCCGGCCTTGGAAGCGACGTTCCTTGCCGACTACCTGTACCGCTGCCGCTTCGATCTGCCGGACGGCGCCGCGGCGGAAGGGCCGGTCAGCCTGTGCTTCGACGGACTCGATACCATCGCCACGGTCTGGCTCAACGGCCGCCTGATCCTGCGCAGCGACAACATGTTCGTCCCCCGAACGTGCGCGGTCGGCCCGCTCTTAAAGCCGCGCGACAACATCCTGTGCATCCGCTTCGAGTCGGCCCTGCGCGTCGGCCGCGAGCGCCAAGCGGTGGGCGGGGCGCGTCCGGTATGGAACGGCGATGCGAGCCGCGTATACGTGCGCAAGGCGCAATACCACTACGGCTGGGACTTCGGGCCGACGCTGCTGTCAGCCGGTCCGTGGCGGCCGGTGCGGCTGCAGTTCGCCGCGCCGCGCCTGCAGGAGGTCCATGCCCCGGCCGTCGTCGCCGCCGATCTGCAAAGCGCGACGATCGACCTGAAGGCTGTCGTGAGCGCGGCGGGTGAGAGCGGGCTGCAGGTCGCGGTGCAGCTGCTCGATCCGCAAGGTCGTCCGGTCGCCGCCAACACCCAGGCGGTGCCAGCCGATGGGGTGGTTCACTGCGCCATTCCGGTGGCGGCGCCGATGCTGTGGTGGCCGCGCATCTACGGGGAGCAACCGCTTTACAGCCTGCGCGTGGCGCTGCAGCGCGGCCAAACGGCGTGCGATGAGCAGACGCTGCGCCTGGGTCTGCGGCGGCTGCGCCTGCTACAGGAGCCGCTGCCCGGCGGCGGCGAGAGCTTCTGCTTCGAGATCAATAACCAGGCGATCTTCTGCGGCGGCGCCAACTGGATCCCCGCCGACCTGCTCAACACCCGCGTGACCGCGGCCCATTACCGCGCACTCCTCGGCGAAGCGGTGGCAGCGGAGATGACCATGCTGCGGATCTGGGGCGGCGGCATCTATGAGGAGGATACGTTCTACGACTTGTGCGACGAGCTCGGGATCCTGGTGTTCCAAGATTTCATGTTCGCCTGCGGCGTGTACCCCGGCGGCGAGCCGATCGCCGCCAGCGTGGCCGATGAAGCGGCGGCGGCGATAAAGCGGCTCCGCCATCACCCGAGCCTGGTGCTGTGGGCCGGCAACAACGAGGACTACTCCATCGCCCAGTCCACCCACTGCTACGCCGGGCCGCAGAGCGAAATCCCCGCGGCCGCCGATCCGCGGGCGGCGGAATACAAGGCGCGGTTCGACGGCCGGCAGCTCTACGAGCGGATCCTGCCGGCAGCCGTCGCGGCGCACGACAGCGGACCTGCGGGCATGAGCCGGCCGTACTGGCCGGGCAGCCCGTACAGCCGCAACAGCGCCGACCCCAACGCCAAAAACGAAGGCGACTGCCACCTGTGGGATGTCTGGCACTCACCGCTGCGGCCGTACCAGGAGTATCCGCTGCTCGCCGGGCGCTTCGTGAGCGAGTTCGGCATGCAAGCGGTGCCGTCGCGGGCCACGGTGGCGCGGGCGCTCGGGGAGGCGGCCGACTCGCCGCTTTTGACGCAGGAGGCGCTGGTCCTTCTCAACAAAGGCCAGGACGGCCCGGCGCGCATCGGCCACTACATCGAACAGAACCTGCCGCCGCCGCGCAACTTCGACGAGTACCTGTACGCGACCCAGCTCATCCAGGCCGAGGCCCTTTTGCACGCCGTCCGCGGCTTCCGCCGCGGCTTTGGCCGCGACGGGAATCGGGCGATAAGCGGCGCGCTCGTGTGGCAGCTCGACGACTGCTGGCCGGGCGTCAGCTGGGCCATGCTGGAGCACCTGGACGCCGAAGCGGTCCGCCGCGGCCATGGGGTGCGCCGCAAGCCGAGCTTCTATGCCGTGCGGCGCGAGCTGCTGCCGCTGGCGGTGGCGATGACCCGCTCCGCGTCCGGACCGGGCCTTGACGAGCCGCATGCGGTGGAAGTGTGGGCGGCCCAGAGCGCCGGGCAGACGCGGGAGGCGCGGCTGGTCGTGCGCGCTTTCACGCTCACCGGGGAGCAGGTGTTTCGCAGCGAACAGGCGGTGCGGCTGTTTGCCAACCAGGTTACGGAGCTTGGCCTGCAGCAGCTGCCGGCCGGCGCCTTGGTCGTCGGGGCGCAGCTCTTTAGCGGAGAGACCCTGCTGGCGCGGGCGGTGCTGTGGCCGCAGCCGCTGCGCCAGCGGCCGCTGGCCGATCCCGAAATCACCGTCGAGCCGCTGCCAACCCGGCAAGCCGCCGCGGGGAGCCCGGAGACCCTGCGCGTGCGCGCCCGCCGGCCGGCCAAAGCCGTGCTGCTCAGCGCCGGACCCGATGCGCGTTTTAGCGACAACCTGCTCGACCTTTTGCCCGACGAGGAGCTGGTGATTGAATCCGACGCGCCGGCTGACAAGGTGCGCGCCGTCAGCCTGTACTCGGTGCAGTCGTGAAACCAAGCCTCTCCGCCAAGCTGCGCCAGGGCATGGGCCGGGCGCTGTTTGACTACGGGCTGCACGGGCTGGCCAACCTCGGCAAGCTGCACCCCAACGCCCGGCCGGATCGCCACGGCGTCGAGGTCCTGCGCGAGCTGCCCTACCTCGATCCAGACGACGGCGCGCCGGACCATCGCCTGGACGTCTACCGCCCGAGCATGGCGCCAGCGCCGACGCCCGAGCCGCCGTACAAGGTCTATAAGCCGCCCTACCCGGTCGTCCTTTACATCCACGGCGGCGGCTTTCGCGTGCTGTCCAAGGACACGCACTGGGTGATGGCGCTGGCGCTGGCGCGGCGCGGGATGCTGGTGTTCAACATCAACTACCGGCTGTCGCCCAAGCATCCGTTCCCGGCCGCCCTCATCGACTGCTGCTCGGCGCTGTTGCATGTGGCGGAGCGGGCGGCGGCGCTGGGCGGCGACCTGGGGCGGCTCGTGATCGCCGGCGAGTCGGCCGGGGCGAACTTGGCGACGGCGCTGACGCTGCTTACGTGCGTCCGCCGGCCGGAGCCGTGGGCGCAGCGGGTCTTTGACCTCGGCCTTGTGCCGCGCGCCGTGCTGCCGATGTGCGGGATGCTGCAGGTAAGCGATGCCGAGCGGTTCGCCCGCCGCAAGACCCTGCCGCAGTGGGTGCTCGATCGCCTGACCGAGGTGACGCACGCCTACCTGCAAGACCGCCCGGCGGAGCAGACCGAGCTGGCCGATCCGCTGGTGATGCTCGAAAAGGGGCCGGAGCTGGCTCGGCCGCTGCCGCCGTTTTTTGCCGGCGTCGGCACGCGCGATCCGCTGCTCGATGACACGCGGCGGCTCGGCCAAGCGCTGACGCGGCTGCAGGTGCCGCACGAGGTACGCTACTATCCCGGCGAGCTCCACGCCTTCCACGCCCTGGTCTACCGCCCGCAGGCGCTAGCCTGCTGGCGCGATCAGTTCGCGTTTCTCGAGCGCTACTTGGGACCAGAGCGGAGCGAGAAGGAGAAATAAGGGGCGAGAGGGAGAAGGAAGGGGCGAAAAGGACGGTTACTGGGCCGCCGGCGCCGTGGCGCTGACCGCGGAGCCCTCGTGCAGCTCGTTCAGGCGGCTCGTGATCACTTGCTCGCCGCTCGGCACGCCCTGCACCAGCACGGCATCGCCATCGCGATCCGCCACCGTCACTGCCAGCGTCGCGGCCTTGCCGTCGCGCATGACGAAGACCTTGTTGCCTTCCACCAGCACGGCGTTGGGCAGCCGCACGACCTGCGACAGCGGCGCCCGCTGCAGCTTCAGCTCATCGCCGGGCTTGGCCGCGGCGTTCTCGGGCAGCGAGTACTGCACCAGGGCATAGTCGCCCTCGGTGCGCAGGGAGGCCACGCGGGCGGTCAGCGGGCCGCCGCTGCCGGCCAGCTGCGCATCCTGGCCGACCTTCATCCCCTGCGCCTCGATCGCCGGGATCTTGATCTCGGCCGCCAGCGCCTTATCGGTCAGCGAGACGACCTCGGTGCCGGCGGTCACGGCCTGGCCGACCTTGACCATCACCTTGCTCACCTGGCCGGCGCGCGGCGCCATGAGCTGCGACTTTTTGATGATCGCCTCGACCTGCTCCAGGCGCTGCTGCTTCTCCGCGACCTTCTGCTGCGCGTCACGCAGCTGATCCGGCTTGGCCTTGGTCTTGGGCGAATCGATTTTTTTTTGATAGAAGGTCAGGCGCTCATGAAGATCGGTGAGCTCTTTGGCGAACTTGGTCTGCGCGTCGAGCTCGACCAGGACCGTGTCGGCCGGGACGTCGGCGTTTTCCTCTACGACCTTGGTCACCGTGCCGTCGCTCTCGATCTTCAGGGACTGCGGCTCGGCGGCCTTGACCACGGCGGCGGTGGCGAAGCTGCGCGCGACGTCCTCCGGCTTGGCGATGCGGATGCTCACGCCCACGGCCGGCGGGGCCGACGGCTGTCGCAAGGCAACGAAGTAGTAGACGACAAAGGCCACGACGGCGACGACCAGCAGGATGACGAACCACTTGCCGGCGCCGCCGGACTTCTCGACCACCGCGGCCGGCTGGAGCGCGGCGGGCTGCATGACCGGGGTGGGCCGCTCCTGCACCATCGGCTGCGGGCTGACGGGGTGCGAGGGCTCGGCAGGCGGCGTCACCGGGCGCTCGACCGGCGCGGCTTCCACCGGCTTCATCGGCTCGGTCGGACGCGCCAGCGGGGCCGGCTCGCTGGGGGTCGCCATCGGCGGCGTCTTGGGCGTCGCGGCGCTCGGCTGCGGCTCGCTGAGCGCGGTCGGGGCGACGACCGGAGCGACGACCGGAGCCACCGGGACCGGCTCGGGCTGCATCGCCGCAGGCTGACCGAGCTCCACCGGGGCGACTTTGTCCTCGCCGCGCGGCGGCGTCGGATCTTCGACCGGCGGCGGCAGGGACTCGATAGCCGCCAGCACGTCTGACTTGGGGCGCACCGGAGCGGGCTGCGGGGCGCTCACCGGCTCGGGCTCGGCAGGTGGCGCGGCAACCGGCGCGGCAACCGGCGCGACCACCGGCGCCGGAGCGGCCACCGGCGCCACCTGAACCGGAGTCGCGGCGACCGGCCGCTGCGGATGGGCGAGCGGCGACGGCCGCGGCGCCAGGATCTGCTGGCCCATGAGCGCGTCTTCGTCGCGGTTCGGGCGGCGCGACTCGGGCTCCACCGGCTTGTCCAGCGGCCGCGAGGTCACGGCGGCGGGCGGCCGGCTGGCGGCCTTGGCCGGGGCCAAGACCGGCGGCTCGGGCGCTGGCGTCGGTGCCGGCATCGGCGCCGGCGTCACGGTCGGCGGCGCGGCAACCGGCTTGGTCGGCGTGCTCGGGGTGGGCAGCGCGCCGAGCACCTTCAGTGCCGCGGAGGCATAGAGCGCCGCCGGCAAGGGCTTGGCAGCGGTCGCGACCGGACCGTCGAGCAGACCAAGATGGTGGAGGCGCTCCGCGTAGACCTGCATGTCGTCGCGGCTGGCGGCGAAGCCGAACTGCTCCTCCGTCCATTTCGCCAGCTCGTCCATGCCGCGCTGACCGTCCAGCTTCTGCGCGATGAGCCACTCATAGTCAAACAGGCGGAGCACCCCGCCCGTCTTGGGGTCGGTCACGTCGTAGTAGAGCACCCCGTCTGCATCCACTACCTCTGCGCTGTGCAAGTCGGCGCGGAGCTTGAGCGTCGTGGTCATCATAGCGCAGGCTCCTTCACCCGCCACCGCCGCGCCGGAGCTCGGTCAGCACCTGCTTCGCAACGGCCTTGAGCGTCTCGAAGACGCCCACGCCCTGCGTCGCCACTGCATCGAAGTCCGGCACCCCGGTCGGATTTAGCTCTTTGCGCAGATCCTCAACCGACATGACTTCCGGCATGTCGCGCTTATTGTACTGAACGATATAAGGCAGCTTGTCGAGGTTATAGCCCTGCTCGGCAAGGTTTGTCCGCAGGTTCTCCAGCGACTCGATGTTCGCCTCAAACCGCGCCTCTTGCGAGTCGGCGACGAACACCACGCCGTCAACCCCTTTGAGGATGAGGCGCCGGCTCGCGTCGTAGAACACCTGACCGGGCACGGTGTAAAGGTGGAACCGCGTCTTGAAGCCCCGAATCTCACCGAGCGAGAGCGGCAAGAAGTCGAAAAAGAGAGTCCGCTCGGTCTCAGTGGCGAGCGAGATCATCTTTCCCTTGGCGTCTGGGTTGGTCTTATTATAGATGTACTGCAGATTCGTAGTTTTGCCGCATAGCCCAGGGCCGTAATAGACTATCTTGCAGTTGATCTCGCGTGAGCTGTAATTAATAAAGCTCATCGTATGTCCCAAATCCCGGTGTCATTTGTGGAGTACCTGGCAAGGGGCGTCCTCGCGTCCGCGACATACGGCTACTCTCCGAACAGCTTATCGATGTCGTCGTCGGTAAGCTCACCGGCCAGGTTCGGACCGAAGCCCGCCCCGGCGCCTTGCTTCTGCTGAAGCTCAATCTTCTTCACCAGCTGCTCAAAGATCTTGGCCATATCCTCGGTCGCGCGGCGGACGCGCAGGCGGACTAGCCCGAGGGAGGAGTTGCTGTCGAAGAGCACCACCAAGATCGCTCGGCGCGACACGACCGAGATATGGACGTTGAATTTCGTACCCTCGTGAAACTGGCCGCCGAACTCTTCTTCTCTGAGCAGTTTGGCGATTTCAGAGGTGGCTGCGACGTTGCCGGCAAATAACGACGATAGCGACGTAATATCGAGGTCTTTGGTTTGCCCGGAACGGGAAATCTCTTGACCGTCTTTATTAATTACTAACACCGCTATAGCGTTCGAGTCGCGCTGCAAGCGGTCCGAGATGCTCTGGATCTGCCGCTGCTCCTCCTCGAACAACATTTCCATGACGACCGATTCTCCTGCTGGGGATCCTCCGCCGTTCCCTCAGACAGAGGGTGGTCAGGCGGAGCCGAAAAAAGTAATGGATTCGTTTTATCAGGCTTTAATGATGGTTGCAAGCATTACATATCCCGGCGGACTTCTAGGGCGCGGGCGATAGTCACCCCATCGGCGTATTCCAGATCCCCACCTATCGGCAACCCGGAGGCGATGCGCGTCACCCGGAGCCCCAGCGGCTTCAACGTCCGCGCCACGTACATCGCCGTCGCTTCCCCTTCGACGTTGGGGCTTGTCGCGACAATGACTTCTTTAATTGGTTCCGCCGCCGGGCCCTGCAGGCGGGTGAGCAGCTCGCGCAGGCGCAGATCGTCGGGGCCGATGCCCTCAAGCGGCGACAGGACGCCGTGCAGGACGTGGTAGCGGCCGCGGTAGCTGCCGGTGCGCTCCACGGCGAGCAGATCCGGCGGATGGGCGACCACGCAGAGCAGCTGGCGGTCACGCGAAGGATCCTCGCACAGCTGGCAGGGATCTTGCTCCGTAAGGCTCATACACACCGAGCAGAACCGGATCTTCTCTTTGACCTCGCAGAGCGCCTCGGCCAGCTCGCGCACCCCGGAGGTCGGGGTGCGTAAGACATGGAAGGCCAGCCGCGTAGCGGTCTTCTGGCCAATCCCCGGAAGTTTGCCGAGCTCACGGATGAGCCGCTGAATCGGATCGCCTAGCGCCATGAGCCTGAGCTGTCACTGCCTCGAGAGCGGCAAAGCTCGCGGAGTTAGAGCATCCCCGCCGGCAAGCCCATGCCCACCGCGGTCCGCCGCATCTGCTCTTCCTCCAGCGCCCGCGCCTTCTGCAGACCCTGGTTCACCGCGGCGACGATCAGATCCTGCAGCATCTGCGGATCTTTGGCGTCGATGACCTGGGGATCGATGCGCAGCTGGAGCAGCTCGCGCGTCCCCGAGACGATCGCCGAGACCATGCCGCCGCCGGCGCTTGCCTCGACGGTCTTGTGGGCCAGGTCATCGTGCGAGCGCAGGAGCTCCTCGCGCATCCGCTGTGCCTGCTGCATGAGCGCGCCGACATCAGGCATGCCGGGCATTCCGCCAAAGGGATTTATAGGGTCAGCCATGGAGGTTCACCTCGGGTTCCAGCGTAGGTTCCAGAAACGATACATCACCAAAGACTTCCCTGACTAGGCTGCGCGCCGGATGCTCTATCGCTTCCCGACGCCGCCGGGCGCGCTCGGCCTGCATTGCTTGCTCTTTGTCTTCGACCAGCGATCGGCGCGAACCGGCCTCCATCTGCTGCGCATCGAGCTTGTGCTCGATCTGCACCGGGCGCCCGAACTCCGCAGCGTAACGGCTCTGGATATCCGCCGCCTTGGCCTGGGCCAGATGCAAAGCGAAGTCGGTGTGGCCAAGCACGACGCGGTTGTGCTCAAACGACAAGGGCCGCGCGTGCGCCAGGAAGCTCAGCGACTTTGCCTCTTCGGTAATCCGATCCGTGGCTTTTTTGAACGCGCTGTCGGCGATCGGCTCCGCGGCGCTCCCCGGCCGCGGCGCTGACGGGGCCGCGGCCACCGCCGACGCGGCCGCCGCAGGCGCGGCGCCGGCAGGCTTATCGGCGCTTGCAAGCTGCGCCGGTGAAGCGTCAGCGTGCGCTGCCGCGGCGGCGGAACCGTTTGCCCCCACCGCCGCTCTTATTGACTCCGCGGCGGCTGCGGGCTCCGGCCGGTACGGCGGCGCCTGAACGACGGCGGCGACCGGAGCGGCGTGCTCGATGACCGACAGCGCCTCGGCGTCCGGCAGGATTCGCGCAGCTACGGCAGCGGCGCCCGCCCCCGCTGCCGGACCTCGGCTGGCCAATCCCCCGTCCGCGGCGCTGGCAAGCCCGCGCGGCCCGCCCATCGCGACCGCCGGTCCCGATTCCGCCGCACGCGCCGCGGGTGCGGCCATGGCGACCGCGGGCGCGGCGGGTGAAATAGCGGGTGAAGCAACTGGTGAAGCAACGGATGAAATAGCTGAGCCGAGCGGTGGCGGCGCAGCCATGGTTCGCGCCGCGGGCGCCGGTCCGGCGGGAGCCGCGCCATGGGCGGGTCCGCCGGTCGCTCCCGGCCTTCCGCCGCCGGCTCCCGGCGATGAGGCGCCGCTGCGTCCGCCCCCTTGGGGACCCTTACCGGTCAGGCGCTCTTCCAGCTGCTCCAGGCGATCGATCAGCTCGCCGACCGGCTGCAGCGGCTCGACGCTGCATAGCTCCACGAGCCCGACTTCGAGGACGTAGCGGGTAAGCGCGGCGCGGGAGGTATCCTCGGCGACTCGGACCATGCGATCGAAAAGCAGCTCGACCCGTCCTTTGGCCAGGGCGGCTTGCGCCTGCAGCTCGTCAAGCTCCCCCGCGGTCACATCGAGCAGCGGCAGCGGCTCCTTCACCACCGAGACAACCACCAGATCGCGCAGGTGCCCGAGCAAGGTCCGGGCAAGCTGCACGAGGTCGAAGCCGCGCTCGTACGCGTGACCGACCAGCTGCACCGCCTCGCCCGCATCCCGCCGCAGGATCGCCCGCCCGAGTCCGAGAATGAGCCCGCGATCGGCGACCCCCAGCACCGCCGCCGCCTGCGCCTCCGTCAGCGTCCCCTGCGCCGAGGCCAGCACCTGATCGAGCAGCGACAGCGAGTCGCGCACCGATCCCGCCCCCTCGCGCGCCACGAGCTGCAAGGCGCTGCGCTCAAACGGCAGCCCCTCGCGCCCGAGCACATCGGCAAGGTGATCGACCAGACGGCTTGTCGGCACGAGCTTGAAATCATAGCGCTGCACTCGCGACAGGATCGTCTGCGGCAGCTTGTGCGGATCGGTGGTCGCGAACACGAACACGGCGTGCGGCGGCGGCTCTTCCAGCGTCTTGAGCAGCGCGTTGAACGCGCTGGTCGACAGCATATGAACTTCGTCGAGGATGTAGAGCTTCTTCTTGCCGCGCACCGGGGCGTAGCGGATGGCCTCGCGCAGATCGCGGATGTCCTCCACCCGGTTCTGCGACGCCGCGTCGATCTCTTGCACATCGACGGAGGAGCCCTGGGTGATCTCGACGCACGCCGGGCAGCTGTTGCACGGCTGCGGCGTCGGCGCGTTCACGCACGAGAGCGCCTTGGCCAAGATGCGCGCCGTCGTCGTCTTGCCGGTCCCCCGACCGCCGCAGAACAGGAACGCGTGGTGGATGCGGCCGCGCTCGATCGCGTTCTGCAAAGTCCGCGTGACGTGTTCCTGGCCTATCACCTGCTCGAACGTCTGAGGCCGATACTTGCGCGCCAGGACCAAGTAAGACATGGCCGCATGGAACATCGGAGGGTGACGTAAGGCAAGGGATTTGTGCGCGAAAAAAGGTGGCTGCGGGCACCCGGTCCGTCGACTACCGTTGCTCCATTCCTGGCCTGGCGGAGTTCATCAACTTTCCGTCGCCCGCAGCCATAACTGGCGGGGTCATCTGTAGCCAGCCGCAGCTAGTGCGGCTTCAAAGCTCAGCTTGTAGCGAAACTTCTTGGCTCCCTACTCATACCGAACTTTTATCGATTGCGCTAGCGGAGAGGGCGGGATTCGAACCCGCGGTGCCTTTCGACACACACGATTTCCAATCGTGCACCTTCGGCCACTCGGTCATCTCTCCATGCGAGAAGGGCTCTGGGGACCACGACTGTGTCGGGTGTGGTGACCCAGTTGGATTTGCGGAGAGAGAGGGATTCGAACCCCCGGTACCCTTGCGGGTACACCTGATTTCGAATCAGGCGCAATCGACCAGCTCTGCCATCTCTCCAAATATCTTGAGAACCACTTTAGCCTGGGACCGCTTTTTGCCGCGGTCTGGATTTTGACTCATTGTCCGGCGTAGCGGCTGTGGCGCTGCGCCGCCGTCGCAAGCCCCTTTTGCGCGTCTTGCCGCATGCGGACAAAAAAATCTCGGAGCAGGGCCGCGCACTGCGGTGCCAAGATGCCGCCCACCGCTTCGATCCGATGGTTGAGGCGCGGATCATCGACGAGCGCGAACAGCGTCCGCACCGCCCCCGCGTTGGGATTCGGACAGCCGTATACGAGCCGGGCGATCCGCGCGTTGACCAGCGCCCCCGCACACATCGGACAGGGCTCCTGGGTCACGTAGAGGGTGGCATCACTCAGCCGCCAGCTGCCGCGGACCCGCGCCGCACGGCGCAGCGCCAATAGCTCGGCGTGCGCGGTCGGATCGAGCTCGCTTTCGCGGCGATTCCCGGCGGCGGCAATCACTTGGTTGCCGACCAGGATCACCGCCCCGACGGGAACCTCGCCGATCATCGCCGCCTGGGCGGCTTCATCCAGCGCCAGCCGCATGCAGAACTCGTCGTGCGACTGATCCAAAGTTCCCAGATCCAAGTTCAAGGGAGCGCAGCCAGAAGGATTCGAACCTCCGACCCTCGGTTCCGTAGACCGATGCTCTATCCAGCTGAGCTATGGCTGCTTGCGAGCGCGTATATACAAAAAACCCTACGCGCGAGTAAAGACTTTTCTTGGCGGAGAGAGCGGGATTCGAACCCGCGGTACCGCTTATGGCAGTACACTCGCTTAGCAAGCGAGCACCATCGGCCTCTCGGTCATCTCTCCTTCCTTACAACTTTTTGGCCTTACAACTCTTTCCTAACGACTTTTCCTAACCCTGAACGATGTATTGTTCGATGTCTCGTTCAGGCGAACAAATTCCGTCACGGTGCCTGCTCCTAGCTGCCCCGAAGGACGAGGGTGGCGGCAGCTATGCTCGCGGCTTCTACCTGTACCGTGGCACCGTGCACTTTGCCTTACGTCACGCTCTTCGATTGTCAAGCCAGCGGAGGAGGAGGGATTCGAACCCCCGGCGCTTTCGCGCTGCGGTTTTCAAGACCGCCGCCTTCGTCCACTCGGCCACTCCTCCTAAAGGAGGTGGAGGGCACTTGTATCGTGGCCTGCGGTCAAAGGCAAGCGGAAAATTAATGACTTACGCCCTGCGCCGACTAGCCGGCGCAGAGATTCGGCCTGGCGTCATGAATCATGATGGCGCGGGCGGCGCGGCGAACGACTCAAAGTGCAGGCGTCCGGACGAGTCGATGCGCAGCTCCACCGCGCCATCGGCATCGGTACGCAGCACGCGGCTGCCGGCGGCCTGATAACGGCGGTAGACCACCGCGTGCGGGAAGCGGTAGCGGTTGTAGGCGCCAAGCGAGCAGATCACCCACTGCGGCTGCACCGCGGCGACAAAGGACTCGCTGGAGCTTGTCTGGCTGCAGTGATGCGGGGCTTTGAGCACATCGACCCGCAGCGCCGCGGCGCCGCGGCTGCCGTCCGCACTGCGACTCAGCAGCGCCAGCTCGCCGGCGAGCTCGATGTCGCCGGGAAGCAGCACCGACCGCCCGGCATAGCCTAGGCGCAGGACGAGCGAGTTGTCGTTGGGCGGCCAGCCGGGATGGGCCGCCACGTCGCACTCGCCGCCGCGGTCGCGCTGGCAGGGAGCCAGGACGGTAAGGTCGACGCCCTGAAAGCGCCGCGACCGCGGGGTCGTAATCGCGATGCCGTGCTGCCGCGCCCGCTGCAGCAGCTGCAGCCAGGACGGATCCGCTTGTGCCCGCGCGCGCTCTCGCGCTTCCATCCGCGCTCCGACCTCCGGATCCGCCGCGTCCTCCAGGTCCACCGCCGCCGGGTCGCCATCCCGCCCATCGCGGCCCGCCGCCGCCGGCACTCCCCACAGCTCGCCCACCGGAAAGTTTTCCACCAGCGCCGCCAGCCCGCCTATGTGGTCCGGGTGTGGATGTGAGGCGACGAGCAAGTCGATGCGGCGATACCCGCGCTGGCGCAGAAACGGGACGACGACGCGCGCGCCCATGTCGATTCCGGCCGCGGACTGCAGACCGGCATCGACCACCATGACCCCTCCGGCGGGCAGCTCGATGACGATCGCATCGCCCTGGCCGACGTCCAGCACGGTGACCCGCAGCTCATGACTGGGCAGCCGCCAAAACAGCAGGTAGAGCGCGACCGCCAGCCCGCAGACGCACGCGCCCAGACGCCGACGGCGCGGACGGGGCTCGCCGCCCGCGCGGTCGGCGCCGGCCGCCAGTCCGAGGCCGATCCAGAACAGCACGGCCAGCAACGCGGACGGCGCTTTGGCCGGCACCGCACCGGCAAACCCGGCGATCGCCGCCGCGCTGCGCACCATCACCTGCGCCGCCGCCGCCGCCGCCGCCAGCAGCCACCCCCCTGCCTTGGCCCAGCCAAGACCCACAAGGACGCCAAAGAGCCCAAGCGGCAGCACCACGACCTCCCCAATCACCCCGGGAATCAAGTTCCCGAGCACCCCGGCGACCTGCAGCTCGGCGAAGCAATAGGCGCAGATCGGCATCGTGGCCAGCATCGCGGCGAGCGAGCTTTCTACCAGCCGAAAGAGGCTGCGCCGGATCGCGCCGGCCAGGCGCTGCGGGAGGCCGCCGGCGCCACCGCTCATCTCGGTCCGTGCCCGCCAGCGCCGCGGCAGCCCGCCGAGCGGCCGCAGATAGGCAAGGCCCAAGGTCGCCGCAATCGAGAGCAGCAGCGCCGGCTCGCACAGGAGCAGCGCGGCCGTTCCCGGACCGGCCGCGGGAAACGCGATGATCAGCACCGCTCCGGCCAGGCTCTGGCTCAACGTCGCACGCCGGCCGCAGCGAATCGCCAGCAGGCACAGGGCCGCCGCCAGCGCGGCGCGCTGCGTCGCCAGCTCCGCGCCGGTGAGCAGGGCATAAAAAAGCGTCGGCGGCACCGCCGCCAGCGCCGCCCCGCGCCGCGCCACCCGATGCCCGGCGCGCGCCGGCAGCCACAGCAGCAGCCACGCCAGCAGGCGGTAGCAGATCCACGCGACCACCGCCAGGTGCAGGCCGCTTACCGACAGGACATGATAGATGCCGGCGCCGCGGAAGCTGTCCGCGATCGGCGGCAACGCTTGCGCCTGACGCTCGCTGTCCACCTGCAGCAGCGGTCCGCGCTCGCCGAGCACCAGGGCGGAGACCACGGCACGGCCGCTGCGCCCAGCCAGCGCGGCGGCGGAATCGGATGAACCCGCAGAGGGAGCTTGCTGGATCCGCTCCAGCATCCGGGCGCGCAGACGTGCGACGCGGCTTGTCAGCCACAGGCTCGCGGCTTGTAGCTGCGTCTGGGGCTGCGCCTCTAGGAGCGGGCCGTGCCAAGGGAAAATCTCATCGGGATCGACGCTGGCCAGCGCCTCGATCCCTACCGCTGCGGCATGGCGAAGCCGATCGCCGGCCCCCGGATTTTGCGCCGCGCGCGGCGAACGGAGCGTGGTGCTCAGCCGTACGGGAGTCCCCGGCCAGAGCGCCTCGCGCGGCGTTCCCCGGACGTTCACCGCGACGCGCAAAGGCGGCGATAAGGTCAGCCATGCGGTTTGAGGCGCTAAAGCCGCCCGGCGCAGCGCCGTGACTTCGACGCGCAGCGCCACTCCTTGGGCGGTGGTCGTCGCCGCCTCGGTGACGCGGCCGATGCACAGCCACTGCGTGTCCGGCGCCAGGTCGGGGCTCGCCAGCAGCGCCGACAGCGCCGTCCCGGCCATCGCCGCACCGCCTTCGTCCGGGGCCGACAAGGAGGAAAGCGCCGGGATCTCCAGCACCGGCGACCGCCGTGCCTGCGCCAGCCCGCCGAGCGCCAACGCGCCGAGCAGCAGCCAGCGCCCCTTGCCGCGATCGCGCAGGCAGCTCAGCGCAAGCCCCAGCAGCGCTCCCCACAGGACCCACCGCGCCGCTGCCCAGTGCACCTTCAGGCTGGCAAAGCCCCAGATCCCAAGCGCGTAGGCAATCACCCACAGAGGCAGCGCAGCTGGCACGGGCAGGGTTATCGACCGACATATCGGGAAGTTGTCTCCCGCCGGCAAAAAACCCGCGCCGCGCTAACGCCCAGCGCCTCACTCTGCACAACCTTTGAGTCGCTACCGCGGCCAACGGGCCGACGGAGAACTGGCCGGACCACGCATGTACGCCTAGCTGCGCACTGGGTTTTTTTCCGACCAAAATGTTGCTGGTTTTCTACCTTACGATAGTCGCACGCAATATTTGGAGCGTGTTACACTGGGGTCAAGACATGCTGGGCTCAAGGACGGATAGCGACATAGCTCCCAAGCTACTAGCTGCGCTCGAGGCGAGTGTGACGGTCCCAGCGAGACTGCGCCAAGAGATCCTCAACTTCTCGACGTCCAATCGCGAGCAGGTGGAAAATCTGGCCGCGAGTATCGTTCGCCACATCTCATTATTTGCTGGGGCTGAGAACATCTTACCCATCCTCAGCAAGCTCGATCAGGCGACTGGCGGCATGCTGGCGCTCGTACCGCGGGATGAGAAGCTGCGCATCGAAAACGAGGCGTCTCTGGTCGTCGCCCGCCGCGCCGCGATCACCCTGGCGGCCAAGCTCGGCTTCGGCCCCGTCGAGCGCACCAAGGTCGCCACGGCGGTCTCCGAGCTCGCCCGCAACATCGTCATGTACGCGCAGACCGGCGAGATCCGGTTCTCCGTCAGCCTGACGCCCCGGATCGGCCTTGCCGTCGAGGCCCGCGACTCCGGACCGGGCATCGCCGACACCGAAAAAATCCTCTCCGGCAGCTTTCGCTCCAAGACCGGCCTGGGCATGGGGCTGCGCGGCGTAAAGTCGATCTCGCAGGATTTTCAGCTGCAGTCCACTCCCGGACAGGGCACGCGCGTTAAGGCGATCTTCTACTCTCCCATCCAGCGGTAGGTGGCTCTGCATGTCGCGACAAACCCCCGGCACCACCCTCCTGGCTTCGCGAAGGCGCATCGAGGTATCCCGATGATTGACCGCATTCCGATTCTGCGCATCCGCGACCTGCTCCTGGTCTCCATCCAGGCCGACCTGCACGACATCCTGGTCGAGCAGCTGCAGAGCGATATCCTCAAAGAGCTGGAGCGCAAAAGCGCCCAGGGCCTGGTGCTGGATATCTCCGCGCTCCTGGTGCTCGACACGTACACCGCCCGCGCCTTCGTTCATACGGCGCAGATGGCGCGGCTTATGGGCACGCGCACGATCGTCTCGGGCATGACGCCGGCGATCGCCTTGACGCTGACCGAGATGGGCTTCTCCGCATCGGGTTTTGAGACGGCGCTCGATCTGGAGTCGGCGCTGTCGGCCCTGTCTCATCCCGATCTGACGGATGCCTGAGCTGCGCTAGCTCACCCATCGCAGCCCGACCTTGCCATCCACTCAACCACCTAACCCGAATGAAATCGCGCTCACGCTGCCGCTAAACGACGCGGCGGACGGAGCCAAGATCAGCGCCGAGGCGCGCCGGTTGGCCCAGCGCTGCGGCCTGGCCGAGCCGGCGCAGAACCGCTATGTCGCAAGCGCCGAAGAGACCGTGCGGCGCGTGCTGCGCCTGCGCAGCGACACCATGGCCGTCACCCTGCAAGGCAGCCCGGGCGAGGCGAGCCTCCTTTGGCATGCCCGCAACATCCGCCTGCCGAGCGAGCCCAACCTCGGGCACTCGGGGCTCACCACCACCGCGGTGTCCAAGACCTTGTCGCCGGGCGCGATGATCGTGGCCAACCGCGATCTGCGGGTGCACGCCGCGGGAGCGCGGTGGCCGGTGGAAGCGCTCGCCCAGCTCGTCATCTTGGAGCGCCCCCACCCGCGTGAGACCCAGAGCGGCGATATGACCTTCTACGAGCGCAGCCCGAGCAAGCTGCGGCTCGCAGTGATCGACGGACTGGGCCATGGGCCGGCAGCGCGGGAAGCGGCGCAGCGGGCGATCCAGGCCCTGACCGGCCAGCTCAGCCTGAGCCTGGAAGACGCGGTCATGAAAGCGCACCTGAGCGCCGCGGCGACCCGCGGCGCCACGCTGGGCATGGTGGACGTGGACCTGGAGGCCAAGCTCGTCCGCGCCACGACGATCGGCAACATCCGGGTGGTGATCTTCTTCGGCGGCGGTCGCCTCTGGTCGCCGTGCGGCACCGATGCGGTGCTCGGGCACGGACGCGGCACCTTCCACGGCCGTCTCGACATTCGCGTCGAGCAGCACCCGCTGCCGAGCGATGCCCTGTTCGCCTTGTTTTCCGACGGACTGCAGAGCCAGCTCCGGCTCCCCTGGCAGCGCTCCGGCGACCTCGAAGAGCTGGGCCTGCAGCTGTTTTCGACCTACGCCGTGCCGACCGACGACGCGACCTTGCTCTTAGTGAGCTAGCGCGCCGCGCCGCGCCTAGTCCTCGGCGGTCAGGCTGAACGAGACCTCGTGCATCCCCGGCTTGCTTGCGGGCTTGGACAGCTCGGCGCGGATGGTGACCTTGCCGGCTTCGGTAGGCAGCTTCTCGGCGGGGATGACGAACAGAACGACCCGCGAGCCGACGTTGAGCACGCGCGCATCGCGCACCTGCTCGAAGCTGGTCTTGGTCCCCTGATGGCTTACCGTCAGCTTGACGGTGTGCGCCTTGGGCGTGCCCTTGCTCTTTTCCGGAAGGCTGACCGTCACCTTGCACAGGATGTCCAGGTCCTCGCCCGCGATGTGGCTTGGCCGCAGCGGCCGCAGCCCGGAGTCGCTATCCAGCTCGCCGCAGTCCATCGACTTGAGCTCATAAGGGGCCGGCGGCGCCTCGACTTCCTGTGACCAAGCGGGCGCTGCGAGCGCCACCGCGCCCAGAACGAACAGCCCCAAACCCCAGAACGCTTTTCCCATCGCTGTCTCTGCTCCTTTCCACACAAAAGCTCCGGTCGGCAGATCCTGCGCCCGCGATTGGCAAATGATTGCCGGCGGTTGGCTCATGCCAGAGCATCTGGTTTCTTAGCACGGCCTGCCCCCCGGGCGCCAAGAGACCGCCCCGCCTCGCGCCGCTTCCGTCGAGCATAAAAAGCCGAGCGGCGTTTGGCGGCGGCTAAGACTTGCCGCCGGCTGCGAACTCGCCGTGGTGGAGCTGCAGGCCGCGGCGGCGGTGCTGCGCTTCAAGGAGGATTTCCTCGAAGCGATCCGGTCCAAGCTGAGCCAAAAGCGTCGCCAGCTGGCGGTCGCACAGATCGGCGGCGCCGTCCATGTAGCGGCAGCGCAGCTCGGCGGCCGTCTCGATGAGCACCGCATAACTGTCGGTCTGCTCTTCGGCGCCGCCCAGGGCCCCGGCGCACATGCTGGTGACAAGCAGCATCCAGGCGGCGCTCGGGTGGCGTTCTTGCAGGCAGCGCAGCTCGTAGCGCAGCTCCGCCCGCACGTTCATCCCAAAGGGCGGCCGCTGCGACAAAAGCTGCAGCAGCCGATGCAGCCGCGCCAAAGTCCCCTGCCCGTCCGGCACCGGCCCGTACTTGCCGGCCTGCACATCGTCGAGCATCGCCAGCGCGTAGCGGCGGTTATCGGCCAGGAGCACGCCGCAGAGTAAAAGCCGCAGGAGGCTCTCCTGCTCCTCTAGCCCCGCGGCGCGGTGCAGGGCGACCTGCAGGTGCCCGAGCGCCAGGTCGGTGCGCCCGACCGCTTGTTCCAGCCCGCCGAGCAGCATATGGGCGATGATCGTCACCCCGGGCGGCATCTCCGGCTCATCCGCCACGAGCTCCAGCTGGTTGCGGGCGGCGCCGACATCGCCGATCCGCAGCAGCACCTCGCTCAGCGCCAGCCCGGCGCAGCCGCGCACCGCCCGCGACTCGGCGTCCGCGTCCAGCACCGGCTTGAGCGCCGCGGTGAGCTCATGCATCCGCCGCACCGGCGCCTGCGGATCGCGTCCGACCTCATAGCAGGCCTTATAGACGTGCAGCGCCGCGGTGAGCAGCTCCTGCGTCGGCGTCTGCGACTCCGCCGCCTGCGCCGCGGTGAGGAGGCGGTCGGCCGCCTCGTTCCAGCCCTTGAAGTAGGCGGCCAGCGCCCCCCGCAGCCGCGGCGAGGAGGACTCGGCACCGAGCAGCCGCTCGCCTATCACCGATAGCTCGGCAATCTGCGCTGCGGTCAAGCCGGCGTCCTGCAAGGCAGCGTGCCAGGCAGCGTGCCAGTCTCCAGCGGCAGAGACGCCGTGAGGTATCGCTTCAGACAGAGCGTCCGACATGGGCTCCTCGACGATGAGCTGCGCGTACTATGCCCGCGCCGGCGCCGCCCGGCAAGCGCCGCGCGCCCGCTGGCCACAGATATCGGGCTGAAGACTGCGCCGCTGCCCCCGATGGGGCGGCGCTTGCGCAAGTTTAATCAGGGAAGAAAAAGCGGATAGACGGGGGAAGGCTCGATCCGGCAGGTCGCTCGAGCCCGGCCAGGGCTGCCTGGCCGGGCGCGCGAGCTACTGCTGCGAGTTACTGCTGAACGATCACGAACTCGGTGCGGCGGTTCTTGTCCTGGCCCGCCTTGGTCTTGTTGTCGCCGATCGGCCGCGTCGGGCCGTAGCCCTCGGAGGTGAGCCGCTCGGCTTCGACGCCCTTATTGACCAGGTACAGACGCACCGCCTCAGCGCGCATCCGCGACAGCTCCATGTTCCACTTGAGCGTACCGCGGCTGTCGGTGTGACCCTCGATGTGGACCCGCATCGTCGGCCGCGACTTGAGCACCGAGACCACCTCATCCAGGAGCTCGAACGACGGACCGGGGTTGATGGTCGCCTTGTTCGTCGCGAACTGGATCTTCTGCAGGAGCTCAATCTTCTCCTGGGTCACGTTGATGTACTTACGCGGCGGCGGGCAGCCCTGGTTCTCCTTCGGGCCCGGCTCGTACGGACACTTGTCGTCCTTATCCGGGATGGTGTCCTTATCGGTGTCAAGGAGCGGGCAGCCGTTGTTCTCCAGCGGTCCCGGCTCATCCGGGCAGCTGTCGAGCCGATCGACCAGACCGTCGCCATCGCGATCCTTGTCCGGGCAGCCCTGGTTTTCCTTCGGACCGGGCTCCAGCGGGCACTTGTCGAGCCGGTCGACCAGTCCGTCCTTATCGGTGTCGACATCCGGGCAGCCCTGGTTCTCAGGCGGTCCCCAGACGTTGGGGCAGCGATCGTTTTCGCCGATCAGGCCGTCGCGATCGGGATCGAGATCGACGACGCGCGGGCGAATCTGCTCTTTCTTCCGCGGTCCGAGCGGCAGGTACCCGACGCTGGCAAACAGCCGGAACTGCGGCGAGCCGGCCACCGGGGTAAGGCCCGGTCCGCCGCCGAGGTTGATGTTGATGCCGCTTGAGTGCACCCAGCGCACGGCCAGGTAGGCCTCAAGCGGGGTGTAGTAGTCTTCGGCGTTGAAGAAGCTCGTGCCGCCGACCACTTCGCCGGCCAGCCCGAAGCCCTTGGGCAGCGGCACGAAGGCGCCGATGCCGTAGCGGACCTGGTGCGAGACGCGGATGTTGCGCGCCAGCTGGTCCTGGGTGCGCAAAAACACGCTGGCGTTCAGGGCGATGATGAAGCCGCTCTTGGTCTTATAGTCCAGGGCCAGGCGCGGCTCGAAGCCGAACGCCGAGTCGCCACGGAACTCCTCGCCTTTGCCGGTGGGGAAGGTGATCTGGGGCACGAAGGCCAGGCCCAGGCCGCTCTCCGTGTTGTTGAGGATGCGCAGCTTGCCGACCAGCCGCAGGTCGGCGATGCCGGCCGAGGCAGGATCCACCGGCACGTCCGCCAGCGGCGTACCCGAGCGGTCAAAGCCCTGGTAGACGACGACCGGCAGGTCCAGACCCAGCGCGAACCAGCGGGTGAGCCCGATGCCGCCCGACAGGTGCAGGGTCAGCATGTTGGGCACGGTCTCGGCGACCGTCTGGTTGTTGGAAGTATCCAGCAGGCGGAGCGGACGATAGGCCCACTCGAACAGGACGTTGGCCATGGGAACCCATCTTCCCGGAGTGCGGGTTCCCTCGACGGTGATGATGTTTTCCGGACCTATCGCGGGGTGAAAGGTCTGTGCATTCAGCGAGATACCGTTGCTTTGGGCGTGGGCGCTAGACGAAAAGGCGCAAAAAAAAACTGGAAGAAGAAAAGCCGCGCGGCCAAGACCCAAGCGATTCCGCGCACTTACCACGCCCTCCGTCGCCAGCTTGTCACCCAGCTGCCGTCGGCTGCGCAGCACAAGGCCCAAAAGCGCGAGGCCCAAAAGCGCAATCATTCCGGTCGCCGCGCCGCTTTGCGTCTGGCCCGGGCTCATGCTGCAGCCAGCCTGGCCACCGACGTAGTGGCGCTCCAGACGCTGCTTGCAGATGTGATCCGCCAGATCGCAGTAGAAGCCGGCGAGGCAGTCGGAGTCGCTGTTGCACATCATCACCGGCGCGCGGCAGACCTTGCTGCCCGTGGGACCCTGGCAGGTGAGACCCATCGGACACATCTCGTCCGTGGTGCAGGGAATCGGCGGGTTCTGGCAGCGGTTCGTCGTCAGATCGCAGATCCACGGCACCGTGCACTGGTCGTTGCGGCTGCACGGCGGCGCAACTACGCACTTGCCGTTGGGGATGTCGCAGATCTGGCCATTTGGGCACTGCGAGTCGGAGAGGCACTGGACGCACTTGCCGTTGTTGCAGCTATAGGAATCCGCGGGGCACTTTTTGCAGTCCGCACCGCAGTGATCCGGCACGTTGCAGGCCTGGCAGAGTCCGTCGCCGCAGTAGTTGCCGGTCGAGCAGTCCATGCCCGGAGCGCCGCACTCCTGGCAGCCCGGGTTCTCGCCGACGATGGCGCTATAGAGCTCGGCCCGCTGCACCAGCTTGAACTGGCCGGCGTAGGTGGTCGTGTCGGTCAGGGGAATCTGGCAGACGTCGTTGGGGCACTCGGGCACCGCGGTATCGGTGCGCGCCCACTCCAGGTACGCCGTGCTGCCGTTCTGGTAGTAGATCATCTCCAGCGGGTACAGGCCGGCGTCCTTGAACATGACCTGCTTGATGACGCGCGAGGAATAGCGCTCATCGGCGAGCGGCACGACCACGGTCTTGCCGATCTGCAGCGAGCAGAAGTCGTCGCAGTTGACGCCGAAGCTGATCGTCTTGCCGATGAGCGTCGCCGGGACGTTGAAATACCCGCGCAGACGCAGGGCGATGTTGGAGTCGGTGCCCATGGGCGTCGCCATGGGATCGAGGCTGTAGGGGAACACCTCATCCCGATAGTTGGGAAGGGTGAAGTCACCGTTGGTGTTGGGCTGGCCGTTGCGGAAGTTGATGTTGTCGAGGAGCCGCGAGGTGCGGCCCAGGATCGCCGGATCCGTGGTCGGCTTGTTCAAAACCGCCGTCGCATCATCCTTTGTCGCCAGCGGCTGCATCGACGTAAAGTGCGTTACGCTGCCGCACAGGCCGGTGCCCGCCGTCCCTCGGGGAGGTGCCACCGCCTGGGTCTTATCGATGGTCGACACAGCGTGTGCGTTCTGGGCGATCCCAACCCCAGCAAAACAACACAGAAGCGGAAGTATCAAGCGGTGTTGCATCTGTTTACCTCGGTGACTGGAAACTCAACCTTGGGACTCTTACCTATATGAAGACGACGAAGCGTGAAGCCGTAGCCAACTCTGCGTCACTGTCTCAGTCGGTAGCCTGCTGCGTCTCTGCTCTCGTCGGGCGGCCCGCAGGGCGGGATAGTCCGGACGGAGGTCTGGTTCGAACCAAGGCCATGAAGATCATGCCATGTAGCATAGCCGGGACGAAGCTCACTTCGTAAGATATTACAACTCTAGCCTAGCGACCTTTTGTGTCAATCTCCGGAAATATTTTCAAAACCTTGGGAATTTCGCGCAGGTAGAGCCACGGGAAACGCACTTATTTAGGCGCCTCCCGCACCTACGCCAGAGCCTGCCGTACGGGGCGGATTCACTACGCACCAGGTCCCGGTTCGGGAGCCGAAATCCGGGCACCTCAGCGCTGGGCAGCTGCGCCTAGGCGCCTCGGCCGAAGTGCGGCGGTCCAGAGGTGGGCCGCCAGCGGACAGACAGGTACAGATGAGTACCTGGGGCCGCACGCACGAATCGCCGCACCGGCGCTTCCCTGTGGGGGGCAGCGGGCCGAGAAGACCGGCCGGTTAGACCTTGCGCTCTTTGGCCGTGCGATCCGTCTCGGCGCGCAGGATCATCTCGGCGAGCTCGGGGACGACTTCCCAGGCGACCTGCTGAATCGTCTCGATGCTGAGCTTGGCGATTGCCTCGTACTCGGCACCGCGGGCGGCGATCCGCTCCAGTGCCGACAGCACCGGGGCCGGCACCGGTGCGCGCGGGATGAGGGAAGGCCGTGGCATCTGCGGCACCTGGCTGGGGATCCCAGCGCCGGCGGCACTCGGACGAACAGGCTCGGGCATACGACTTCCTTCTTGTTGGGACTCGGGACGGGCACTCGCCGAAACAGAGGCGGGAGTAGACGGAGCTTGGGCCACAGGTGCCGCGGCGGGGGTCAGCACCGGCTCTTTGACCTTGACGCTCACCGGCGTCGGCGCCGGCGGCCGGAGGCTCGGCGTTCCAAGCGGCTGCACCGTCGGCATCCCCATAAGCGTCGAGCGTGCGGCCTCTGCCGCCGAAGAGCTCATCGGCGCCGGCGCGACCG
>CALFML010000568.1 GCA_937879845.1 uncultured Myxococcales bacterium
CGTTGGTGACGCCGTTCAGGCTGGCGATGACCGGCACCCGCACCGCTTCACGCGCGCGCCGCAACAGCTCAAGATAGCGCTCCGGCCCGACGGCAAAGGGCAGCTTCGGAAAATAATCGGCGGCCTCGCCGTGGCTGTCGGCGCCAAGCTGCGCCAGATAGTCGACCGCCTCGGCCTCATGGCGCAGCTGCTCTTCGAACAGCGAGGCCATCACCACCGCCGCGGCGCCGCCGTCTTCCAGCCGCTTCACGCCGCCCTCGTCCTTGGAAAGCGGCGAGGCCGACGCGACGATCGGGTGCGCAAGCTCGAGCCCCAGGTAGCGTGTCCGCAGGTCCACCATCGTGAGTTCCTTTTTCCCCTACTGTCCGCGCGTGGCCAGCTCCGCGTAGGCGGCGAAGCGCTGCTTGACGGCCTGCTCGGCGAGCTTGAGCAGACGCGCCGCCTCGTCGGGATTGCTGTGGCTCAGCATGCGGTAGCGCAGCTCGTTATAGGCGTACTCCGCCAGCGGCACGCGCGGGGCGGCCGAGTCGAGGATGAGCGGGTTTTCGCCGGAGTCGCGTAGGGCGGGGTTGTAGCGCAGCAGCGGCCAGTAGCCGCTGTGCACGGCCAGCTCCTGCTGCCGCAGCCCGTGCTGCATGTTGATGCCGTGCGCGATGCAGTGGCTGTAGGCGATGATGAGCGACGGTCCGGGATAGGCCTCGGCTTCGCGCAGGGCGAGCAGCGTCTGCTGCGGGTTGGCCCCGAAGGCGACTCGCGCCACGTAGACGTTGCCGTACGAGATCGCCTGCATCGCCAGATCTTTTTTGCCGACCTGCTTGCCAGCGGCGGCGAACTTGGCGACGGCGCCGAGCGGCGTGGCTTTGGAGGCCTGCCCACCGGTGTTGGAGTACACCTCAGTGTCCAGGACCAGGATGTTGACGTCGCGGCCGCTCGCCAGGACGTGATCGACGCCGCCGGACCCGATGTCGTAGGCCCAGCCGTCCCCACCGATGATCCAGATGCTGCGGCGCAAGAGGTGATCGAGCACGGAAAGGAGAGGCTCCTTGCGCGCATCGGTGATAAGGGAAAGATGATGCCGCAGCTTCGCGACCCGGCTGCGCTGCAGGATGAGCTCACTTTCAACCTCTTGCCGGGCCGACAGGAGCTCATCGATGAGCTCCGCCGCGTCCGCCCCAAGCTCGCCGCGCAGCTCCCCAAGCAGGCGCCGCGCCAGCTCGGCGTGCTGGTCTGCGGCCAGGCGAAAGCCCAGCCCGAACTCGGCGTTGTCTTCGAACAGCGAGTTGGACCACGCCGGCCCGTATCCGTCTGCGTTCTTGGACCAGGGGGTCGTCGGGAGGTTGCCGCCGTAGATCGACGAGCAGCCTGTGGCGTTGGCGACGATCATGCGGCTGCCGAACAGCTGCGACACGAGCTTGAGGTACGGGGTCTCGCCGCAGCCCGCGCACGCGCCTGAGAACTCGAACAGCGGCTCCAGATACTGCGCTCCACGCACGGTAGAGAAGTCAATGCGGGCGCGGTCGTTTTGCGGTAGCGACTCGAAATAGGCGATGCTCGCGCGCTCGGGCGTAAGATCGAGCGGCTTGCTCACCATGTTGATGGCGCGCTTGCCGCTCTCTTCGCGGCTGCGCACCGGGCAGGCTTCCACGCACAGGGCGCAGCCGGTGCAGTCTTCCGGATAGACCTGCAGCGTATAGCGGACATCCGGGAAGCCGCGGCCATCGATGGGCGCGCTCTGCCATCCAGCGGGGGCGCTGTTGAGGCACTGCTGGTCATAGAACTTGGCGCGGATGACCGAGTGTGGGCAGACCAGGCTGCAGTTGCCGCACTGGATGCAGAGCTCGGGCTCCCACGCGGCGACGAACTGCGAGATATTGCGCTTCTCCCACTTGGCGGTGCCGCTCGGATAGGTCCCATCGCTCGGCAGCGCGGAGACTGGCAGCTCATCGCCGCGCCCAGCCATCATGCGGGCCGTGACCGCCTGCACGAAAGGCGGAGCCTGCGCCGGGACGATCGGCAGGCGCAGGCGGCGGCTGAGCGCTCGCTCCGGAACCGCCACGCGCGACAGCTGTCCTAGCGCATGCTCGACGGCGGCAAAGTTCTTCTTTACGACCTCTGCGCCTTTTCTGGCGTAGGTTTTTTCGATCGAGGAGAAGATCTGCTGCAGCGCCTCTTGCTTGGGCAGGACGCCAGAGATGGCGAAGAAGCAGACCTGCATGATGGTGCTGACGTAGGTCCCCATGCCGGTGTCGCGCGCGACCTTCTGCGCATCGATGACATAAAGGGAGATGCGCTTGTCGATGATCTCTTGCTGCACGGCGCGGGGCAGCTCGGCAAACACCGCATCGGGGCCGTAGGGGCTGTCAAGGAGCAGCGTCGCCCCTGAGGCAGCGCGGCCCAGCACGTCGACGTGCTCGAGGAAGCTCCACTTGTGACAGGCGACGAAGTTCGCCGCTTGGATGAGATAGGTCGAGCGGATGGGCTCTTTTCCAAAGCGCAGGTGCGACACGGTCTGCGAGCCGGACTTCTTCGAGTCATAGACGAAGTAGCCCTGCGCGTAGACGTCAGGCGACTCGCCGATGATCTTGATGCTGTTCTTGTTGGCGCCGACCGTCCCGTCCGAGCCGAGGCCGAAGAAGACGGCGCGGAAGACGTTCTCGGACTCGATGACGAAAGACCTGTCGACAGTCAGGCTGGTGTGCGCGACGTCGTCATCGATGCCCACGGTGAAGTGGTTGCGCGGCGCCGGCTGCGCCAGCTCCTCAAACACCGCCTTGATCATGGCCGGGGTAAACTCTTTGGACCCAAGGCCGTAGCGACCGCCGATGATGCGCGGCAGGGCGAATGGCAGAGTGCCGCTCATCATCGCTTCGGACAAGGCGGTGACCACGTCCATGTAGAGCGGCTCGCCGAGCGCTCCCGGCTCCTTGGTGCGATCGAGCACCGCGATGCTGCGCGTCGTCTTGGGCAGGCTGGCGATGAGGTGGGCCGCTGAAAAGGGCCGGAACAGGTGCACCTGCACGACGCCGAGGCGCTGGCCCTGGTTGCGCAGGTAATCGACGGTCTCGCGCGCGGTCTCGACACCGGAGCCCATGAGCACGAGCACGCGCTCGGCCTGGGGATCGCCGAAGTACTCAAACAGCTTGTACGCACGCCCGGTGATGCGGAAAAAAGACTCCATGGTCTCGCTGACGATCGCCGGCAGGCGCGCGTAGTAGGGATTGACCGTCTCACGCGACTGGAAGAACACGTCGGGATTCTGCGCCGTGCCGCGCACCACCGGGCTCTCCGGCGACAGGGCGCGGCGGCGGTGGGCAAGGATCTGCTCCATCGGCACGAGGGCGCGCAGCTCATCGTCAGAGAGCAGCGCAATCTTATTTACTTCGTGCGAGGTGCGGAAGCCATCAAAGAAGTGCAAAAAGGGTACGCGGGACCGGAGGCTTGCCGCCTGCGCGATGGCGGCCAGATCGTGCGCCTCCTGCACGGAGCTTGAGCTGAGCAGCGCAAAGCCAGTCGCGCGCACCGCCATCACATCGGAGTGATCGCCGAAGATGCTGAGGGCCTGCGTGGCGACGGACCGCGCCGCGACGTGAATCACCGCCGAGGTCAGCTCTCCAGCGATCTTGTACATGTTGGGAATCATGAGCAAGAGTCCCTGCGACGCGGTAAACGTCGTGGTCAGGGCTCCGCTCTGCAGCGCCCCGTGCACGGTCCCAGCGGCCCCAGCCTCGCTCTGCATCTCGATGATCGTGGGGACCGTGCCCAGGATGTTCGGCTTGCGCTGCGCCGCCCACTCATCGCACAGCTCGGCCATGGCGGAGGAGGGCGTGATGGGATAGATGGCGCAGACTTCGTTCAACCGGTAGGCCACCTGGGCGGCGGCCTCGTTCCCATCGACCATCTCGGTCGTCTTCGCCGAGCTCATTGGGCACCTCGCCCCGGCGGCAGCTCGGGAGCTGGCTCGGGCTGCATCTCGATGGCGGCAGCGGGGCACTGCTCGAAGCAGACCGCGCAGCCGGTGCAGCGGTCGTAATCGAAGCGATAGCGCCGGCCGGGGCCGAGCTTCTGCACCGCATCCTCTGGGCAGGCGCCGAAGCAGCCGTCGCACTCATAGCAGTTGCCGCACGAAAGGCAGCGCTTGGCTTCGAAGGTCGCGTCCTTCGCATCAAGTCCCTGGACGACTTCGTCAAAGCCCGCGACGCGCTGTCTGCGATCGAGCTGCCCCTGCGGGCGGTGCGCAGCATCGGTGTAATACCACACGTGGAGCTTTTCGAAGCGGGCCAGGGGGGGGCGCGCCGCCGGCGTGGGCGCACGGCCGCGCAGGTAGGCATCCAGGTGTGCGGCGGCGCGCTTGCCGTGTCCGACCGCCACGGTGACGGTTCGCTCCGCTGGCACCATGTCGCCGCCGGCGAAGATGCCGGGGTGGCCGGTCATCAGGTCTTCGCCCACGATCAGCGAGCCGTCGGGCGTGAACGCGAGCCCCGGCACGCCCTTGAGGAAGCTCGTGTCCGCGTCTTGCCCCAGGGCCAGGATCAGCGAGTCGGCGTGCAGGGTCTCCCGCTGCCCCGTCGGCTGCGGCCGGCCTTGGTCGTCAAGGCGCATCACCTCGACGCTGAAGTCGTCGGCGTCGATGCCTTTGATGGTGCGCAGCCAGTGGATCTTCACTCCCTCTTCGATGGCCTCATCGGCTTCGAACGGATGGGCCGGCATGTGATCGCGATCGCGGCGATAGATGATGAGCGGCTCGTGCCCCAGGCGTCGCGCCACCCGGGCCGCGTCCATGGCGGTGTTGCCGCCGCCGTAGATCGCGACCCGACGGCCGAGCTTGGGCGCTGCTCCTGCCGCAGCGCTGCGCAGAAACGAGAGCGCATCGAGAATCTTGCCGGCATCGTGCGCCGGGATCTCGGTCTTTTTGCCGAGCTGGGCGCCAATGGCGAGAAACACCGCGTCGAAGCCGCCCGCCTGCTTCGCGCCGAGCACGTCCTCGACCTTGTGGTTGAAGACGAAGCGCACCCCGAGCTCGGCGATGCGCGAAACTTCGTCCGCCAGCACCGCACGCGGCAGGCGGTAGGCCGGGATTCCGAACAGCATCATGCCACCGGCCATCGGCCCTGCCTCGTGCACCTCGACCGCGTGGCCGCGCCGCGCCAGCTGATAGGCGCAAGAGAGACCGCTCGGTCCGGCGCCGATCACCAGCACGCGCTTGCCGCTCGGCGGCGCTTCCGGACGCAGCTTCCAGCCGGCCTGCCGGGCGCGATCGCCGAGGAAGCGCTCGACGGCGTGGATGCTGACGGTGGAGTCGAGCCGCGCACGGTTGCAGCCCGACTCACAGGGGTGATAGCAGACTCGCCCGTGCACGGCCGGCATGGGGTTGTCGCGCAGCAGGTGTCGCCACGCCTCCTCGAAGCGACCGGCCTGGGCCAGCGCCAGCCAGCCCTGAATGTCCTCGCCAGCCGGGCAGGCGTCATTGCACGGGGGCAACAGATCCACGTAGACCGGCCGCTGTACTCGGCTTGGTCCCAGGTGGCGACCATGATGCAAATCGGGAGGCTGGGTCAGATCGCGGCGGGTCGTGCTCATCGCTCTACCTTCTTGGGTCCGCGGTTTGTGCGGACGCACAGGCTCGTTCCGGTCGGCGAGCGCCATCCGGTCGCGCTGAACTAGGGACTACCGACTGCGCAATGCGCGATCCGTGCCAGCTCACGGGGGAGGCAGGCCCGGAGAGCCGCGCTCGTCGACCATCGCAACGATCGCGCGCGCCGCGCCGCGAACGCAAAAGAAGAATGGGGGCTGCGCCGCGCAAAGTTTGCTGCCCGGTGCCGGCGTCAGCGCAGGTTTTTCGCGCTCGCTCTGACTCGCCCCGCGACCGCGCTCGCGCCCGGAGCGTGGCGGCGACAGTCGCCTGGATACCAGGCTGCTAGGCGTCCCCGAAACTGATGCCGATGGAGCGGGCCACGTGCACCAGCTCGCCCTGGGGATCCACCGTCTTCATCTTGGCGCAGGCTTCCGTGAGCGGAACCTGGACGATCGCCCCGCCGCGCAGCGCTGCCATTTGACCGAACTCGCCGCGCGCCGCCATCTCCACGGCAGCGACTCCGAACCGAGCGCTCAGGAGCCGATCCGCGGGCGTTGGCGAGCCGCCGCGCTGCGTGTGGCCAAGGACGGTCACGCGCACATCATGCTGCGTCCGCTCGGCGATAAGCTCTGCCAGCCGATCGGAGACAAAGCGCTTGGGCCGCTTTACCCCCGGCGGCACCACCTCCGCAAGCTCTGGGGCCAGCCGCACGCCTTCGGCGACGACGATGATGCTGTATCTCTTATTTTCGCTGTAGCGCTGCTCGATCACCGCGCAGATCTTGTCGAGCGAGAGCGGAATCTCCGGAATCAAGATGAGGTGCGCGCCGCCCGTCAAGCC
>CALFML010000569.1 GCA_937879845.1 uncultured Myxococcales bacterium
GGCTTGGTCAGGTAGTCGAACGCGCCGTCGCGCATGGCGCGGATCGTCCGCTCGCTGTCGCCGTATGCGGTGGCGATGATCACCGGGATGTCGCTGTGCGGTCCGTGGCGGAGCTCCTCTAGGAGCGATAGCCCGTCGCCATCGCGCAGACGGATGTCGAGCAGGACGCAGTCCACGCTCTCCGCGCTGAGCAGGAGCCGCGCCGCTTCCAGGCCCGGGGCGCCGAGCGCCCGGCAACCCAGCGACTCCACCGCGGCGATAAGGCCGCCGCGCAGGCCCGGCTCATCCTCGACGATAAGGACGGTGCTCATGCCGCTTCCTTTTGCCGCGCGCGCCCCGCGGTGCCGCAGGCCAGCGAGAGCTCAAAGCAAGTGGCCGCGGCGCCGCCTGGGGTCTCGGATTCGCTGCGGTGGTAGCTGACCTCGCCGCCGTGGGCGCGGGCGATCGCCCGTGAGATGGCCAGACCCAGGCCGGTGCCGGCGGGCTTGGTGGTGAAAAACGGCTCGAACAGCTCCGTGCTGTTGGCGATGCCGGGACCGCAGTCGCGCACGCACACCCGGCACAGGTTGTCGGCCATCGACACGTCCGCGGTGACGGCGGCGCCGGGCGGGGACGCTTCGACGGCGTTGCGCAGGAGGTTGTCCACCGCCCGCGCCACCGACTCCGCATCGATCGCCGCGGTCCCATCCCCGCTGGCCCGGAGCGTCACTTCGCGCAGGGCGGCCCACGGACCCAGCGCGTCGATGCGGGCGCGCAAAAGCGCCCCGAGCGAAGTCGGCAGCCGCGGCCCCGTATGCCGCCCAGCGACCACCAGCAAGTCGGCGACCAGCCGATCGAGCCGGGCGATCTCCGCCGAGGCGTGGCCGATCGCCGACTCGACCGCCTTGGGCAGCGAGCGATCCACCGCCGCCAGATCCAGCCGGAGCTTGATCGACGCCAGGGGGTTGCGCACTTCGTGAGCCACCCCGGCCACGACGCGGCCGAGCGCCGCCAGCCGCTCTTTCTGGCTCAGCTCCTGGGCCAGCCGCTCCTGCTCCTTGCGCGCCTGCACCAGGCGCTCGGCGAGTCCGCGAATTCCGTCGGCGACTTCGACCAGCTCGAGCACCGGCGGACGCGGCACCGGCGTGGACAGATCTTCGGCCAGCGCCAGCAGGCAGCGGTTGAGCGCCGCCGCGCTGCGCCGGAACGAGACCACCGCCGAAGTCGCCGTCGTCACGAGGAGCGCCGTCGCCAGAGCGAGCAGCGCCACCAGCGCCATCCAGAAGTTCCAGTAGCGCGGCGGCGGCACCAGCAGCCCCGCCCAGGCGATTTCCCCCGCCGGGGTCGGCTGCGCCAAGAGCACCAGCAGCGAGGAGCCGAGCGGCTCGGCGGAGAGCTGGCGCGAGCGGCGCTCGGCAGCTTTGCGCACAAGCTGCATGAGCCGCTGGTTCCACTCCGGCTGCAGATCTTCGTAGGGCACAGGAGCGCGTCCATCCAGGTAGCCGCCGCGCATCCCGATCATGTTGCCCAGCGCCGGCGCCGCCAGCGCTTGCGCCGCGCCGGGGTTGTCCTTGACGCTGGTGCTGCCGGCCGCCCGCAGGCGCTCGACCTGCTGGGTGACGGCGTCCAGGGCGCGCTCGCGGCGCTGATCGCTGGTGATGGTCAGCACGCGCAAAAGCGCCGTCAGCGAAAGCGCCGACGTGATGATGCCGATGGCCAGAACGGTCAGGAGGCGGTAGCGGAAAAACCACATTAAGGAGATCCGAAGGGAATCCATGCCCAGCTATTGCAACCCACATTCCAGGCCGAAAAAGCCCATCCGCGGTCGGCAGCCCCCAGGGGCGGCGCCCGCGGGCCTGTTCGAAAAGCCAACATATGTCTGAAAAGGGAACACTCGCGGCCGATTATAGAGAGGACCCGCAGCGACGTGGTCCGACCGCAGCAAGATCTGTAACGAGGACGGCGCCGGGTCCGGCTTCCCGGAAGCGGGGGTTCGGGCGGCGGCGCACAGAGGCACGGCTTGGGCGATCAAGCTGGCCCGCGCATTGCTCTTGGAATCGACTGAACGTAGCCAACGGTTCTTCGGGAGAGTTACGCATGCGACTTGCAAGCTTGCCAGCCGCCGCGCGGGTGCGCGGTCTGGCCGCATTTCTGGCAGTGAGCGCCGGCTGCACTTCGGCCAAGCCGGCTGCTTCCGCTGCCGAGTCGGCGGCGGCGCGTCCGGTCGCGGTGAGCGTAGCCGCGGCGGCGCGGCGCGATGTGCCGGTCTTCCTCGACGGCCTTGGCTCGGTCGCGGCGTGGAAGACGGTCACGGTGCGGGCGCAGGTCGATGGGCGCCTCGACAAGGTGCGCTTCACCGAAGGGCAAAAGGTAAAGCGCGGCGAGGTGCTGGCCGAGATCGATCCGCGGCCGTTCCTCGCCCAGCTGCATCAGGCCGAGGGTGCCCTGGCCCGCGACAGCGCGCTGCTCAAAAACAATCGGCTGAACCTGGAGCGCTACGTCACCCTGCGCAAGCAGGAGCTCGTCGCGCCGCAGCAGGCCGACGACCAGCAGGCGGCCGTGGACCAGTACGCCGGGGCGGTCAGCATGGATCAGGCGCAGATCGAAAACGCCCGGCTGCAGCTAAGCTACGCCCAGATCACCTCGCCGATCGACGGGGTGACGGGGGTGCGCCTCATCGATGAAGGGAACCTCATCCGCGCCAGCGATGCCGGGGGGCTGGTGGTCGTCACCCAGCTCGATCCGATCGCGGTGCTGTTCACGCTGCCGGAAGACGACCTGCCGCGCGTGCTGGCGCGGCAGAAAAAAGGTCCGGTGCCGGTCGAGGCTTACAACCGCGAGGGCGACGTGCACCTGGGCACCGGCGAGCTCGTGGTCGTGGATAACCAGATCAACCAGTCCACCGCGACCGTGCGGCTCAAGGCGGCGTTTCCCAATCCGGAGCAGAAGCTGTGGCCCAATCAGTTCGTCAAGGCGCGCCTGCTTTTGGACGTGCGCAAGGACGCGATCGTGATTCCCGCGGTGGCGGTGCAGCGCGGGCCCAAGGGAACTTTCGTCTACACCGTCGGCGCCGATAAGACCGCCGCGGTGCAGCCGGTGCAGGTGGCGGAGATAAGCGGCGCCCTGGCCATCATCACCCAGGGTCTGAGCGAGGCAGCCAGCGTGGTCGTCGAAGGACAGAATCAGCTGCGGCCCGGGGCGCAGGTCAACGCGTCGCGCGCCGGAGGGGGCCGCGGCGCCGGCGAGCATGGGGCGGACGAGCGCGGCACGGCGGAGCACCGCTCGCGCGGCGGCCGACCGGGAGGCCCGCATGCCGCGGCGGCTCCGGGGTCTCCGGAATCCCCGGAATCCGCCCATAAGGAGCCAAGCGGCGGCAAAGAGCCGGCCAGCGGGGCGTCTCCGGCCGCAAGTCCCACTGCCGGCCGACCCGACGCAGAGCGGCGGCCAAACGGGGCGGCGGGAGCGGCGAGCGCAGGTCAGCCATGAGCATCTCGGAGCCGTTCATCCGACGACCGGTGGCGACCACGCTGCTGATGGTCGGGCTGCTCCTCACGGGTCTGGTCGGCTACCAGGCGCTGCCGGTGTCCGCCCTGCCGCAGGTGGACTACCCGACGATCGTCGTGGCGACCACGCTCCCCGGCGCCAGCGCCGACACCATGGCCTCCGCGGTGACGACCCCGCTGGAGCGTCAGCTGGGACAGATGCCGTCGGTCAGCCAGATGACTTCGGTGTCGAGCTTCGCCACCTCGCAGATCACGATCCAGTTCAACCTGGAGCGCGACATCGACGCGGCGGAGCAGGACGTGCAGGCCGCGATCAACGCCGCGACCAACCTCCTGCCACGCACCTTGCCGTCGCCGCCGACCTATAGCAAGAGTAACCCCGCGGATACCCCGGTGCTCACGCTCTCGGTGAGCGGGGAGAGCGTGCCGCTGCGCCAGGTCAATGACTATGCCGACTCGGTGCTGGCGCAGAAGATCTCGCAGATCGCCGGGGTGGGTCTGGTGACGCTCAACGGCGGACAGAAGCCGGCGGTGCGGGTGCAGGTGGATCCGGCGGCGCTCGCCGGGGCGGGGCTGAGTCTGGAAGACGTGCGCATGATCCTGGTGCAGGCCAACGTCAACCAGCCCAAAGGCAGCATCGACGGGGCGCGGCAGAACTACGCGCTTTCGACCAACGATCAGCTGGACAAAGCGGCGGCGTATCGGCCTTTGGTTCTGACCTATAAAAACGGCGCCGCGATTCGTCTGGGCGACATCGCCAAGATCCTCGATGGCGTGGAGAACATGCAGCTCGCCGGATGGGCCGATACGCAGCGGGCGGTGATCCTCAACGTGCAGCGCCAGCCCGGCGCCAACGTCATCCAGGTGGCGGAGCGCGTCAAGGCGCTTTTGCCGCAGCTTAGCGCCTCTCTGCCGGCCGGGGTCAAGGTGTCGATCCTGAGCGACCGCACCGAGACCGTGCGCGCCTCGGTCGAGGACGTGGAATTCACGCTGCTTCTGACCATCGGTCTTGTCGTGGCGGTGATCTACGTGTTCCTGCGCAGCCTGCGCGCGACCCTGATTCCGGGGGTCGTGGTGCCGCTGTCGATCGTCGGCACGTTCGGGGTCATGTACCTTTTGCACTACAGCCTGAACAACCTGTCGCTCATGGCGCTGACCATCTCGACCGGGTTTGTCGTCGATGACGCGATCGTGATGATCGAAAACATCTCGCGCTACATCGAAGAGGGGGAGGCGCCGCTCAGCGCCGCGCTCAAGGGGGCGCGGCAGATCGGCTTTACCATCGTTTCGCTCACGGTGTCGCTCATCGCCGTGCTGATTCCGCTCCTGCTCATGCCGGGGGTGATCGGGCGCCTGTTCCGCGAGTTCGCGGTCACCTTGAGCATCGCCATCTTCGTCTCGGCGCTG
>CALFML010000570.1 GCA_937879845.1 uncultured Myxococcales bacterium
GCGGCGAGGATGAGGCCCGCACAGGTACACAGCACCGGCCGGCCGCTGCGCACAAACGCATCGAGCTCGGCGTCCAGACCATGGCGGGAGAGGAGCCGCAGCTGCGCCGTGCTCTCACCGCCCGGCAGGATCAGGCCGTCGAGGTCGGCGAAGTCGCCGGCCGTGCGGACCTCGCGGACGCTGTGGCCTAGCGCTAAGAGCGTCTGCAGATGCGGCGCGAAGCCGCCTTGCAGGGCGAGCACGCCGATGCGTCCCATCACCAGCCTCGCGCCGCGAGCCGCGCCGTGGTGGGGAGCTGGGCGATTTCCAGCCCCGGCATCGCGCTCCCAAGGCCGCTGCTGATCGCCGCGAGCTTGGCCGGATCCTGCCAATACGTGACGGCATCGACGATGGCGCGGGCGCGGCGGACCGGGTCGGCGCTCAGAAAGATGCCGCTGCCCACGAACACCGCCTCTGCGCCCAGCGCCATGCACAGGGCGGCGTCGGCCGGCGTGGCGATGCCGCCGGCGGCGAAGCTCGGCACCGGCAGGCGGCCGGTCTCGGCGACCGAAGTCACAAGCTCCAGCGGCGCCCCGAGCTGCTTCGCTTCGGTCATGAGCTGCTCGCGATCCATGTTGTGGAGGCGGCGCAGCTGCCCGCGCAGAGCCCGCAGATGCCGCACCGCTTCGACGATGTTGCCGGTGCCGGCCTCGCCCTTGGTGCGAATGAGCGCCGCCCCTTCGCCGATGCGCCGCAGCGCCTCGCCAAGCTCGCGGCAGCCGCAGACAAACGGCGCGCGGAAGCCGTGCTTGTCGATGTGGAACTCTTCGTCCGCCGGGGTGAGCACTTCGCTCTCATCGATGAAGTCTACCTCCAGGGCCTCCAGAATCCGGGCTTCGACGAAGTGTCCGATGCGGCACTTGGCCATGACCGGAATACTAACCGCTTCTTTGATCGACTGGATCATCGCCGGATCGCTGGCGCGGGCGACGCCCCCTTCTTTGCGGATCTGCGCCGGCACGCGCTCCAGCGCCATGACGGCGGCGGCTCCGGCGTCTTCGGCCAGGCGCGCCTGCTCGGCGTTTACGACGTCCATGATGACGCCGCCGCGCAGCATCTCGGCCAGACCGACTTTGGTACGGAATGAAGAACGCTCCATGGGAATCTCCTTATACAATCTCAACCGCGAGGTTTTTGGCCCGCTGGCCGCGCAGACGCCGCTCAAGGGCCGTCCAGGCGCGGCCGAGCCGCCGCGCTCCTTCCTCCAAGCGCTCGGGCGGCTCGGCGCAGAAGGTGAGCCGGATGCCGCGCTGCTGCTGCCGGCCGACTGCGTTCAGGGTGCTGGGGCTTATGATGACGCCGTGATCTTGCGCCTCACGAAACAGCGCCTCCGGATCGAGCGCCGGCGGCGTCGGCAGCCACAGCACCACGCCGGCTTCCGGCCGGCGCCAGCGGATCTCAGAGGGTAGATGCCGGGCCAGCGACTCTTCCAGGGCGTCGCGGCGGCGGCGATACTCAATCAAGGTGCGGGTCAGGTGGGCGCGCAGGTACCCGCGCTCCAGAAACTCCGCCAGCGCATGCTGCAGGATTCCCGAGGTGCCCAGATCGATCGCGTGCTTGAGCGCCGCCAGATGCGGCCGCAGCGCCGGTGGACACAGCAGGTAGCCGATGCGCAGGGCCGGGATGAGCTTCTTGCTGTACGTGCCGACGTAAATCACATCGCGATCGAGCGCCCGCAGCGCCGGCGGCGGCGGCTGGCCGTCGAGCTGCAGATCCGAAGCATAGTCGTCCTCGATGATCGGCACCCGCGCGTTCTGCGAAAACGCGAGCAGCGCTTCCCGCCGCCGCGCAGAGATCCGCGCCCCCGTGGGATTTTGGCAGTTCGGCATCACATATAGCCCTTTGACGCCGCTGTGGATGTGCCGCTCCAGGGTCTCCAGGTCCGGGCCTTCGTCATCGCTGGGAACGCCGATGAGCCGCGCGCCGGCAACCGCCAGCAGGCTCAGAGCGCCTTGGTAGGTTGATTCATCGACGAGGAATGGATCTCCGGGGTTTACCAGCGTGCGCGCGATCAGATCGAGCGCCTGCTGGCTGCCCGTCGTGATGATTAGATCCTCTGCCGATGCTGGCACACCCTGACGGGCCAGATCATCGGCCACCAGCGTGCGCAGCCGCGGCAGACCTTCGCGCGGGGTGTAGCTTAGCGCCCGCGAGCCGACCGTACGCAGCACGTGATCCATGCAGCGGCGCAACAGCTCGTGCGGCAGCAGATCATCGGACGGCTGCATGCGTCCGAGCGCGATCGCATCGCCGTGGGCGCTCACCGGCGCCAGCCGCTCGGAGCGGCCCAGCGGCTCCACCGTCACCGCATTGGTCGTCAGCGAGGCCCAGGGAATTCCACCGTGCCCCCGGTGCGATCCCGCCGCCGCCGCCGGGCGCTCCTCTACCTGCTCCGCGACAAAGGTTCCGCGTCCGACCGAGGAGTGGACAAAGCCCGCCGCCTCCAGGTCCTCATACGCGCGTACCACGGTGTTGCGGTGCGTGGACAGCTGCTCCGCCAGGGCGCGCGTGGGCGGCAGGCGGAAGCCGGGAGGGAAGGTGGCGTTGCGGATGCGGGCGGCGATCTGATCGAAGAGCTGGCGGTACAAGGGGGCGTCGCTCTCCGGGTGCAGCGTGATTCCATTTATATGGCCCAATAGAACCTCCTTCAGGCATCAGAATATCGAGTTTCATCGGCCGCAATAGAGCCAACTCACCAATAATAAAAGTACCAAGTAGACCAATTTTTAAAAAAACAATAGACCATTTTACTGGACAAGCGGCGTGGCGGCGGGTTGTCAAGGCGATTCAGGTAGAGAGGAAGCGGCGGCAGAGGAGGGGGTCGCCGCAGCGGAAAGGTCGGGCTACGGCTTCACGATTACGTACAGAGGCGACGCGGCGGGATCGGAAAATTTCTTCATGCACAAGATGAGCAGAACCTGCTGCGCCGCTTGTTCGTGGCGCTGCAGCCAAGGAACTAACGTAGAGGAATACCGAGGGTTTTTAGGAATCTGCTCTTTCAGATACGTCATGGCGCCGTGGATAAGCTGCGGCAGCGGCAACGGGCCGCGCGCGGTCAGCTCGGCCTCGAGCCAGGCGCCGGAGAGCGCGACGAGATCGAGAAAGACGCGGCGCTGGGCGCTCAAGCTCTGGAGCGGGCTCCCCTGCATGGCGGGCATGCTCTGGAGCAGCTCCTGTTGCAGCTCCGCGACAAAACACTCTGCTTCGGCATCCCAGTCAGTGGTCGGCGCGGCGCTGGGCTGGGGCCGCTGCTTGGGGGAGCTCGGCGCCTTCCGCTTGGGCTTCGGTGCCGCCTGCGGTGCATGGGTCGGCCCGGCCTGCGCGCGCGCGCCCTGAGGCGGCACCGCGTCCAGCTGCGCCAAGAGACTGCGGGCGCTCCCAAGCTCGCGCTGCGCCACCGCGATGAGCTGTTCCAAGCGCAGGAGAACTGCGACTACGACGGCGCGCGGATCGGCAGACTGGCTCGCCGGCGTCACGTCCCGGCGCGAGCGCTGCGGCGCTTTGTGCCGCTGCCGGTAGGCCAGGGTGCGACAACTGGCGCGGCAATACTTACGGTCGATCCGGCCCCGGTTTGGCAGTGTGTCTCCGCAGTAGGCACAGCGCTGTGCTCGCAGCATGAACCCCCCTTTTCCGCACCCAGGATCCGTGGATCAGCCCAATTCGTCCAGGGACAAGCCGTAAACGCCTGGGAACGATTCGGGAATCCAGACGCGGGTCAGCAGAGCCTGCGCGGCGCAGGTTCGCCGTCGTGCGAAAGTGGGAGTGCAAAGAGGGTCTATCCGGCGCGGCGGCGCGCCGGACAGTTCGGCGCGGCGGCTACGGCAGGGTGACGTTGGCGGTCGTGGAGCCGCCCTTGGTGACGGTGATCATCTGCGTGGCCGGCATGCGTCCGGCTTTGGTCGTGCGCAGCTCATAGGTGCCGGCGCTAAGCGTTGCGATGTTGTAGTTGCCGGTCGTGTTGGTGGTCTGCGACCACAGCCCCCGGTTGACGGTGACGGTGGCCCCGTCGATCGGCTTGCCCATCGTATCGGTGACCTGACCGAGCAGCGCCCCGTTACCCGGATCGTCTCCTATCTGCACCCGGAAGTGCGACGCCGCCTTGGTGAGGTAATCGGCTTGGTCCACGGAGAGCACGTGCAGGACCCAGATGCCCGGCGCGACCGAGGTCCGCAAGAGCTGTTTCTGCGGCAAGCGAACCAGCGTATCGCCCTTGGTCGGGATGGTCGTGCCGTAGTTGTCAAACACGTAGTACACGCCTTTGACGTTCTGATCCGCGACCGGCAGCGACCACTGGAAGAACACGTCGCGGTTCATGTACCAGGCGGTGCTGGACGGGTGGCTGCTCGACGACAAGGTCGGCGGCTGCGTATTTATCTGGATGCGGAAGGTGTTTTCCACTTTGCCGACGTTGGTGAGCGCGTCGATCGACACGATGTGGAAGTAGTTGCTGCCGTTGCGGACGATCGAAGGCGAATAGGGGACGGTCTCGGTGTCGATGAAGGCGCCGGTGGCGGGGGTCGGGACCTGGAATTCGCTGGTGCTGATGAGGTGGTAGTAGCCCTGGCGTGCGGCAAAGGGGCTGGTCCACGACATCGACAGGGTGTAGAAGTCGTCGTTGTAGATGAGGTTCGGGTCGGGGTGGGTGCTGGAGGCGATGACGAGCGGCGGCAGAATTCCGTCGGTGCGCGTGCCGGTGATGGTTCCGGTCACGGTGCGCGTGTCGCCTGAGAGGATGCGGACGCGGCCAAGTCCGCCGGGTCCGCCGTTATCATAGTAGCCGCGGCCGCCGCCGCCGCCGCTTGTCGAGATCGAGCCGGAGACCGTGACTTTGCCGGTCGCCGCCAGCAGGATGCCGCCGCCGGCCCCGCCGCCGCCGCCGCCGTAGTAGGTGCTGACGTAGTTTGTCCCCGCGGCGCCGTTGGCGGTCAGGAATCCGGTGACGGTGATGCTGTCGCTGGCGATGAGGCGGATGACGCCGCCGCCGTTGCCGCCCTGGCCGCCGCCGCCCGCGCCCCCGTCGGCTCCGTCCCCGCCGCCCTGGGCCATAGCATCGGTGTCGCTGGGAATCGCCGGCCCGCCGCGGCCGACGGCGCTGGAGGTGGTGGTGCCATCGCTGCCGCGCTGGCCGTTGCCGCCGCCGCCGCCGCTGTACGAGGTCGAGGTGGCGGCAACGCCCTGGCCGCGCCCGTCCTTGTTGCCTTTGGCCGCGACCGTGATGGTGCCCATGTTTTCGACGATGATGTTGCGGGCGCGAACCGTCAGCTCGCCGCTCGGAGCGGTCACGGTGACGCCGGAGCGGACCGTGAAGTCGCCGTCCACGACGACCTCGCCATCGAGGTTGCGGCTCGTGGTGACGTCGAGGCTGGTGAGGGCGCACTTGCCGCTGGAGCAGGAGCCGGGGCAGGTCTCCACGCTCGTCCAGGTGGTGCCCGCCGTGTTGCACTCCTCGACCATCTTCATGTTGCAGCGCCGGCTGCTGGGGGTGCAGGCGCCGGTGCAGAGGCCGGCCATGCACGATACGGCGCAGGTCGACACATGGAGCCAGGCGGTGCCGGTCGAGTCGCGACTCGAAGGCGGCGACGCCACCTTCTCCCTGGCCTCGATCAACGGCGAGGCCGAACCCCGCGTGCTCCACGCGGGCCACCGTCATGGAGACCATCTGGAAGTGCTCCATGTAGTGGCTCGGCGGGGCCTGGTGGCACTGGTTGCAGTCGGTCGAGAGCGGGGATGGGTGGCGGAACTCGGGGATGGTCCAGCCGCCCTGGGCGAGGCTCGCGGCGTGGCACGAGGCGCAGTCGGTCCCGAAGAGCGTGCGGTGCGGGTCCTGGTTCGCGTGGCAGGCGTTGCAGTCGAGGGCGGTTTCCTCGGGCCGGATGCGCGGGTGGGCGACGGGGAGGGATGCGAGGGATGAGCCGAGTGGGAGCGGGTGCGTCTTCACGCCGATCGCGGACAGCACGGTGTGGTCCATCGTGGTCGGACGGGCGGCCAGGCCCTGGTGTTCGACGTGGCAGCCGCGGCAATCACCGATGTCCGCGTGGAAGGCCGTGGGTTGCTTGGAGAGCAGGGACTGGTTGTTGGC
>CALFML010000571.1 GCA_937879845.1 uncultured Myxococcales bacterium
CGATCTCAGCCCGTTGCGGCGACGACGACGACGCTCCGAAGTGGTCAGCATGGAGACGGTGCCGAGCACCGGCAGGCCGGTGATCTCGCGCAGCTGGCGCGCATCGCTGAACGCCGGTCGCAGCTGGCTGATCAGGAAGGTGAGCGCGAACCCCGCCCCCAGACCCACCAGCGCGGCGAGCGGCAGCAGCAGCAGCCGGTTGGGAGCCGAGGGCTTGGTGGGCAGGGTGGGCGGATCGATGATGCGGAAGTCGGCGATGCCCGACTGGGTGCTCATCTCGGCGGCGATGTTCGCCGACTCCCGACGCGATACCAGCTGGTCGTAGTTGCTCTTGTGGACGCTGTAATCGCGGTTGAGCTGCGCCATCTCGGTCTCGAGCTCGGGGATCCGCTTGGCGTCCTCCGAGAGGCTCGCCAGGCGGCTCTCGAACTCGGCCACCCGCGCACGCAGCGACGCGACCCGGGCCTCGGCCTGCGCCACCGCGAGCCGGGTCTGCTCGACCCCCGCACTCATGGCGCCGGGAGCACCGAAGGTACTGCCCGCCATGCTCGCGCTCAGCTCGGCCAGCTGCGCCTTCTTCTGCTTCTCGAGATCCTCGATGACGCGGCGTGCACCGACCACGTCCGGGTGCATCTCGGTGTAGCGCTGCAACATCTCGTCGAGGTTTCTCTTGAGCAGGTCGATGCGGGCATCGATCTCGGGCGTCGCCACCATCGGCGGCGGCGCGATGCCCGCATCGGACGGCGCTGCGGAGAGTTGCTGGCGGAGCGCGTCGCGCGAGTTCTCGGCCTCGCGCAGTTCCAGGCGTGCTTCGCGCAATTGCTCGTTGGTCTCGGCGATCTGGGTGACGTAATCGCGCGCGCCGGTACCCAGCAGCGCCATGTTGCGCAGGCGGAAGTCCTTGAGCCGGTTCTCGGCGTCGGTCAGCTTCTGCTCGTAGCTACGGATCTGGTCCTCGATGAAGCGCCGTGCCGCGTCGGTATCCTGACGCTTGCCGCCGAGACCGGATTCGACGAACAGGGACAGCAGCGACTGCACGACGCGCTGCGCACGATGCGGCTCGACGTCTTCGTACGAGAGCGTGAACAGGTTGTCGCCGCGGCCGGACTGGATGCGCAGCCGGCTGGTCACCGAGGTGATCAGGGCCTCGCGCTGCTGTGCGTTCTGCACCGTGAGGTCGAGGTCGGCCATGGTGATCAGCTTCTCGACGTTGGGCCGGCTGATCAGCGTGCGGCTGAGCAAGTCGATCTGCTGGCTGATGTTGGGCTGGACGGCGAGCCCGGACATCAGCGGCTTGAGGATCGACTGGGTATCCACATAGACGCGGGCAGACGATTCGTAGCGGTCAGGCAGCAGATAGACAACAGCGGCGATGATCGGGCCAACAATCCATGCGGCCGCCAAGCCCCACCAGCGATAAAGCCACATGCCGCGGAGCGTCACCGACAACTGTCTTAGTATGTCTTCCATTGGGAAATTCCGAATGCATCCCCCCGGGACATCCCGGGGGGCAAATCAAGAGTGGAGTCAGAACCAGCTCTGGGGAATGATGAGAACGTCGCCCGGCTTCATTTCGATGTTGGCCGAAACATCGCCACGCTTGACGAGATCCTTCAGGCGGACGGAGTACTGCTTGTTGCCTTCCGAGGTCCGCAGCAGGGTGGCGCGGTTACCATCGGCGTAATCGGTCAGACCATTGACCGAGATCATGACGTCCAGCAAGGACATCTTCTGACGGAACGGCAGGGTCTGGGGCTTGGCCGCCTCACCCACCACCCGAACCTGCTGGGAGTACGGGCCGACGAAGGTGGTCACGATGACGGTCACGACCGGATCGCGGATGTACTTGCCGAGCGCCTGCTCGATCTCACGGGCAAGCGTGCTGGCATCACGGCCGGAAGCCGGCAGATCCTCAACCAGGGGCGTGGTGATCTTGCCGTCCGGACGCACCGGAACCGTCATCGACAGCTCGGGGTTGCGCCAGACAACGATATTCACGTTATCGCCCGGCCCGATCTGATAGGCATAATCGGCAGCCTCTGCGGTCACCGGCGCCGGCGGATAAGTGGTGGCGCACCCTGCCAGACCGGCTACGGCGCACGCCAGCAAGCCGTTCTTAAAATAGCGTTTCATAAGGTACTTCCCCTGGATACGGCCAAAGTTCAGCCTTTGAATGATAACGGGCGGATATTACGGCAGCGCGCGATTCCGTCCGGAGAAAAACGTCACGACGCCCCAAAAAGGGGAAACATGACTGCGCCATCAAGATGGCTGAATATTTCTGCGGGAATCCGCCCGGCGCGGATGATACCTACTCCGGGCAGTATTTTCTGTCAGAAAGACCACCGGGCCTCGGTGTAGACCCGGTCGCGATCCGCGTAACGGCCGAAGATGCCGTTGGCGGCGCCACCAAAGGCGTCAACCCCGAAAACCACGCGCGTGCTCTTGTTTGCAGACCAGATCAGCTTGGGGCGGAACATGTAGTCGTTGCGGTTGAGCATCGACACGTAAAGCGCTTCGGCCTGCCAGTTCTTGGCGAGGCGGGTGCCGAGCAGGAAGATCGGAAGAGCGTCGTGTAGGGAAA
>CALFML010000572.1 GCA_937879845.1 uncultured Myxococcales bacterium
CTCGTCCGCCGCGGCTTCATCCTCGACGCAAAGGAGACTATCCGCGTGCCCGGGATCGGCGATGCCGATGCCGCGGCCGACCTGGTTCAGGAGGTCTTTGTCCGTGCGCTGTCGGAACCGGCGCGGCTTTCGTACGACGGACTGCGCCCGTATCGTCCCTATCTTCTGCGTATCGCCAAGAACCTGCTCATCGACCGCCTGCGAGCGACCAAGAACGCCGCGATCGTCTCACTCACCGGTTCGCTCGCCGGGCTGGATGTCGAGGCGGTGCTCGCCCAAGACGCGCCTCTGTTGGAAGAACCCGTAGACCTGGACTTCGAGCGCCAGCTCTCGCTCGCGCAGACCTTCCTCGCTAGCTGCGATGATGAATCCCGCGAGTTTGTCGCCCTGCGCTTTTGCCAGGAGCTCTCGCAGGAACAGGTGGCCGAGCAGCTGGGCGTTACGCGGCGCCGCGTCCGCACCTTGGAGGACCGCATCAAGGGCCGGCTGCGCAAGTTTCTCAAGCGGAGCGGCAGCCTGCCCTGATAATCCGCCGGGTAGGTGAGAAATTTCGGCCAGGTTCGCGCGCCTACCGTAGGTTAGGGTGTGAAGCCTGATCTCACTGCACGTCTGCTCACCGGAAAGCGCGGCCTGTCGCGGCCAGAGAAAGAGGCGATCTTCGCCCGCGTCCTTACACGCACGACCCCGCGCCGCGGGCGATTTCGCTGGCCCGCTCTCATTTTGACCCTGTCGACGGCTACGGCGGCGATGTTTCTGCTTTTTCGGAGCCCGCGGCCCGCGGAGTTTCAAGCGCGCGGTGGCGCTCGGGCGTCATTTCGCATCGCCTGCCTAGCGGGCCCATGCCGTACGGGCGGGAAGCTGCTATTTGAAGTGTCTGCGCTCCCGGGGGGGTACTTCGCGGCCTTTGCGCGTCGGACAGATGGAACGATTATCTGGTACTTCCCGGATCGCGAGACCGGCGAGAGCGTGTCTGTCTTGGGCGCCGGCGGGGAGCTGGGGCGCGCGGTGGTCTTGGGTCCCGAGCATGTACCCGGGGAGTATCAGGTGTTCGGGATGGTATCGCCGCGCCCCCTTTCTCGCGCCGATGTTCGCTACGCTGTCGATCACGCGGCGGCTCCGATCCTGAAGCAGCAGCTGGTGGTCGCGCCATGAAGGCGCTCCTGCCGCTCGTCCTATGTTGTCTGCCCGCGCTGGCAGCTGCCAAGACCATCCCGTACGCAATCGTCATCGGCAACAACGCGCCCCCGTCCGAGGAGTCTGGGCTTTTGCCGCTCCGCTATGCGGATGACGATGCCGTCCGCTATCATCACCTGTTCCGCGGTCTCGATGCGGACACGCGCCTGCTCACCGTTCTCGACAGTGAGACCCAGCGCCGCCATCCTGCGCTTGCCGCGAGCACCCTCCCTCCCACGCTCGCGAACCTGCTGGCGGCGGTCGATGATTTCGTCCGCAAGATGGAGGCGGATCGGAAGCGCGGCGACATGCCGGTCTTTTATCTGACCTTCAGCGGGCACGGCGTCCGGCCAGAGCAGGGCGCCCCTTTCCTGGCACTGATCGATGGGGAGATTACCCAGGAGCTGCTCGCCAAGCGCATCCTGGCCAAGCTGCCGGCGCGCTACAGCCACCTGCTCATCGACGCCTGCCATGCCGGCGGGGTGGTCGGTGTGCGGGGCAGCCTGTTCGCCCAGGAGGTAGATGCGCACACGGTCGCGGTGAAGCCGCGCGAGGTCGCCGCGGCGCTGGACACCCAGAGCATCTTGCACATCCCGACGGTCGGCGTCCTTCTGGCCACCACCTCCGGACAGGAGGCGCATGAGTGGTCCCAATATCAAGGGGGGGTCTTCACGCACGAGGTCATCTCCGGCCTGCTCGGAGCTGCCGATGTGAACGGCGACCACAAGATCGAGTACTCGGAGCTTCATGCGTTCGTCGCCGCTGCCAACCGCGACCTGGCCGACCCGCGCGCGTTGCCGCATGTGGTAGCCCAGCCCCCCGCGGCGGATCAGAATGCGCCGCTCATCAACCTGGACCAGATGCATCACGCGACGCTGCTGTCAGGGCGCTTCGCGAGCTTGGGCGCGTTTCATATCGAGCTGGCAAACGGCCTGCGCTACCTGGATGCGCACCTGGGAGCGGATCTGCTGACCACGCTGGTCCTGCCGAAAGGGGGGCGCGCGCTCCTGCTCAGCCCCGATGCCGAGGCGGAGCTCATCTTGGATGGAAAACCAATCACCGTAGAGAGGCTTTCGCGCAAGCGGCCCGAGACCACCTCGCGCGGCGCGCTCGAGCTCACCTATCGCAGCGGGCTGTTCGCTTCCGAGTTCAGCATCGGTTACTACCGCGGGTTCGTAGATAGTAGCGGCGCGCTCGGGGTAAGCTTTGAGCGGCCAGAGATCGCTATGAACGAGCGGCGTTCCGCCGTCTACCGGAGGCCGCTCGCCTCCGCCCTGTTTACGACCGCGGGGGTACTCACCGCTGCGTGTATCATCACGACTATCGACCTCGCCTTGCAGGTCAGGCCGGACTTTGATCGCATGCAATTGCCGCAGGCCGCATCCGGTGCGAGCGAGCGTCTCACAAACGATCTTGGCGCAGCCATTGGAACCGGTATCGGCGCCCTGCTGACAGGCGTCGCGGGCGCGCTGTTGTGGCCCAGGGGCGCGCGGAGATCTGCGCTCGTAGGAAGCGCCAACGGACTTTATCCCCAATTTTCTTGGTAACTTTTTCGGCCAGAAATCGTGTGCCCGCGTAGGAATAAGTGAAACGAGGGGAGGCGGTCTCGCGGCCCCTGCAGAGTGATGGGGAAGGTCTTGGCGAATGTATCCTCTTAGCAGCCTGCCACCTTCCACGGAGGGGGCGGTTGCCGCAGGGTAGCGAGCAGGGCAAGCGGATCCTGGGCGCGCCCCTCTACAGGAAAGGTCTAACCGGAGCATGCTCATGAAGCTTATCGCCCCACGTACCAGCCGCATCGCGGAAGAATCGCTGCTGAGAGAGGTTGACGAGTACTTTTCCTGCGGCGCCAAGGTCGCACCAGGCCAGACCGTGCTCGATGTCGGCGCAAACATCGGCGCCTTCGCGCTGCGGGTGGCGGAGCTCTGTCAAGGCGACGTGCGGCTGCTCTGTATCGAACCGGTTCCGGCGACGTACGATGCGCTGAAGAGCAACTTCCAGCGCAACGAGTGGCTGAAAACGACCCGGCACACGCTGCTTCCGCTCGGCCTGTCCTCTCCCGAAAACGCCGGGCGCTCGCTCGCCTGCTACAACTTTGCCCGCTATTGCACCAACAGCACCTTCGATGTCGAAGGCAAGCGCCGCGAGTTCGAGATCTTCTTTGAAGATCGCTGCCGGCGCCTGACGGCGCTGCTCGGCCCCTTGGCCGGATTGGGCCGTATCCTGCAGCGGGCGGTCGAGAGCTCGGTCTTTCGCTCCATCGTCTGGTGGGCCTTGAGCAACCTGATGGGAGTCGACGTGGTGAAGGTGGAGATGGCGACCCTGGGCCACTTGCTCAAGCAGCATCAGATCGCCTGCGTCGACCTGCTCAAGATCGATGTCGAAGGGGCTGAGCTCGACGTACTGCTGGGGCTTGACGCCGAGACCTGGCCGCGCGTGCGCCAGGTCGTGATTGAGACCCACAACCGCGCCGGCCGGCAGACGCAGATAGAGCGCCTGCTGGCGGAAAACGGATTCCATCAGATCGCCGTCGCCCAGCAGCGCACCATCGATAATGGGCTTAACAGCGTGATCCTCACGGCGCGCCGTGAAGCCGTGGAGCCGTGGGGCCAGCCTGCAATTTGACGCAGGGACGCGACTCATCGCAGCGCATGGCTGTGGCGTGGGCGAGAAGGAGCCCTGCGGAGCTGATCGTGCATCGGCTCAGTGTACTCAGGGTCGGCCGCCGCAGGTTTCTCGCTGAGGGACTGGGCTTGTTCGTAGCGGGCCTTGGCCGCCGCCAGCTTCCCGCTCTGCCGCAGCACATCGCCCAGCATATGGTAGTAGGCTGCCAGGTCGCGCTTCCAGTCGGAGTTTTTGGGGTCGGCCTTCACCAGCTGCTCGCCGAGAGCCGCGGCTTGTTCGTAGCGGGTCTTGGCTTCCGGTAGCTTCCCGCTCTGCTGTAGCACCCCGCCCAGCCTCTGGTAGTACACCGCCAGGTCGCGCTTCAAGCCGGCGTTTTGGGGCTCGGCCGCCACCAGCTTCTCGCCCAGAGCTACGGCTTGTTCGTAGCGGGTCTTGGCTTCCGGCAGCTTCCCGCCCTGCTGCAGCACCCCGCCCAGCCTTTGGTAGCACACCGCCAAGCCGCGCTGCCAAGCCGAGTTTTTGGCGTCGGCCTCTGCCAGCTTCTGGCTGATCGCCAGGGCTCGTTGGTAGCGATCCGCGGCCGCGGACAGGTCCCCCGCCAGACTCAGCACCCCACCCAGCCGGTCGTAGGCAACCGACAGGTCGTGTTGCAAAATGGCGTTTGTGGGGCTGGCCTCTACGCTCTTCTGACTGAGGGCCAGGGCTTGTTCGTAGAGCTTCGTGGCCTCCGACAGCTTCCCTGCCTCCATCAGCATAGTGCCCAGCGCGTCGTAGGACGCGGACAGGAGGCTCTGAAAATCGGAGTTTGCGGGATCGGTCGCTGCCAGCTTCTGGCTGATCGCCAGGGCTTGTTCGTAGCGGTCCCTGGCCGCCGGCAGCTTCCCGGCCCGCGTCAGAACATCGCCCAGCTTGCGGTAGGTCGCCGACAGACTGGACTGCCAAGCGGAGTTTGCGGGGTCGGCCTTCACAAGCGTATTGAGGAGGGCTAGGGAATGTTCGAATTGGTCCGCGGCCTCCGGCAGCTTTCCCGCCTCCCGCAGAACATCGCCCAGCTTGCCGTAGGAAACCGACAAGCCCTCCTGCAAATCGGAGTTTGTGGGGGCCGCCTCTGCCAGCTTCAGGAGGATGGTCAGGGATTTCTTGTAGGCGCCCGTGGCCTCAGTCGGCTGCTTCGCCGCCATCAGCACATTGCCCAGCGAATCGTAGGACGCCGACAAGCTGTTTTGCCAAAGGAAGTTCGTGGGGTCAGACTCTGCCAGCCTCTTGATGACGGCCAGGGCTTGTTCGAAGCAAGCCGTGGCCTCAGGGACTTTGCCCACCCGCAGCAGCACTATACCCATCTTGTTGTAGGACACCGACAGGTCATCCTGCAAATCAGGGTTTGTCGGGTCGGCCGCCGCAATTTTCTTGATGAGGTCCAAGGATTTTTTGTAGCGGCTCGTGGCCTCATCCAGCTTCCCCGCCGCAGTCAACACATCGCCCAGCATGTATTCGCACACCGACTGGTCGCGCTGCCAATGAGAGTTTGTCGGGTCCGCCGCCATAAGCTTCTTGATGAGGGCCTGGGATTGTTCGATGCGGGCCATGGCCGCAGGCAGCTTCCCCACTTGGCTCAGCAACTTACCCAGCCGACTGTAGGCTCGTGCCAGGTCCTCCTGCGCAATGGGATCTGCGGGGCTTTTACGGAGCCTCGCCTCGGCCGTCTGCATGGCGCTTTCGTATAACGCCTGAGCCTGGGCGAGCTGCGCGGTGCCGCCGTTGTGCAGCAATAGGTCGGCTTGCTGAATGAGCGCTTCGGTTTGGATTCGCCGCGCGCCGGCATTGTCTTCGGCGCCCCGGCCCAGGTCCGTCAGCAGCTTGCTGCCCAGTGCGAGCAGCTCCCGCTGGGCACTGGCCGCACCCGCGACGGGCCCCAGCTTGTGCTTGGTGATCGCGACGATTCTGGAGGCGGCGACGACTGAATCCTCCAGCCGCTTATTGGCCAAGTGCGCTTCATAATAGGCGGCTGCGGTCAAGCCTGACAGGGTGACGATGATCGAGCCTACGGCGGCTCGCACCAGGTTCCGCTTGCGCAGACGGTGACGTTCACTCTTTTGGATGAACTCAGACTCCAGCGCGTTCCACCTCTCGCGCTCTTTGCTCTGTAGCTCCACGGCCAGCGGCAGCCTGGGGTTGGTGGACCAGAGATTATCGTTGTCATGATTTTTCTGCACCCAGGCGGCCGCTTCCTGCGTCACCAGGCGATGCAGCGGAATGATCTCCTGTTCCTGCTTGATGAAGCTCCACAGCTGCGGCCATCCCAGCACCAGCTTGTCGTGCGCCGGTTCGACGTACGGTGTGCCCTCGCTGTCCTTGCCGGAGACGACAAGACGCGCCTGGCGCAGCCGTCCTATCACTGTTTCGATCCGCGCCTGCTCCGGATCGCCTTGGCCATAGCGCAGCTCATCCATCGGTACTCGCCGCCGCGCCACTTCGCCGGCTTCCAGCGCCACCATGCGCAATATCACCCGCCGCAGCGTGTCCCGATGGGCGGGATCAAGGCTCTTAAAGATCTCGTCGGCCCGCTGGCTCAGCGCGCCGGCGACGCCGTTGAGCTTCTGATAATCTTCCAGGGTGAGGCAGCGGTCGCTGCGGCCGCTGCGTACGTAGGCTCGGTATAGCTCGCTCATCGTAAAGGACAACAGCGGCAAGGCGCCCGGCATATCCTTGACTTCATCGATGAGCTTATCCACAAGCTCCACTGGCTCGAAGTAAAGCACTCGCTCGCTAGCCGGTCTCTCGATGACCAGGCGCAGTTCCTGCCGCGTCATCGGACCAACCAGGAAGCGCACCGAGCTGCCCGGCTTGGCGGCCAGCAGCTCGCCGAAGTGCGGCTCAAAGTCGGAACGCAGGGTCAAAACGACATGGACCTGGTCTTCACCTGGCAAAAGCGCGGCGCGAATGCTTTCTAGGAATCGCTGTTGCTCCGCGGGGGCCGCGCCCATGGTGACCAGCTCTTCCAGCTGGTCGATGACGAGCAGCAACTTTTTGCCCGGGTTGCCCACCCGCCACGCGGCGACTGCGGCGCTCAGCTCGGTTTGCTCTGCGGCGCCCAGCTTGCTATTGAGAGGCAATAGCGCGGCCATCGGGTGGTTTCCCGGTCGCACCGGAGGCAGAATGCACCAATCCGGAGCTTTGCCCAGTGCGTAGATGAGCCCCGCCCGCACCACGCTTGACTTCCCGCTGCCCGAAGCCCCGCTCACCACGGTCAGCGGCTGCTCTTTGACCTGACGGCAGAGCGTTTCGACCACTTCCTCGCGGCCGAAGAACAGATCGGCGTTTTTTTCCTCATAGGGTTCAAGGCCGCGATAAGGATTGTTCTGTTCACTGAGCGTCAAAGCGGACGGCAGGACGATCGATCGTCCGGGGACCAAGAAAACGAACTGACCTTTGTCTCCTCCCGAAAGCGACCACAGGAGCGGCTTCTGAATGGAGCGTTCCTGCTGCTGCTCCAGCCGCATGAAATAGTCTTCCAGGTAGGCGTGCAGCTCGCTGGCGACAATGACGCCGTCCTCTGGCTGCCCGCGCACGCGGACATCGGCTTCGCCCTGCAGCCCCTTACACAGAGCTTCGGCAAAAGGAGAGTTGCCGCTCTCTGTGCTGCGGCGCCCGAGCTTGCCGCCGGCCACTGCGTCCAGCGCGCGCTCATCGGCGGCAGCCGAGGTGATGACCTGCCGCGCGGGATCGCGCAAGTAGCGGTCGTAGCGCTCGCGGTAAAGCGTCGCGGGCTTCGTCGCGAGGTTGCGCGTTTGTGACCAGCGGAAGGCTCCGGCGAAACAGCAGTCCAGCAGCAAGAGCAAGTGCTTGCAGGGAAGCTTGGGCAAAAGCTCTTGCACTTCGATCATGGGAAGGAAAGAAGCCAAATCGTCCCGCTTGGCGTCTTGCGGAATCAGAAACCCCTGCGGGCCGGTGGCGTCTGCGTCGGTTTCCTCGGCGATTCCGTGCCCCGCGAAGTAAAGGATGAGCCGCGTATCCGCATCGAGTCGCTTATCCGTTGGCAGGGCCGCCATCAGGGCGCGCAGCCCGGCGAGGCTGGCCTGTTCATCGCGCAGCAGCTCGACCTCGTACCCATGACCGTCGCGCAGAACCTGGGCGACGGACTCCACATCGCGCACGGCGTTGCGCAGCCGCGGAATGCCGTTTTGGTACTCATTTATCCCAATGACAATGGCGACACGTCGTCCGAGTATCGAGTTCGGTGGCTCGGCTTGCGGCGGCGTCATGACGAGTGCGGCGCCCATACATCTGACTGTTCGCTCAGCGCGCCCCGCGGGGCTGGCTTTGCGTTGACCTCCCTTGGCTTGATTTCCCAGAGCGAAGGGGTGGGCCGTCCGTGCCGGAGAACGGGTTCATCGTTTTCCGCGTTGGCATGGACAAGCACCAGCTGGACGATATCGGGTTCGGTCATGGGTCCTTCGTGCGGGGATCTGAGGATGGCAACCTACGGCAAGTATTGGTAAGATTACAAGCGCTGGCGCGAGTATCCGAGCGCAGGTTGAGCGGTGTGCAGAAACGGGATGGCGACCCTGCTTCTTAAACGGGCTTACTTCACGTCCGGAACGGGACAATCAGTCTGTGCGGCAGGAAAGAGCTGGCCGTCCTTGAGGTCGATGCGCAGGCGACAATGGAGCAGCGCGCCGACCGCTTCAGCGCTGCGCTGCTCCGGCATCAGGCTCCAGAGCCGCGCTGTCCGATCCTTGCTGGCGCTGACGATCGTGTGTCCGTCCGGACTGAACGCTGCGTCGAAAACCGAGTCGCCATGGCCGCGCAACGTGACCAGCAGCTGCCCGCTGGCGGCGGACCAGATCCGTACCGACCGATCGCTGCTGGCGGTGACTATCCATTGGCCGTCAGGGCTGAAAGCGGCGCTGAAAACACTGCTCGTGTGGCCGTATACTCCGGTCTGGAAGTAGGCGCCGTCTACGTGCCAGAGCCACCTCTCCCGCGCGTCGCTCGCCAGCTCGACCCGCTGCTGCCCGGTCGCAGCGTCCCAGATCCGCGCGGTTTGGTCGTCGCTGGACGTGACAATCCGGCGGCCATTGCGGCTGAATGCGGCGGTGAAGACACCGCTTCCATGTCCTCGCAATTCGGACAAGAGCTCGCCTGTCACGGCGTTCCAGAGCCGCGCCGTCTGGTCGCTGCTGGCGGTCAGGATCCGCTGACCGTCGGCGCTGAAGCTGGCATCCTGAACCCAGCCGCGGTGGCCCCGCAGCGTGGCGAGCAGCGCCCCGGTGGCGGCGTCCCAAATCCGCGCCGTTCGATCCTGACCAGCGGTGACGATGCGCCGGCTGGAGATCAAGCCAGATGCCGCCGCATCTGGCGCAAGCGCCTGTCACCCTATCCGCCGCTTACCGAGGGCTGACGATCCGAGCCGGCCGGCGAAGCCAAGCGCAGTCAGCGCCAGCACTATTCATATCGCGCGCCCTCGATCATACTGACTCAGATGGAGCCTGTGCGACTTGCCTCCGGCAGCCTCTTTGCCGACCGTTTTGAAATCGACCGCTTGGCCGGCAGCGGCGGCATGGGAGCGGTGTACCGCGCCCGCGACCGCCACAGCGGCGAGCTCGTTGCGCTCAAGCTCCTGCACCAAGGCGCCGCCGGACCGGAAGAGGAACAGCGCTTCGCCCGCGAAGCCACGCTGCTGTCCGAGCTGCGCCACCCCGGTATCGTGGCGCATGTCGCGCACGGACAGACACTGCAAGGCCAGCCGTTCCTGGCCATGGAGTGGCTTGAGGGAGAAGATCTTGGCCAGCGCCTGTCGCGCGGCCCGCTGCCCGTTGCGCAGTGCCTGGGACTTCTGACGCGTATCGCCGAGGCCCTTGCCACCGCCCATCAGCGCGGGGTCGTCCATCGCGATCTCAAGCCGTCCAACTTGTTTTTGCCCGGCAGGGATCTCGACCGCGTCAAGATCCTCGACTTCGGCGTTGCGCGCCGTCTGACTGCCGCGCCGCCGCTGACCCGCACCAGCATGATCGTGGGGACGCCCGGATATATGGCTCCGGAGCAGGCCCGCGGCGGACGCGATCTGCTCCCGGCCGCGGACCTGTTCGCGCTCGGCTGCGTTCTGTATGAGTGCCTCGTCGGCGATCCGCCGTTTGTCGGCGACCACATCGCCGCCGTCCTTGTGCGTATTCTGTTTGAGGAACCGGTCCCGGTGAAAGAGCGACGGCTCGGGGTTCCCGCGCCGCTTTTGCGGCTGCTCGATCGACTCCTGAGCAAAGCGCCAGCCGATCGTCCGGCCGATGCGGAGGCCCTGCGCGCCGAGCTTGTGGCAATCGGTGGGCGCGATGGAATGGCGGGGAGCGAGGCGACCGCGACCCGTCCGCTCCCCGCGCATCCCTCCTTTGGCCAGAGCGAGCAGAGTCTGTTTAGCATCGTACTGGCCGCACCGCCTAGTGCGGCGCCACGGCTCTCCAACGCCGCTTTCGGTGAGACGCTGGGGCTTCCCGTGCCGGAGCGGCAAGCGCTGGCGCTGGCGCTTTCGGGCCTGCGCGTGAACGCGGATTTTCTTGCCGACGGCTCGCTCTTGATCACCGTTCCCCCGCTCAGCAGCGTCCATGATCAGACCGCGATGGCGGCGCGGGCCGCGCTCCTTACCAAGGCGCATTGGCCGTCCGCGCGGGTCGCGCTGGCCACCGGGCGAGGATCGAAACAGGGCGGCGCCACCGTAGGCGAAGTCGTGGAGCGGGCGGCGCGCGCGCTGCGCGGTGCCAGCTCGCCGGAGCAAGACGGCAGGGCCGGGGTCGTGCTAGATGCGCTCTCTGCCAAGCTGCTGCAGGGACGGTTCGTACAGACGCCGCAGCCGGATGGAGCGCTGCTGCTGGCGGAAGAGAAGGCGGTGGATGAGAGCCGGCTGCTGCTCGGCAAGCCGACGCCGTGCGTCGGACGGGAAGCGGAGCTTTTGACCCTGGAGGGGCAGCTGGTCGGCTGCATCGAAAATGGGGAGGCCCGCGCCTTACTCATCACCGCCCCGCCAGGGGTCGGCAAATCCCGCCTGCGGCATGAGTTCCTGCGGCGAGTGGCAAAGCGCGAACAGACCGTGACCGTGCTAAGTGGCAGCGGAGATCTCATCGGCGCCGGCGCTCCCTACGCGATCTTGGGTCAGGCAATCCGCAGGCTCTGCGGTCTTGGCGGCAGTGAGCCCTTGACCGAGCAGCGCGGCCGGCTGCGCGAGCGCGTGAACCAGTGTGTCGCCGCTGCCGAGTGCGAGCGCGTAGCGATATTTCTCAGTGAGCTGATCGGCGCGCCTTTTTCGGATGCGGCGGTCCCTCTTTTACGGGCGGCACGACGCGATCCCAAAGTCTTGTCAGAGAGCATCCGGCGCAGCTTTGTCGACTGGCTGACCGCCGAGTGCCAGCAGGCGCCGGTGCTGATCGTGCTCGATGATCTGCAGTGGGGCGATGCGCTGAGCACCTGGCTGCTGGATGAAGCGCTGCACGTTCTTTCGGGCGCGCCCCTGTTCGTGTTGGCGCTGGCCCGGCCCGAGGTCCATGCGGTCTTTCCCACGCTCTGGCAGGGCCGCACGAACCAAGAGATTTCCCTCAAAGGATTAAGCAAGAAGGCCAGTGAGCGGCTGATTCAGCAGGTGCTCGGCAAGGATGTGACGCCCGAACTCGCCGCGCGCATCATAGAGCAGTCGGCTGGCAATGCGCTGTTCTTGGAAGAGCTGATTCGGTCGATCTCAGGCGGAGAGGCTGCGGAGCCGGCGGCGGCGCCGGAGACCGTGCTCGTGATGCTGCAAGCGCGCATCTGCCGGCTGGCGACGGGGCCGCGGCGGGCGGTGCATGCGGCTGCGATCTTCGGCGAAGCCTTTTGGCGCGGCGGGGTCGCGGCCCTGCTCGGCCTACCTGCAGCGCAGCCGGAGGTCGCAGACTGGCTCTCGGACTTGGTTTTTGCGGAGGTGATTGAGCAGCGGGCGGACTGCCGCCTGGCCAGCGAACAAGAATATCGCTTCCGACACGCCCTGGTGCGGGACGCCGCGTACGCGCTGCTGACCGAAAATGATCTCGTTACCGGACACCGCCTGGCCGGAGAGTTCTTGCAATCCGGCGGCGAGCCCGACCTCTTAGTCATCGCCGAGCATTACGACCGCGGCGGGGAGCCCGGGCGGGCGATTCCGCTTTATCAACAGGCCGGCGATGACGCCACGCTCCTTGGGGCCTACGCCAAGGCCTGGCGATGCTATGAGCGGGCGTCCGCACTCCTTGACCGACTGCCAGAGACGTTGGTGCAGCGCCGGCGCAGGGTGGATCTGCTGCTCAAGCAGGTGCAGATTGGGCTGCGGGCCAATACGCCAGAGCAGAACCATGAGCGGCTCTCCCTGGCGCGCCGACTTGTCGCGACGATACAGAGCGCCGAGGGCTTGCTCGGCGAAGACCGCTTGCGGCTGGCGCGCACGGACTATCTTCGCGGGCAGCTCTTCTATTACACCGGCAAGTATGATGCAGCCATCGAGTTCCATGAGCGCGTGCTGCCGGTGGCCCGCGAGCTTTACGAACGCGAGCTGTGCATCATCTCTTCGTTTTTCGTCGGCTCATCGCTGTGCATGCAGGGATATATGCACAGGTCGCGGGAGATCCTGGCGCAGGCCATCGAGCCGCTGCGCGAGGCCGGCTTGATCTTTGAGTGGATGCGCGCCCGCATGACGTATGCGATGAGCCTGGCCGGCGGAGGCGACTACTCGGCGGCTTGTGAGCATGTGTCACAAACGCAGGGTCATGCGACCCGCATCAATAATTCTACGATGCTCGCGATCTCGAGCATGACCTGTGACAGCCTGGTGCCCTGGCTCGGCCATGATTGGCAGACGGTAGCGGAGTGCAGCCAGCGCGCCATCGATGCGGCGCAGCGCGCCGGAGATCAGGTCTATGCCTATGTCAGCTACGGCATGCGCGCCTGGGCCCGGAGCTTCATGGGAATGCACGATCTGGCGGAGGAGGATCGGGCGATGCGGTCGCGGATCGCAAAGTCCATGGGGGGACAGCTGATTCTTGCTGACTGGTTTGCCGCCTCCGATGGCGAGATCGCCTTGAACTCCGGGCAGCTGGACCAGGCGCTAAAGAGCGCGCGGACCACGCTAGCAAGCGGCGGAGCGGCCCCGCTGCCCATGTCGCACGGCATCGCTGAGCGGGTCGTTGCCAGCGCGCTCGCACGGCTTGGCGCCGATGCCGCAGAGTGCGACCTTCACTTCGCAAATAGCATCAAGCTGTTCGAAGGGGGAGGGCTCGTCCTCCAGCTGGCGCTCACCCGGATCTTCTGGTCCGGCGCCTTGCGGGCCCGCGGCGAAGCGGAAGCTGCCCTTACGCAGCTCACGCGCGCCGTGGCGCAGCTGCAGCAGAGCGGCTGCGCATTCGCCCTGAGTCAAGCGCAGCGGATCGCGACGCAGCCGCTGCCCTGATCGCCGCCGCGCTCCTACACGCGCTGGCACCCGCGCTGGCTGGGCTTCTCGCCAGGGACGCTACTGCAGTCGGCAGTCGATGAAGATGCAGTGCGGGGAGCGTAGGTAGTCATCCCAGTACGCTTGACCGAAGCGCTGCACGCCCTCCGGAGCCACCGTCGGCCGCTTCCAGGTGATCGCGGTGAAGCCGGCTTCGCGCAGCGCCGACTCCAGAGACGTTTTGCTGTAGTGGTACGCCGTGAACTCCGGACTCTGCGCTTCGCCGAGCTTCACCGAGAAATAGAGCGGCCCTCCCTCGCTCTCGCGATCGGGAATGCGCATGAAGAAGTCGTATTTGTGATAGATGGAAAGCTCTGGCGACAGCTCCGGGTTCATGACGAAGGTCAGAAAACGCCCGCCCTTTTTGAGGTTGCGCGCCACCCCCTGGCACATCGCCGCCAGCCCTTCCCGCGTCGGAGCGTAGTGCAGCAAGTAGACGCCGAGGACCAGATCGAACGGGCCAAGCGCGGGAAGCTGCATGGCATCGGTAGCTCGATATTCGATGCCCAGCCCCGTCTCTTTTTCAGCGGCCTGGGCAACGCGAATCATGTCCGGCGAAAGATCGACACCGATGACGCGAGCCGCGCCCATACGGCGCAACAGCCGCGAGTAGATGCCTGTTCCGCAAGCCACATCAAGCGCCGCGCAGCCCTTCACATCCCCCAGATTATCGCGCACCGAGTGCGCCTCTACATAGTTGCGCAGAGGAAGAAGCTGGAAGCTCTTGTCGTAGTCGTCCGCGAACAGGTCATAGGCTTGGCTCATCAGGATCCTCCGATTTTCGGAAAGGCGTAAGTCTGCCACGCAACCAGCACGGCGGCGATTTTCCTTGCGGGCCGCCGCGCGGGCTCCGCTCCGTAGCCGCAGTGGAATCGCTGGGCCGAAAACCAGCACGGTCCAGCTGCGGGAATCGATCCGCGATCGATCCCACGGGCGTACAAGCAGCTGACTCAGCGATGGAAATCGATGAGGGAGACCTGAAGACCGAAAAAAATGTCGCGGGAGACAGAGGAACCCAAACACCGTTCCGCCGCAAGGCGAAGCGCTTGCAGCGTGCGGACTTCAATCCGCCCCGCGCGGAACGGGAACTAAGCCACGCCTCGCTCGGGCTGCGCCGCGGATCCTGTCACCTCCGGCACCCCGCTGCTTGCGCAGCAGGGCCCCCGCCTCCGGCGCCACCCGC
>CALFML010000573.1 GCA_937879845.1 uncultured Myxococcales bacterium
TGCGCGGACCCCTTTGCGCAATGGAACCATTGGAAAAACCGATGCGCGGACCCCTTCGCGCAATGGAACCATTGGAAAAACCGATGCGCGGACCCCTCAAAGCAATGGATCCATTGCCCAAACCACAATGCATTTAACCCCCACCAATGGATCCATTGCCCAAACCACAATGCATTTAACCCCCCACCAATGGATCCATTGCCCAGACCACAATGCATTTAACCCCGACCAATGGATCCATTGCCCAGACCACAACAGGCCGCACTTCCCCCCAAGGGAATCATTGCTCCGACCCCCACCCAGTTCCCCCCACCCAACGGCCTATCTCTTGGTCACCTCTTGATCCCCGTCGGTAGCCAATAGGCGTGGGCCGACCGGAGATGTTTTCGGCGGGCCGCAGGACCGACGGAAACATCGCAGGGAAGGGGGACCCGCGCCGATCCCCACCCCGGTTGTGACCCACTCGCGCCACAATAAATAGATAGACGCTGCTCACGGTCATCCCGGTCGGTCGTCAGGTCTCGCTGGGCAAGCTGTGGGCGCAGCCAAATGCTCAGGGCCAATGGTAGTGCTCAAGGTCATCGTTAACTCTGGTCCGACAAGTCACCGACGCGCCGACCGTTAACCTTGATCGGGGTGAGGGGGATCGCCTTGTACTCGCGCGAGCTGCGGACGATCGTTGGCTTGGCGGGCTTGGCCGAACGCGCCGCTAGGGCTTCCTTCTCTTCTTTCGCTTCCAGTAGCGCCACGATCTCTTCGACGCCCCACAGGCGATCGGTGAGACCTGCAGCCATCGCCGGAGTCATGCGCAGTGTCTTGTGCATGCGGACGAAGTTGTATGCAAACATATGTAGATGAACCGATGCAATATGATTCTCAAGTTTTTTGCTAAACCCGTTGGTTAGCCGAGTGAACCGGCGATCCTGCATCCGGACAGTGAGGTTGACGCGCTCAACAAACGAAGTATTGATATCTTTGCGATTCGGATTGCCGGTCACAGTGGTTTTCGTTGCACCGCAGCACTCAGCCGGGCTGTAGCGCTTCTGACCTTCAATCACCGCGGCATACTGTTTCACGAGCTGCGCGTAATCCACGTCGCATCCAAAGGCGTTTTCCACGGCATCCAGATAAACCTTTAGGCCATCGGTGGTGAGTTGAACGCGGTTCGCAAGCCGAGCAGCCAGATCGCCGATGAAGGCTTTGGCGCTCTCTTCGCCGCGATCGGCTACGAGGTACGAAATAATCAGTTTATGGTCGGCATCAATCGCTAGCCACGTCCAAGAATCGCCCTTGCCGCACGCCCGGTCGATCTCGTCGGTGTTCTTCTGCTTCATGCCCACGTATGACCAGATCTCGTCGGCCTGTACCCGGCGAGACCTGACGCCCCGCACCAAGCGATCGTGAGTCTCGGCGCAAACCTCGCCCACGTCGACCAGCAGTTTCAGGATCGTCGGCATCGAGATATCGGTCAGGCGGACCGTCGACGAGACGGAAGAACCCTCTAGGAGTTGCTTCAGAACCTGGATTCTCTCGTCGCGGGTCAGCTTGCTCATGCGAAGAACTCTCGCATGCGGGTCTGACAACTAAGGCCCCGTCGGATGCTCGACGAGTCAGATCTTATTTTTCTTAGTCTTCGTTCTGGCTGGAACGTTCGATTGCTTTGATTCTTTCCATTCCGGCTCGGGACCCTGGCCATATGCCAACCACCCAGGAGGAACCCCAAGAACACGCGCGACAATCTCTACCGTATGAATCTGCGGCAGGGCCTTACCGTAGGCTATCGACGCAATGGTAGAGTACGCAAGCCCTGCCATTTCTGCTACCCCCCGCATGGTCAGTCCGCTTTTGTCCCGAGCGCGCACGAATCTGGCGCTCAGCCCGCTTGAACATTGAATGTCGGCCGGAGCAGTCGTGACCACTGACCGTCTCTAGCATCGATTTTGATACGGAATTCCGAATCATTATTTGCTTGATGTGGAATTCCGTATCAAACTGCGCCTACCGAACACAACCGGAGGTCGCCTATGAACGCCGTCGCTGAAACAACTTCCGCCCGTCGACAGTCCGCTGCCAAGCCGCCCTACTCTCGTTCTCGATTCGCCTATCTATTCGATGACCTGACCGACGAGAAGGAATCCCGCATGTGTGCGTGCTTGAGCATCTTTCACAGGGGCAAGCTCTACGAACCTGTCGTGCTCAAAAGAACATTCCGCGCCGTCGGAGAGCAGCGAAACAGGGCCATTTATGAGATCGCCAGGATGCCAAACAGGGAACCTGGCTATCGTTGGGCGGTCATCGGGTGGGATCTCGACCATCCGGAGTTCATATTCATGACGGTGCCCACTAAGAAATTTGCTCTGGCCATGCTCAGGGAATTCCCCAAGCGTTAACCACCGACGGAAAACAGGGGCGCTCTAGTTGTTTGAGAGTGCCCCTGTTTGATATTTAATAAAACATCTATCTTGATATTTAATCAACTATAATCATGTTTTTGCAAATGAAATATTGTGGACAACGAATTATCCAATCGACTATTCATTTTCCATCCCCGCGCTGCTTCTCTTAGGTCGGCAAACCTTCGAGTGCAGCGCGAGAAAGGAGAATGGTTAATGGCCTTTATAACAGTTCTACTAGCACTAGTACTGCTACTTATAGCCAAGCGTTATAAGTTTGATCCCGTTCAAGTGCTTCGACTCATCGTCGAGTTGATACGCTTAATCGGAATCATCTAAGCAGCATGTAAGTGGCGAACTGCTCGTGGTAGTTCGCCACTTATGCCAGGCAGATTGCGACCATCTAGATCGCCTTTATGCTCATGTCTTCTTTTGGTCTCCCCTGTTTTTTGTTTCTTCGTCGCTGGCCTTACGGTCTTTGTCAGACCCGCGTGTAGAATCATGGTCATGCACCGACTCACCATCCTCGATACGACGAAGGAAGTTGAACACGTCGGTATTGAAGTCGCTGTCGGTGTCATCTTTTTTCTTGCTCATGCGAGCACCTATATCACACTGCCCCCACAGTCACCGTGCCACAGCGACGGGGCATCGGTCGGACCAGAATCAAAATCGACTTTGAGGATTACCGGGCCAATCGAGTTCTGGGCGGAGCGAGCGCAACCATGTTACTGTAGGCAGACTATTGTTTTCTCTCTCTGCCACGTGAGCGGTGCATGGCACAAACCCCTGCGCAATCTGCATCTGACCCTAAGAACACGGATCCAGATGAGCTGGTCCAAAAGGCGGCCAGCCAGCGCGGCTTGCCTGCCGCTGAGCTTCTTTACCAAGCCGCGCAGCTGTTCCGCGAGCGCGGAGCGACGGTCAGCGCCGTCCACAGCCTGGAGCACGGCCTGCAGGAGCTCGTGGAGCTCATCGAATCGCCGCCCGCCGCCCGCCTTGGTGCGGCCCTGGAGTTTGAGCTAGGGCGGGCCTGCGAAGAGGAGCTCGGACGATTCGAAGAGGCGCTGGTCCACTACCAGCGCGCCTTCAAGCTGCGGCCCGACTATCTGGAACCGCTGCGCCGCGGCCGCATCATCTATCAGTCGCTCGGCGACATGGACATGGTCGCGCGCCTGTCGGAGCTGCACCTGGCCAACCTGGTCGCCGGCGAGGCGCACACCGGCGTGGGCCTGGCGCTGGAGCTCGGGCAGCTCAAGCTCAAGCTCAACGATCCGGCCGGGGCGGTCGAGGTCCTGCGCACCGCTCTGCGCCTGCACAACGACGCCAACGACGATGCCGAGGTCCCCGAGCCGCTGCTGTCGACCCTGGCCGAGGCCTACGTCTCCCCCGAATACCAGCCCGGCGTGAGCGAGAAGGAGCAGGCGCGGCGCAACGCCAGCGACATCTACCTCGGGCTGGCCAAGCGCTATCTCGATGCGGCGCTGGTCAAGGTGCTCGACCGGGCCCAGCACGCCGAAGAGGAAGACGAGGAGGACGGCGGCGGCAGCCTCATCCCGAGCGCCATCGAGGCCCTGGTCCCCGAAGGCCGCGAGCCGAGCCCGTTCACCGAGTCCGACAAAAAAGCCGTCCACTACCTGAAAAAGGCCCTCGACGCCGACGTGCGCAATGTCACCGCCGCCGGCCTGCTGGAGACCATGTACCTGCGGGTGCCCGAGCCGACCCGCAGCACCGAGCTTATCAAGCTGTACAAGAGCGGCGCCCGCGTCACCCGCCGCGGCCCCAAGCTGCTCAAGCTCTACAAAGAGTCGGGCGCCATCGACTACGCCGCGGTGATCGACGCCTGCCGGGCGGGCCTGGACGCGGTGAGCTCGGTGGATGAGTGGCGCGAGACGCGCGAGACGCTGCAGGACATGCTGGACAAGTCCGGCGACCTGCTGGGCCTCGCAGCGCTCAAGGAAGAAGAGGCGGTCGAGGCGGCGCTGGCCGAGGAGCGCGCCCAGTTCATCATGCAGGCCGCCGAGTTCTACCAGCGCGGCGGCGATCAGGAGCGCTACATCGCCTGCCTCAAGCAGGCCTTCCACGAGCTGCCCCTGCACACCGAGGCGTTCCGCAAGCTCAGCGACTTCTACAAGAGCCGGCGCGACTTCATCGGCCTGGCGGTGATCCAAGAGAACCGCATGGCGGCGCAGTTCGAGACGGCGCGCCTGGACCTGCAGAGCTACACCAAGCAGCTGGAGGAGCTGGCCGAGCTCTATGAGAAAAAGCTTCAGGACGTCGTCTCCGCGGCGGCGATCTGGCGGCGCATCGATGAGCTGTTGCAGTCGGTGCGCTCGCAGTCGGAGCGCAAGCGCCTGGGCCAGCGGCTGACGCGCATCGACATGCAGGTCTCCGAGCTCCAGCTGGAGCTGGAGCGTACGCCGATGGACGACCCGGGGCGCATCGAGCTGCTCCGCCGCCTCGCCCAGCTTTACCGCGAGCTGCACGAGCCCAAGCACGCCGCCGTCGTCTACGAAGAGCTTTTGCACCTGGCGCCGACGGATCTGCCGTCGCTCAAGATCCTCATCGAGCTGCGCGAGCAGGCCAGCGACGTGCCGGGCCAGTTGGAGCTTTTGCGCCAGCAGGTCAGCATCGCCACCGACCGCGCCGAGCGGCTGGCGCTGCTGCGGCGGATGATGGCCTTGTGCGACCAGCTCATGCTGCAGCGCGACGACCGCTGGGACGCCCAGGCCGGCATCGAGATGACGATCTGGGTCTGTAAGAGCCTGCTCGCCGAGCTGCCCTCCGATCGCGACGCGCTGCGCCGGCTGTCCGATGCGCTGCAGCTGACCGGCAACAAGACCGAGCTCCTCGACGTGCTGGAGTCCTACCTCAAGGTCGCGCCGACCCCGCGGGAGAAGCTCGCCCTGCACCGCCGCATCGCCCGCATCGCCGAAGACAGCGACGACCTGGCCCGCGCCGTCAGCCACCTGGAGCGGGCGGTGCGCATCTGCCCGCCCGGCCCCGAGTCCGAAGAGGTGCTGAGTGAGCTGGCGCGCATCTACGGCCGCCAGGGGCGCACCGAGCTGGCGGTGCAGACGCTGGAGCTGTGCCTGCGGCAGAACCCGCGGGCCTCGGTCGAGCTGTATCGCATTCTCGGGCGGCTGACGCTGCCGGCCGAGGATGCGGCGCTTTTGGAAAAGAGCGTGCGCGCCTTCCGCGAAGTGCTGATGCGCATCCCCGACGATCTGGAGGCGATGTCGGCGCTGCAGCGGCTGCACCGCGCCCGGCACGAGTGGGCGGAGCTGGAGATCGTCCTGCGCCGCCTCCTGCGCGCGCCCGAGCCGCCGCTGCCGCCGCGGGAGCGGCTGTCGATCGCGCTGGAGCTGGCGGAGGTCCTGGGGCAGCACCTGGGCGAGCCGCGCCAGGCGGCGACGCTGCTGGAGCAGGTGCAGGCGGAGAGCCCGGTGGTCGATCTGCGCGTGCACCGCCACCTGCGCGGCCTGTACGAGGAGATGGACGACTTCGCCCACGCCGCCCGCTACGCCGAGCGCGAGCTCTTGCTGACGGAAGAGCCGGTGGCGCGGCTGGAGCGGGCGCTGGAGATCGCGCAGATGTGGCGCAGCCGGGCCAAGGATCCCGGCCGCGCCCTGCTAAGCTATGAGCGCGTCGAGCGCATCGCCCCCGATCTGCCCGCCGGCACGCCCGAAGGCGATGCGGTGCGGCGGCTGGTCGTGCACGCCCTGGAGGCGATGAGCCAGATGTTCGCCCAGAGCGGCGACTGGCAGCAGGTGGTGATGATCGGCCAGCGCCGCCTCAACGTCGCGGTGGAGCAGGGCGAGGCGATGCAGGCGGCGGCGATCCTGGTCGAGCTGGCGCAGGTCTATGAGGAGCGGCTCGATCAGGCGCCGGAGGGCTTCACCCTGCGCCTGCAGGCCTTCGATCTGGCGCCGCACCTTGTGTCGATCGAGCAGCTGTCGGAAATCGCCGAGCGCTACGGCCAGTGGCGGCCGCTGTGCGAGCTGCACGTCGCGCGCGTCCGCGAGGCGCAGCAGCAGGGGGCGGAGCTGCCGATCGACTCGGTGCTCGCGGCTTCGACGATCTATGAGCAGCGGCTGGGCAATCCCGAGGCGGCGTTCAAGCTGCTGCGGCGGGCCATGCCGCTGAGCGTCACCGGCGCCATCGCCGCGACCACCGCTGGCCAGGGCGCCGAGCGCATCCTCAGCGAGATGAACCGCCTGGTCCGGGCGCTGGAGAAATCGGCGCAGCGCGGCGAGGACGCGGCGGAGCGCGAGCTCGACGCGGTGGCGGTGGTGCGCGATCTGATCTCGGTGTACCGGGGCCTGGTCGATGAGCTGTGCCGGCAGAAGGACGCGGGCCACGAAGATACGGCGGTGCGCGTGCACCGGCTGCTCGGGGAGAGCGCCCGCTTGCGCGAGGATCTGCTGGGCGATGTAACCGGCGCGCTGAGCGAGCGCATGCACGCCTTTACCGTGGGCGGCGAGCGCGATCATAGCCGCGATGCGGCGATCGATGCGGTGTTCCGGCGGACCCTGGATGAGATCCACCGCCTGGCCCTCAGCTCCGGCCAGATCAAAGAGGCGGCGACCATCGACACCCGGCGGCTCGACCGGGCGGAGGACGAGGTCCGCCGGCAGCAAGTGGCGTGCGAGGGGGCCGCGTGGCTCGACGATCACGGCGGCGATCCGCAGCGGGCGCTGCGCGCGTGTCTCAAAGCGCTGCCGCTCTGTTCCGAAGGCAGCGACGCGCAGGCGGAGATGCGCGGCCGCTTGTTCCGCATCGGCCAGCGTATGGGCCTGCTCGCCTGGGATGAGATCGCCCGCGCCGAGCGCGCCCTGGTCAGCGGCAATCCGCGCGCGCTGCGCCAGCGGCTTTTGTACCTGGCGTCGCTGTGGCAGCTCGGGGCCGGCGACTACGTGCGCGCCATCGAAGCGGCGGGCCAGGCCTACCGCCTGACCTACTTCCCCGGCGGCCTGCCCAGCGGCAAGGGCGGACCGCCGCTCAGTGAGCTGGTCGTCCACGCCATCGATGACACCCTGGCGCATGAGCAGCAGGAGATCCGCGCCGTGCTGGAGCGGCTGGCGCAGTCCGCCCCGACCGATGGCGAGGGCGCGGCGAAGCTTATCGCCCTGCTCGACAACCTGACGACCCAGCTCACCGAGGCCGGCGTCGGACCGCTGGCGGCGCAGGTGGGGCTGGATGCCGGGCAGGTCGATGAGCGCCGCGGCCGCCTGGGTCAGGCGGAGCGGCGCTACCAGGAGGCGCTCAAGCAGCCCACCGCCGCGGATCAGGCGATGCAGTGCCTGGAGCGGGTGTACCGGCAGCAGCGGCGGCTCTCCGACCTGGCGGCGCTTTTGGAGAAGCGGCGGCCGCTCGTGGCGGAGTCGCAGCAGCGCCAGGTGCTCTTGGATCTGGCCGAGGTCTATCGCGAGATCAACAAGCTCGGCGCGGCGCTGACGGCGCTCAACCAGGCGGTGGCGATCGATGACAGCGATGCCGCGCCGCACCTTTTGATGGCGCGCATCTATGAGGCGCAGCGGACGCCCCTGCGCGCGGTCGAGTGCTACAAGCAAGCGGCCCAGCGGAGCCTGGTGACGCTCGAAGCGGTCAAGGCGCTGCAGCAGGCGGCGGAGATCTTGGAGAAGCGGCTGGAAGAGCCGGGCGAGGCGCTGGATGCGCTGATCGTCGCGATGCGGCGCATCCTCGCGGCGCAGGCGGAGATGCTCGCCGAAGGCCACGCGCCGGAGAGCGAGCCAGAGCTTGGGGCGGCGCGCGACGAGATCTGGTCCGGGGTCGAGCGGCTGCTCACCCAGGAACACCGGACGGCGGAGCTGGAAGGGCTCTTGCTGGAGCGGCTCCAGGCCACGCCGGCCGACGCGGTGGAGGAGCGGGCGCAGCTGCTCAGCCGGCGCTTGCAGATGCAGCAGCAGCGGCGGCGGCTGCGCAGCGATGCGACCCCGCAGCCGGGAGTCGATCCGGTGGCGGCCGCCCATGAGATGGCGGCCGGGGTGCTGGAGACGTTGAACGCGCTGCTCAGCCTAAAGCCGCAGAACGACGACCTGGCGGCGCAGCAGGAGGAAGTGCTGCTGGAGCTCGGGCAGCGGGAGGCGGCGCGCGATGTCGCGCTGCGCCGCGCCGAAGCCGCCAGCGGTCTGGACCCGGCGGCGCAGGGGCAGCGCTGGCTGTCGCTGTTCCGGCGGGAGCTGGAGCTTGGCAACCTGACCGGCGCGGAGCAGGCGCTGGAGCACGCCCTTGCGCTGCAGCCCGACTCCACGGCGACGCTGCACAGCCTGGTGGAGCTGCATCAGCGCACCGGCAACTTTGCCGGCCAGGCGGCGGCGCTCGGGCGGCTCGCCAGCCATGAGACCGAGCTCGATGAAGCCGTGGCGGCGCTGCGTCAGGCGGCGCAGATCACCCAGGATGCGCTCGGCGATGTCGAGGGGGCGCGGCGGCTCCTGCTCGCCGCCCTGTCGCGCGTCGAGACCGCGGCGGCCGCGACGACGCAGAGCCCGGACGAACATGCCGCGGTGCAGCGGGCGCTGTGCACCGTGCTGCTGCCGCTGTTCGACCTGGCGCACAAGGAAGGCGACACGGTCGGCGCGATGTCGTACGGACGCCGCGCCATCGAGACCGAGGCGGTGCCCGCCGGACGCGCGGCCGAGCTGCACAACTTCCTGGGCCAGGCGGCGCTGGCCACCGGGTCGACGTTCGACGCCATCCATCACTTCGAATCGGCCCTGCGCAGCGAGCCGGGTCAGCTGGAGCCGACGCGCGCCTTGGTCGCGCTCCTGTATCCGGCCGGCGAGTTCGCGCGCATCGACCTGCTCATCACCCAGGCCTTGAGCGCGGCCGACGGTGGGGAGATCAGCCTGCAGGACGGCGAGCGGGCCGGTCTTTTGCGGCAGCAAGCCGAGGCGCGGGAGGCGCTGGGACAGACGCGCGAGGCGTATAACGCGCTGTGGGCGGCGGAGCAGCTCCAGCCGGGCGACCTGGCCCAGCAGCTGTGGCTCGGCGACAGCGCGTTCGCGCTCGGCGAGCATGAGGTGGCGGCGCGGGCGCTGGGCAGCTTGGCGGGCTACGCCGGCGACCCGTCCTCCTTGCCGGAGCCGCTGACCGCCCAGACCCTGGCGGGCGCGCTGGATCACGCAGCGCAGTCGTTCTTGGCGCTGGCCGATGCGGTGCAGGCGCGGCAGCTGTGGCAGGCGGCGCTGAGCGTCGTGCCGGAGCACGCGGGGGCGGCGGACCATTATCTGGATCTGCTGCTCACCAGCAGCGATACCGACGATGCCGGCACGGCGATGGAGCTGCTCACCGTACGCGCCGAGCGGGCGCTGCAAGCCGGCGAGCTGGCGACCATGCTCAGCGAGTACCAGCGCGCCTCCGACCTGGCGGCGAGCCGGCTCGGCGATGCGTCCAAGGCGCATGAGCTCTTGGTCGCGGCGCTGGCGCATATCCCGGATCCGCACCCGCCGGAGCTTTCGGCGGTGCGGCGCAGCTTGGAGTCGCGGCTGGCCGAGAGTGCCGAGCGGCTCGGGGATCTGCCCGGCGCGATAACCTACGCCCGGCACCTGGCCGCCACCGCGGAGACGGTAGAAGAGCAGGCGCGCTGGCTGCACCGGGCGGCGGGATGGGCGTTATCGGCGCAGCGGACCGATGAAGGCAAGGCGCTGCTGCGGCAGGCGCTTCAGATCCTCCCCGGCGATGTGGCGATGATCGAAGAGCTGGCCGTGCTGCTCGATGGGGATGAGGCGGCGGAGGCGCTGCCGGCGCTGCTGACGGCGGCGGAGGGAGCGCTGGGGACCGCGGATGCGGCGGTGGCGCGGCAGCTTATGACCCTTTGGCAGCGGACGGCGCAGTCTCAGCTCGGGCAAGGGCAGGGCGGCGCGGCCGCCGGTTCGTACGATCGCGCCATCGCCCTGTGCGCTCCGGCCGCGGCGGCCCCGGAGGTCGAGTTCTCGCTGCGGCGGGCGGCGCTGGAGGTCCTGTCCGACAGCGAAGCCGACCGGGCGCGGACCCACCTGCTCGTGCTCCTGCGTCACGAGCCGCTCGACCGCGAGCTTTTGGGCCGACTCAAGCTTCTTTCGGAACAGAGCGGTCATCGCGGCACGGCGCTGCGGCTGCAGCAGCTGCTGGCGCTGCTCGATCCGGGGATCGCGCCGCCGGCGCCGCTGCCGCTGGTGCCGGCGGGCATCCGCCTGGATGAGAGCGATCACGCGCGCTGGGCCATCCCGCCGGCTCGAGCCCTGGCCGATGTGATGGCGGCGCTGTGGGACGGCGTCTTCGGGCTCAAGGCGCCGACGCTCGATAGCTTCGGCGTGGCCAGCACCGACCGGCTGCAGCCGCTGGAGTCCTCGGCGGATGAGCTGGCGCGGACCTTCGCCACGGCGTGCCGGGTCCTGGGCAACCAGCGCGCGGGCTTGTACCGGCCGGCGGCGCAGCAGCACGTGCTGCCCAAGGTGTTCGCGCGCATGCCGACGGCGCTTGTGTGCTCGCCGGCGCTCAGCAAGCGTCCGGCCGGCGAGATCCAGTTCATCCTCGGCCGCGGCGTCGAGGGGCTGCGGCCCGAGTACATCCTGGCGGCAGCGATGCCGCCGGCGGATCTGGGCAAGCTGCTGGGGCTCGCGGTGCGGGCGTTCCACCCGCGCCATGCGACCAAGCCTGCCGACGACGTGGCGGCGTGGAAGCGCGATCTGGCGTATCGCGCCGTCAAGCGCCTGACCGAGCTTTTGCGCGACCAGCCGGACGTCACGTTTTCGACCGTGGCCTGGCGGCAGGCGGTGCGGCGGACCCTGCATCGCGCCGGCCTGCTCTTCTCCGGCGACCTGCTCGGCGCCGTGAACGTCATTCGCGGCATTGATTTGCCGGCGAGCAGCGACGCCGGACAGGACGGCTACTTCCTGCGTCTAGACCACCACGGCGCCGACCCGCAGGCGGAGGCCGAAGCCGACGTGCGCGACCTGTGCACGTTCTTCATCGATCCGCAGTTCGCGCCGCTTTTCGATCGTCTCCATCCGCGCTAGCCGCGCCGCGCCGCCGTCCCAGGCGCCACAGCCCGAGCAGGCTCCCACCGAATAGCCCCAGCACCACGCCCCACAGCAGGTTGACGTTGTACCCGAGCGACCGCGCGTACATAGGATCCCCCGCCGTCGCTGCGCCATAAACCGCGAGCAGCGCGCCGAGCATTGTGAACATAAGGCCTATCGGCCAGCGCAGATCAAATCCCAACGGAAGGCTCCTTGTCTATCTGTTAGTAACATCTTGAAATTCCGTCGGGAGCAAGCAGGCGTGGGCCGACCGGAGATGTTTTCGGCGGGCCGTAAGGTCCGACGGAAACATCGCAGGGTAGGGGGACCCGCGCCGGTTACTACTTTGGTTGTGACCATCCGATAGGCTCCTTGCTCTTCGCTTAGCTTATTCGGATCACCAGAAGATGATATTAAGCACCACCGTAAGCACGATCACCACGGCCCCGAGGACCGCCGGCTGCTGATAAAAGCGCAGGCCTTCTTCTTGCGGCTTGGCGGTGAGCGAATAAACTAGGCCGCGCAGCTCTTGCGGATCGCGGGGTTTGGTAAATAACGAGATTGCCGTGGTCAGGACCAAGCAAGCGGTAAAGGCGAAGATCGCGGTCCAGAAGTTTTGCGCCATCTCGCTTGGGTAATGATGCACGACCCGGCCGAGGAAGCCGCCTTTGAGGCCCGCGCTCGCTCCCGCCGGCAGCGTCAGCCCGTGATGTCCAGCGGCGGCGACCGTCCCCCCGAGCAGTCCGAAAAAAGCGCCGTGCCCGGTCGCCCAGCGGCTGAACATTCCGAGTAAAAATGTGGCAAATAGCGGCGCGTTGACAAAGGCAAACACGAGCTGCAAAAGATCCATGATGTTGTTGAATTGCCGGGCGACATACGCCGCCAATATCGATATGGAGATCCCGACTACGGTGGACATCCGGCCCATCCATAAGTAGTGCTGATCCGATGCCGTTTTGTTGATGTAGCTCTGGTAGATGTCGTAGGTCCAAACCGTGTTGAACGCCGTCGTGTTGCCCGCCATCCCCGACATGAACGAGGCAATCAGCGCGCACAGCCCAAGGCCCAGGAGCCCGGCCGGGAAATAGCGCTGGAGCAGGAGCGGTGTCGCCAGGTCGTAATCGAGCTCGATGCGGCCATCGCTGCCGCGCAGCGCTTGACCGGTGCGTTCGTCGCGCTTGGCCGGGATGAGGCCGGTCGCTAGATTCGGCGCGGCGGCGCTCTGGGAGACCGCGTCACTGCTCACCGCGGGCGGATCCCCGGCGCCGCGCATCGTGCCAGCTGTCGGCTGCGGCGCGGTGAGGGCAAGGAGGCCGGGCAGGATGACCAGGAACGGAAACAGCATCTTGGGCACCGCGGCGATGAGCGGCGTGCGCCGGGCGGCGGTCATCGACTCGGCGGCCATCGCCCGCTGGACGACCAGGAAATCGGTGCACCAGTAACCGAACGACAGCACGAAGCCCAGACCCATGGCCAGGCCGAACCACTCCACGCCCATCGGGTTGCGGCTCGGATCGCCCAGATACCGCCAGGCGCTGGTCAGCGCTTCGGGCGGCGCGCCGCGGGCCAGCGACTGGGCGACAAGGCGCGCGTGCAGGCCGGACGGACCGCCGACATCGATGAGCCCCAGCGTCACGAGCGGCAAAAATCCGAGCACGATGAGGAAGAACTGCAGCACCTCGTTGTAGATGGCCGAGGTCAGCCCGCCGAGGAACGTATACGCGAGCACGATCGCCGCCGACAGCAGCACCGAGACGCTGAAGTCCCAGCCGAGGAGCAGCTGCAAGAGCTTCCCCATCGCATACATCGACACGCCGGAAGAAAACACCGTCATCACGGCGAACGACACGGCGTTCCAGGCGCGGGTCTTCTCATCAAACCGCAGCTTCAGATACTCCGGCACCGAGCGGGCGCGCGAGCCGTAATAAAACGGCATCATGTAAAGCCCCACAAACACCATCGCCGGAATCGCCCCCAGCCAGTAGAAGTGGGCGGTGGCGATGCCGTACTTGGCGCCGCTCGCGCCCATGCCGATGACCTCCTGCGCCCCGAGGTTGGCCGACAGGAACGCCAGGCCCGTGACCCACGCCGGAATCGCCCGCCCCGACAGAAAGAAGTCGCTGCTCGTGCGCATCTTGCGTTTGAGCAAAAAACCGATGCTCAGCACGAACAGGAAGTAGATGGCGATGACGAGGTAGTCGATGGCAAAAAGGTGCATGCGGCCTTCCGCGCCGGACCCTAGCACGCGGCGCACGGCTCGCCACAATCCCCCACAGCGGCTCTTGCGTAAGGGCGGGTAGGCCCGCGAAATCGGTCGCAGAATCGGCCCGCTTGCGCGTAAAGGCCGGCCCAGATGGCCGCCAGATGGCCGCCAGCTGTCCGAGAGAAAGGACGATTTTGCTATCGCCAGGCGGGCTTCCTGGTGTACTGCCTAGAAGGCACCATTAAGTTACTCAGGCACGGCTGCGGATACGGCACTGGAAGCGAACGGAAACCGACTTGTATGTTGTCTCGCAAGCGTCTCAGCGTCAGCCCACGACTCCCGCACCTGACTTGCTTAACTGACAGAAACCGCGGGCACTAGGCCCGGCACAGGAGAGGCACATGGGCAAGAAGCTGTACGTTGGAAATCTTGCGTATACGGTGAGCAGCTCGGACTTGGAGCAAATGTTCGCTCCGTACGGCCACGTTGAGAGCGCTCAAGTGATCGAAGATCGCGATACCGGCCGCAGCAAGGGCTTCGGGTTCGTCGAGATGGGCAGCGACGCTGAGGCGCAGAACGCCATCAAGTCGATGAACGGGCATGTCTCCAACAACCGCACCTTGACCGTGAACGAAGCCCGTCCGCGTGAGGACCGTGGCGGCGGCGGCGGTGGCGGCGGCGGCGGCGGCTTCCGGGGTGGTGGCGGCCGGGGCGGAGATCGCGGCGGCCGGGGCGAGATCGGAAGAGCGTCGTGT
>CALFML010000574.1 GCA_937879845.1 uncultured Myxococcales bacterium
ATGACGCGGTCGCGCACGGCCATGGCGTCGGCCAGCTCGCGCATGAACATCGCGTGCTCTTTGACGCCGGCCGTGCCGAAGGTCTGGGTCGTCGAGCCCGGACACAGCACAAGGTAGTCGTAGCTGAGCTCCAGGGCGATCTTGCTGTCCGCCGTGGCGGTGGTGTGCACGACCTGGCGCGCCGGATCGATCTTCTCCACGTTGGCCATGTGAAAGACGATGTTGGTGGTCTCCAGAATGCGGCGGAACGGGAAGGTCACCTGCCGCGACTCTACGGTTCCGGTGGCGGCGCTGGGCAAAAGCGGAGGAAACAGGAAGTAGTTATTGCGATCGATAAGGAGGATCTCCAGATCCTTGTGGTGGCCAAGGGTCTTGTCCAGATCCATCGCCGCATACAGTCCGGCGAAGCCGCCGCCGACGATGATGACGCGGTGTTTGCGGCCTCCGGGAGCGTTCCAGCGCTGGTAGATCCAGATCTGCCCGAGCGGCACCGCGACATAAAAGAGCAGCACCAGATCCGTGACCACGCCCACCGGTCCGGCGAGCGTGCGGGCCAGCGTGTTCATCGGCAGGAGCGCCCACAGGGAGGTGTGAACGATGAGCACCAGCACCGCGAGAATGGATACGGCGATGCGCACCCGGACGCGCAGCGCGCTGCGCCGGAACAAGCTGCGCGAGACGAGAAACAGCAGCGCCAGCGAGCCGATGTTGGTGGCGAACAAGACTCCGAAAAGCTTTGGATACATGCCCGCGACTTCGCCCAGGGCGTCGCCCCAGCGGCTGATGAGCGGCGCATTGGAAGTCCAGCTGACCAGCGTGACGCCGCCGAGCCAGGACATAAGGAAGATTGCCAGACCTCCGCACAATAGCGCTGTGGAGACTAGCTTGCGCCCCAAGCTGAGATTCCGGAGTTCATAGGCATCACGACGACGAGAATGGGCTACATTGGCGGACATATTTGAAATTTCCTTCGCATGCCGCGCAAACGCTCGGCGCGGCAGTCCACGATCTCCGCCGTTTAGAGTACCTGGGCCTTAGGAAAAGTTACAACCAACGATAAAATTTGTCCGATCTAAACCTTTCGGATGGTCACATCTGCCGACTCCGTCGGAAGCCTTAGCCGTGGGCCGACCGGAGATGTTTTCGGCGGGGGCTTGTCCAAAGGCGGAAACATCGCAGGGTAGGGGGACCCGCGGCGTGACTGCTTTGACGCCTAACCCCGGCTCCGCCGTTTACCAATCCGTCCCAAACTTCGAATCCCAACCCAAACCCAGAGAGTGTAAAAAATATGTCCCAGCTTGCGACCTTCGAGCAGTTCTGGCCCCACTTCCTCTCTTCCCACCGCCGTCCGGTGACCCGCTTTATGCACGTCGCCGCACTGGGCGCCGCAGCCGTGGGAATGTACGCCGCCGTGCGCCGCCGCCGCCTCTCCCCGCTCCTTATAGGGGGCGCCGCCGCGTTCACGCTGGCAACTGCGGCGCATCCTTTGTTCGAGGGCAATACGCCGCAGAACCTGGGCCGCCCGCTGTGGGCCGCGCGCGGCTTTCTGCGCTTGTGCGTGCGGACCGTAACCGGACGCATCAGCGCTGAGGTCGCAGATCTCCCAGCCGCCGACTCCGCTACGTAGCAAACCCGTCCGCTATCTTTTTTCATTCCTCCGCATTCCGCAGCAGTTCTTCCTTGCTAGCGGCCAGACCACGCTCCTAATGTTGCGCCATCTCTTTTCCCGTTGCCGAACACGACAAGGAAAGCAGCCAAAGGAGCCGCACATGAGCCTGGTTTTTTATTATTCTCCCCAGTCCAACGCCACACCGGTTCACTGGACGCTGGAGGAGCTTGGCGTTCCGTACGAAAAAGTCCGGATCGATCTGCAGAAACGCGAGCAGCGGCAGCGGGATTTTCTGCGCCTGAATCCAAATGGCAAAGTTCCGGTGCTGGTGCATAAAGGAGTCGCTATCTTTGAGTCCGTAGCGATTCAGATTTATCTCGGCGAGACCTTCGGCGTCGACCGCGGGCTGTTTCCCGCCGCGGGGCCGCAGCGCGGCGAGGCGCTGCGCTGGCTCGTGTGGTGCGGGGTGACGCTGGGAGAAGCGCTGTCGCGGTTCTTCCGCAATAGTTCGGATCGATTTCCGGCCGAGCAGCGCAATCACAAAGCCGCGGTCTTGGCACGCGAGGAAGTCGTCGATCTGTTGCGCATCTTGGATGAGGGACTGCACAACCGGCCGTATCTGCTAGGCGGCGCATTCTCGATCGTCGATGTGCATCTGGTCTCATGGGCTTCTTATATGCGCATGTTCGGTATCGAGCTCGACTCCTATACCAACCTCAATCCTTGGCTCATACGCTGCTGCGCCCGACCGGCCCACGAACGCGGCGACTGAGCCGCCGCCGTACGTCCCTGCCCTAGCCCGACCCACACCCGCCCACCGCAGCGCCGATCGCGGGAGCGGTACGATTTCTGCAAGCATGTATCCCGTTCACCGGGACCAACCGCCATCGAAAGAAAGCCTATGCGTCGCGCAATCATCGTGGACGTGAGCCCGTCAGCCGTTGTCTGCACCGTGCAGCCCTCAACCTGTGCTGGGCGTTTTTGACACATGGGACAGATCTGACACAGCAGTCGCCGGCAGAGGGAGGGAGCACAGTGCCTGAAGATCGCCACGCCACAGCCGAAAAAGAGGAGGAAAATGCGGCGAGCTCCCCCTCCCAAGCTGCGTTCGAGGAGGCGGCGGCCCGACGTATGCAAGTGTTCCTCGCCATGCTCGCGCATGAGCTGCGCAACCCGCTTGCTCCCATGCGCAACGCCGTACGCATCATGCAATTTGATTCCGCCGAGCCGCGCACCATCTGGGCGCGCGATGTGCTCAACCGCCAGATCAATCAGATGGCGCGGCTGGTCGATGACTTGCTGGATGTGAGCCGCATCACCAGCGGCAAGATGAATTTGAGCCGTGAACCGATCTGCGTGACCGCAATCGTGAGCGAAGCCGTCGAAGCGTGCCAGTCCATTTTGGATGAGCGCGAGCAGAAGCTGACGGTTTCGCTCGGGCCGCAGCCGCCGTGGGTGCTGGGGGATCTCACCCGGCTTGTGCAGTCGATGGTGAACCTTTTGCGCAACGCCTCGCAGTTTACCCCGGCCGGCGGTCATATAAGCGTCACCGTGAAACAGCTAGAGGAAACCGTGGAGCTTACCGTGCGTGACACTGGTGTTGGAATCACCCAAGAGCTGCTGCCGTCCATCTTCGAACTGTTCGTCCAAGGAGAGCCGCCTCTTGGCCGCCGCAGCAGCGGACTCGGAGTCGGTCTTACCCTGACGCGCGAGATCGTCAACCTGCACGGCGGCAGCATCGCCGCCAGCAGCGCCGGCCTCAATCGCGGCAGCGAGTTTACGCTGCAGCTGCCGCTGCACAAACGCAGCGAACCCCCGCCCCTACATAAGGAGGAGGCCCAGGGCCCGCGCCTTGCCGCATCGCACCGCATCCTGGTCGTCGATGACAACCGCGACTCCGCCGAGACCATGGAGATGCTCCTCCAGCTCTCCGGCCACACCGTGCGCACCGCGTACGATGGACCGTCTGCGCTGCCCGCGGTCATGGAGTTCCAGCCGAACATCATCCTCCTTGACCTCGGGCTGCCCGGTCTCACCGGCTATGAGGTCGCGCAGCGCGTCCAGCAGATGACCCTCCGCCACCGCCCGCTTTTAGTGGCCATGACCGGCTACGGGCAGCAGGGCGACCGCCAGCGCACCCGCGCCGCCGGCTTCGACCATCATCTGGTAAAGCCGGTGGATCTGGAGGCGCTGCAGCAAATCCTCTCTTCGGTCGCCGCCCGAGAGCTCTAATTCCCGAAGGCCGCGTCCGGCAGCTGCATGAGATCGAGCGCGCTATGCTCCACGAGCCGCCGCTCCACGGCGAGGCGCGGCAGGATCTCGGCGCAGAAAAACCGCGCGCTGGCGATCTTGCCGGCGTAAAACGCCGCATCCCCTTCCGCGTCCCCACTGCCGGCTCCCTGCAGCTCGGCCAGCTTCTTGTCACACAGCGCCGCGTGCCGCACGAGCAGCCAGCCGATGCATACCTCCGCCAGCGCCATCAGCATCCGATTCCCTTGCAGCCCGGCGTGGTACAGCGACTCCCCGAGCTTGCCGAGCAGCGCCATCAGCATCGCCTCGACATGCTCCAGCGCCTCTTTGAGAGCGTCCCGCTCCTTGGCCAGCGAAGCGCCGCCTTCCTCTTCCCCAAGGGTCTTGTGAATCTGCGCCAAGAGCCCGCGCAGCGTGTTTCCGCCATCGCGGCCGATCTTGCGCATGAGAAGATCGAGCGCCTGGATGTGCGTCGTCCCTTCATACAGGGAGTCGATCTTCTGATCGCGGATGTACTGCTCGATCGGATAGTCCTGAAGATATCCCGAGCCGCCGAAGCACTGCAGCGACAGCGCCAGCAGCTCGTACGCTTTCTCCGAGCAGTATCCCTTGATGAGCGGCAGCAGAAGGTCGTTGAGCCGGTCAAGCTCCGCCGCCGCCTTGGCGCCGTGGCCGCCGCGGATCGCCACCTCGTCTTGAATCGCCGCGGCGAAGAACACGAGCGCCCGCATGCCTTCGGCGTGCGCCTTCTGCATCATCAGCATCCGCCGCACATCCGGATGGCGGATGATCGGCACCCGCGGCGAGCTCTTATCCATCACCTGCAGCAGATCCGGCCCCTGAATCCGCTCGCGCGCGTAGGCCAGGGCATGATGGTAGGCGGTGGAGAGCGTCGACATCGACTTGATGCCGATGGCCATGCGCGCCTGCTCGATGATGTGGAACATCTGGTGGATGCCGCTGTGATCGTTGCCCAAAAGGAGCCCGCGCGCCGGCCCGTCCTCGCCGAAGGTCAGCTCGCAGGTGGCGGAGCCGCGCAGCCCCATCTTGTGCTCGACGTTGGTGACCCGGACGCCGTTGCGCTCCGCGAAGCTGCCGTCCTTTTCCACCCAGATCTTGGGCACGATGAACAGGGACAGTCCCTTGGTCCCCGGACCCGCACCTTCGGGCCGCGCCAGCACGAGGTGCACGATGTTCGGGCTGAGATCGAACTCGGCCGCAGTGATGAAGCGCTTGACGCCTTCGATGTGCCACTCGTCGCCCTGGATGTGGCGGGCGCGGGTGCGGCCGGCGCCGACGTCCGAGCCGGCATCGGGCTCGGTGAGGACCATGGTGCAGCCCCAGCCCTCCTGCACCATGCGCGGGAACAGGCGCTGCTTCTGTTCCGCCGTGGCGAAGCGGTCGATGATGCGGCCCATGAAGATCGAGGTCACGTAGAACGCCACCGCGGGGTTGCTGCCGATGAGCATCTCGAAGTGCGCCCAGCCGAGCGACGGCGGCGCCGCCATGCCGCCCAGGTGCTCGGGCATCTCTAGGAGGTGCCAGTCGTTGTCGAGATACGCCCGCAGCGTCCGCCGGATCGGCTCGGAGAGCCGCACCTCGCCGTCGGCCCCGAGCACCGGCGGCTGGCGGTCGGCGGCGGCGAAGCTTGACGACAGCTCGCCCGCCGCCATCTTCTCCATCTGCAGGAGGGTCTGGCGCGCCGCCGCCTCATCGAGCAGTGTGAACGGCGCCCGCCCGAGCACCCGCTGCCCGAGATTGTGAAACTCAAAGACATTGAACTTTAGATCGCGGAGGTTGCTCTTGTAGTGGCTCTCAGAAGACACGGGGCAGGCTCCTTCTTTGGTTCTGGGGCGCAAGCGGGGAAAGTGTTCTCATCGGAGTCGGCGGTAAGCCGGGTTCTGTGTGCCTTGCGGCGCGGGGCCATTCATCTAGGCCGCCGATTGCTCGGCGGCTCAAGCAACCTACCTGGGAGCACAGCGGTGAAGCTGACGAGGCGGGCCACCTCGGGACGAGCGCCCGCTCCCTACGCGGTCTTGCTTCGGATGGGGTTTACCTTGCGGCCTCTGTTACCAGCGGCCCGGTGCGCTCTTACCGCACCTTTTCACCCTTACCGCGGGGCCGCCCTTGCCTAGTAATACGAAGGCGCCGGCGGTCCGCGGCGGTTTATTTTCTGTGGCACTTTCCTGCGAGTCACCTCGACCGGCCGTTAACCGGCATCCTACCCTGTGAAGCCCGGACTTTCCTCCCGTTGCGCGCGGCCCCAAGGCTTGGCCAAGCGGCCGTACGCAACCAGCGACCCCATCACCGACTCCGACGAGAACGGCAGCACACTAGCCCGGCCGGCGCCCCGGATGCAAGCCCGATGAAGAAAAGCCGCGCGGGGCAAGGCTGCCCGCAAGCGCGGCGGCGCGGGCGGTCTGGGTCGCTATCGTAGCGAGCGTAAGACGGTGGTATAGTACTGCTGTGCCAAACTTTTTGCGCCGGCACACACGGTGGGCGGGGCCGCTTGTGTGCGTGTGGGGAACCCTCTTCGCGGCCGCCACGGCGCCGCTTGCAGCGATGGAACCGGCGGCGGCCACTACCAAAGCCGCGCCGCCGGGGACAGCGGGACCGGGGCTCCCGGCGGCCGGCGATGCGGCGGCGCTGGCGCAGCAGGCGGCGGCGGCGGTCGATGAGCCGACGCATACCGTCCGCCGGCACTATATGTGGTCCAACGAGCGCCGGCACGATCTGTTCTTCGCCGATCTCGCGAGGCTCGGCGGCGGCTACCTCGGGGTCGGCGGCGATCAGAACTACACGATGGCCGCGGCGGCGCAGGCGCAGGTGCTGTGGCTGGTCGACCTGGACGCCGCGGTGGTGCGGATGCACCGGCTGTACGCGGCGCTGCTCACCGCGGCCAAGACGCCGGCGGAGTTTATCGCCCTATTCGATCCGCCGCAGCAGCCGGCGGTCGAGCGCGCCGTCGCCGCCTACTACCCCACGCTGGATGAGGCGGAGCGCCGCGCCATCCTCGCCGTCTACCACGCCTACCGTGAGGACCTGAGCCTGCACCTGCACAAGACCGCCGAGTACCGCTGGGCCGGCCGGGCGGTGACCTGGCTCGGCGATCCGGCGCTTTTTGAGCACATCCGCAAGCTGGCGGCGGCGCGCTTGCTGGTGCCGCGGCACGGGGATCTGACCGGGCCGACGACGATGCAGGCGATCGCCCAGGCCGCCCGCACCGCCGGTGTGCCGATGCACGTCCTGTATCTATCGAACGCCGAGTCCTGGTTCCGCTACGGCCAAAAGTTCCGCCAGAACCTCGACGCCCTGCCCTTTGACGACCGGGCGCTGGTGCTGCGCACCGTCAAGTCGGAGCAGCTCACCTACCCGCACGGCGACATCTGGCACTACAGCATCCAGCGCGCGGCGCACTTCACCGAGCACCTGCGCGGGCGCGGCTACGAGTCCATCGACGTGGCGATGCTCGACGCCCCGCCGTGCTACCGCAACAGCCGCCATCCCGGACCGGAGTGCAGCGTCCGCGGCCTGTCGCACATCGGCTTCCCGCCCCGCGGCCCCGCCGCTCCCGACGCCGTCGCGACCGCCGCCCCGGACGGTGAGGATCCACGCCTGGCCCGCGACCGCCGCCTAGAGCGCCGCCGCGAGCGCGAGCTGCGCGAACAGCGCGAGCAGCTCCTGGCCGCGGGTCTAGTCACCCGCCCCGAAGGAAACCGCGAAAAAGCCCGCCTCATGGACCGCGACCGCGAAAAGCGCGCCGAAGCCGCGCTCGGCCCCTCCCTGGCCCGCGCCCCTCATTGATCTAGACCTAACCCGGGGCCTAACCCGGGCTTGACCTGCGGCTTGACCTGGCCCCGTGGCGCAACTATCCTTCGCCGCTATTTTCGCTTACGGTATCCTTTCTTTCGGCCAAACTCAGCTTCGGCCAAGCCCAGCTTGGCACCCCCCGCGGAGGGCTCCTCATGGCAGTGCGCATCGGCATCAACGGCTTGGGACGAATCGGCCGCTCCGTGGTTCGCGCCTTTTGCAAGGACCCCGCCCGCAGCGAGTGCGAGCTGGTCGCCGTAAACGATCTGACCGACGTGAAGACGCTCTGCCACCTGCTCAAATACGACTCGGTGCACGGGCGCTTCCCCGGCAGCTTGCGGGTGGAAGGTCAGCACATCTTGATCGATGATCGGCCGACCCTGGCGACGGCGGAAAAAGATCTGACCAAGCTCAACTGGCAAGCGGTCGGCGCCGACATCGTCATCGAGTCGACCGGCCTTTTCACCGAAGCCGCCCGCGCCCGCGCCCACCGCGACAGCGGCGGGGCCAAGAAAGTCCTCATCTCCGCCCCGGCCAAGGATCCGGATGTCACCCTGGCGGTCGGCATCAACCTGGACAGCTACGATCCCGCCCGCCACCACATCATCTCCAACGCCAGCTGCACCACCAACTGCCTGGCGGCGGTGGCCAAGGTCCTGCTCGAAAACTTCGGCATCGAGAGCGGCCTTATGACCACCATCCACAGCTACACCAACGACCAGCGCATCCTCGACCAGCCGCACAAGGACATGCGGCGGGCGCGCGCCGCGGGGCTTTCGATGATCCCGACCACCACCGGCGCCGCCAAGTCGCTCGCCGAGGTCATTCCCGCCCTGCGCGGGAAGCTCGACGGCTACTCCATGCGCGTGCCGACCCCCAACGTCTCGGTCGTCGACTTGACGGTGCGCCTTGGCAAGGCGGCCAGCGTCGAGCAGGTCAACCAGGCGTTCATCGCCGCCGCCGCCGATCCGCGCTACTTGGGCATCCTGGCGACCACGGACGAGCCGACCGTGTCGTGCGACTACAACGGCGATCCCCACTCCGCCACCGTGGACCTGGGCTCGACGCAGCGCATCGGCGACTTGGTCAAGGTGCTGGCTTGGTACGACAATGAGGTGGGTTACGCTACCCGGCTGTATGAGCTGGCCAAGTTTGTCGCCAAGAAAGCTGCGGCCTAGGTGCAGGAGCGATTCATGGCGAGCATGCTGAACATCCGGCCGGTAACCGAGCTTCCGGTCTCCGGCCGGCGGGTCTTTGTCCGGGTCGACTTCAACGTACCGCAGGGCAAAAACGGCGAGATCACCGACGATTCGCGCATCCAGGCGGCGCTGCCGACGATCCGCCACCTGGTCGAGCGCGGGGCGCGGGTGGTCCTGGCCTCGCACCTGGGGCGGCCGTCGGGCAAGTCGGCGAGCACGTCGCTTTTGCCGGTGGCGGCGCGGCTGGCGGAGCTTCTGGCGCCGCAGGTCAAGGAGGTGCGGCTCACCGATGAGGTGGTCGGCGACGGAGCCCGCAAAGTGGTCGCCGATCTGCGCGACGGCGAGGTCGCGGTTTTAGAGAACCTGCGCTGGGAGCCCGGCGAGGAAAAAAACGACGAGTCCCTGGCCAAGGCCCTGGCCGGCCTTGCCGACATCTACGTCAACGACGCCTTCGCCACCGCCCACCGCGTGCACGCCTCCACCGTCGGCATGGTCAAGTTCTTTCCGCCCGGCCACAAGGGCGCCGGCCTGCTGCTCCAGCGCGAGGTCGAGTTCCTGAGCCGGCTCGGCCCGAGCCCCGAGCGCCCGTTCGTGGTGGTGATCGGCGGCGCCAAGGTCTCGGACAAGCTCGCGGTCCTAGAGAGCCTGGCCAACCGCGCCGATGCGATCCTCATCGGCGGCGCCATGGCCAACACGTTCCTTGCCGCGCAAGGCTACGACCTGGCCGCTTCGCGGGTGGAGACCGACCGGCTGACCGTGGCGCGCAACTTCCTCAAGCGCTTTGAGACGAGCAAGGTCGAGATCCTCCTGCCGACCGATCTGGTCGTCGCCACCGGTCCGAGCAGCGACGCCGGCGAGGTGGTGGAGGTCGGCCAGGTGCCCGACCGCACCATGGCGCTCGATCTGGGGCCAAAGACGGTCAGCCGCTTTGCCCTGCGCATCGCCACGGCACGCACGGTATTCTGGAACGGACCGCTTGGAGTGTGCGAGCGGCCGCCGTTTGCCACTGCTACGCTGGCGATTGCCCGCGCCCTGGCCGAAAGCCGGGCGCTCACCGTAGTGGGCGGCGGCGATTTAGGAGCAGCTGTACACGCGGCCGGTGTTGCCGCCAAAATTTCGCATGTATCCACAGGGGGCGGGGCTTCGCTCGAGTTCGTCGAGGGACAGGCCCTGCCCGGAATCACCTCACTGCGCGAGAGCGGGAGTTCCATATGAGCCATCGCCCTTCCCTAGTAGTCGGCAACTGGAAGATGTTCAAAACGGTCGCCGAGGCCCTGGAGCTCGCTACGGCGGTGAAGAACGTGGTCGCCCCGACGGTGCACGGCCACCGGGTGGAGGTCGCGCTGGTGCCGCCGTTTACCGCCTTGTACGCCGTGTCGCAGCGGCTCCAGGGGTCGCAGGTGGCGCTGGGCGCCCAGACCTGCTTCTGGGAGCCGCAGGGGGCGTTCACCGGTGAGATCTCGCCGCTCATGCTGGCCGACGTCGGCTGCCGCTACGTGCTGGTCGGCCACTCCGAGCGGCGGCACCAGTTCGGCGAGACCGACGCCGCGGTCAACCTCAAGGCCAAGGCGGTCCTCAAAGCCGGCATGCGGCCGATCGTCTGCGTCGGGGAGACGGAAAAAGAGCGCGACGCCGGCGAGATGCGCGGCCGGCTGTTCGGCCAGCTCGGCGAGGGGCTGTTCGGCTTTACCCCGGAGATGCTGGAAAAGACCGTCATCGCCTACGAGCCGGTGTGGGCCATCGGCACCGGCCGCGTCGCCACCACCGAGCAGGCGCAGGAGGTGCACGACTTTATCCGTCAGTATCTGCACAGCCAGCTTGGCGAAGTAGCCAAATCGCTGCGAATTTTGTACGGTGGCTCCGTGAAATCGAACAATATCGCCGGACTGATGGCGCAACCCGACGTCGATGGCGTGCTCGTTGGCGGCGCGTCGCTCAAGGCCGAGGAATTTTTGCAGATCGTCCGCTTTAACGAGGCTCCCGCGTCATGATCTACCTCCTGTACACGATCCATGTCCTAGTCTGCCTGTTCCTGATGCTGGTCATCCTCCTGCAGGCCGGCAAAGGCGGCGGGGTCGGCGCGCTCGGCGGGGCGACCTCGCAGCAGGTCTTCGGCGGACGCGGGGCGAGCTCGTTTTTGGAGCGGCTGACCACGGCGATCGCCGTCGTGTTCATGCTCACGGCGCTGACGCTGTCGTACATCAACAGCCAGTCGGACTCGGTCAAGCTGCAAAAGACCGCCCAGGCGCGCAAGAAGAAGGATGAGCAGTCGGCCAAGAAAAAGGCCGAGCAGGCGCTCAAGGCCGAAGTCGAAAAGCAAGCCGCCCAGCGCGCCATCGAAGAGGCAGCCAAAGCCGCGGCAGCCGGCGCCGCCCCCGGCAGCGAGACTCCCGGGGCCGCGACCGAGCCGACCACGCCCGGCGGCGCCGAAGCAGCGCCCGAGGCGCCCGGAGCCCCCGCCGAGCCAGGCGCCGCCGCGCCGGGCCCAAACCCCGATGACAAAAAGCCGGCCGCTCCCACCGCAGCGCCGGCGGCCAAACCCGACGACAAGAAGCCGGCCGCTCCCGCAGCGACCCCGGCGGCCAAACCCGCAGCGACCGGTGACGCCAAGCCCGCACCGGCGGCGCCGGCCACCGCGCCGGCTCCGGCCGCAGCCAAACCCGCCGCCCCCGCAGCCGACAAGCCGCCGATTCCCGCGGCCGCACCGGCGCCCGTCAAGCCGGCGGCGGCCCCCGCAGCTCCGCCGGCCAAGCCGAACCCGGCTCCCGCAGCCGCAGGAACTGCCGCACCGGCGGCGCAAAAGAGCCCGGCGCCCGCTCCCCCAGCCAATCCTTGACCCAATCCTCGCCACGCGTTGCCGCGGTCGGCTCTCCCATCTGTTTCGTCAAGATGGAGGGGCTAGGCAACGACTTCGTGCTTGTGGATCTGCGCCAGGCTCCGGCGCCGGCCTGGCTCGACGAGCCGGCAGCCATCCGTCGGCTCTGCGACCGCCACCGCGGGGTCGGAGCAGACGGCGTGCTGGCGGTGCTCCCGGCCCAGCCCGGCGTCGCCGCCGCGGCGCGCATGCGGGTCCTCAATGCCGACGGCAGCGAAGCCCAGATGTGCGGCAACGGCCTGCGCTGCGTCGCCAAGTATCTGCTAGAGCAGGATCCCGCGGCTCTTTCGGCAGCTGCCGCGAGCGCCGCCGCGCCGGCGATTGTCATCGAGACCACGGCCGGCGTCCTGCGCTGCCAGCTGAACCGTCCGCCGGGCACCGCCGTTGACCCCACCGCCGAGTGGGAAATCGAAATCGGCATGGGCGCGCCGCGCCTCCAGCGGGCGGCGCTGCCGATGCTGGGACCCCCGGCCGCTCTGTGCCTGGGCGAGCCTTTGCTGTGCGATCGGGAGACGCTGCGCATCACCGCGGTGTCGATGGGCAACCCGCACGCGGTGATCTTCACCACCCCGGAGATGCGCAGCCAAGGCCTGGGGCCGCTGGCGCAGCGCGTCGGCCCCCTGGTGGAAAACCACCCCGTCTTCCCCGAGCGCACCAACGTCGAGCTCTGCCACCGCCGCGCCAGCGATGACTACGAGGTCGTGGTCTGGGAGCGCGGCTGCGGTCTCACCAAAGCCTGCGGCACCGGCGCCTGCGCCGTCGCCGTCGCCGCCTGCCGCCTGGGCCTGTCGGAGGTGGACCACTGGATCAAGATCCAGCTTCCCGGCGGCATCCTGCAGGTCCGCGTCCTGGCCGGGGAACAGGATGTCCGCCTCCGCGGCCCCGTCCGCTCGGTCTTCCGTGGCCAGCTCGCCGCCAGCTTCGTGACTTTGAGCTCGGGCGCGTAGGTCGGTTCTGCCGCAGACGCCAAGCCCGCCGCTGCGGACGCCAAGCCTGCCGCTGCTGACGCCAAACCCGCCGCTGTAGACACCAAGTCTGCCGCTGCGGACGCCAAGCCTGCCGCTGCTGACGCCAAGTCTGCCGCTGCTGACGCCAAGTCTGCCGCTGCGGTTAGGGGCGCTACCGCTGCGCCCGGGGTCGCTGCCGCCGCAGCAGCGGTGGCTAGAGCCGCAGTTGCTTGCGCTGGAACCTTCCCGCGCTGCGTACTCTCATCCCGGCCAGGATGGGGACCGCGGCAGCGCTGGCCGGAGCGAGCAAAGCCGGCGCAGCGGCGGCGGTAGCCAGGCCAGGAACCATTGCTGCGGTGGCGGCGCGGCGGCGGCATGGTGGGGCGCAGCAGCGCGCACCGCAGCTACTGCAGCGGCCGACGCTACCGCAGCGACGCCCCCATCCACGGCAACGGCATCGAGCGCAGCAACTCCCGCGGCCCACGCAACCACGGCTGCTGCGGCCGCAATAACGATTCCCGCGGCCGCAACAACGATTCCCGCAGCCGCAACTACGGTTCCCGGGGCCGCAACTAAACCGCGCCCCAGTTGAAACTCGAAGTTATGGCAGGAGAGCGGGTGGCCCCGGAGGCGGGGGCCCTGCTGCGCCAGCAGCGGGGTGCCGCA
>CALFML010000575.1 GCA_937879845.1 uncultured Myxococcales bacterium
GCCCGGCAGACGTTGGCAGACCGGCTCAAAGGCTTCCAGCAGGGCCTGGTCGATCAGGTGATTGCCGTTCAGAAACTTGGTGCCGCGGCAGTGGTTGCCAATGGGTTCGAGCAGCAGGTTTTCACCTTCGACCGGAATTTTTGCCAACACTTTGGGAAATTCCTGCTCAAAACGCTCCAGCTGGAATACCGCCCGGGCACTTTGTTGCATCAGTTGCCGCACATTTGAAACGCCGTCGCCGCGCACGCTGAGAAATTCCTTGACACAAACCGAAGTGATGCCGAAGCGGCCGTTTTCGGGAAATCGATGAAATAGGACGGCGTATCGGTTTATGGAAAAAAATGGATATTGATATATATAAGGGAACCGGCAAATCAGATAGAAATGCTATCGCTGCGATATTGATCGACGGGGTCAACCTGGGTCGAGTGTCAGACGGAACTCTGCGAATGTTGGAAATTCTCATCCCATTAACTGATTCTCGTTCGCAATCTAAGCCGAAGATCCTCATCGACGAACCGGAAATAGGTATTCATCCGGGCCTCTTGGCCAAGCTCCTCGCGGAGTTTGATGCCTACGGGGCCGACCGGCAGCTGGTCATCGCCACGCACTCGCCGCAGGTGGTCAGCTGGGCCAAGCCGTCTGAGCTGCGGCTGGTCGAGCGGGTCGAGGGTCGCACCGTCGTGCAGCCGCTCTCTGATGAGCAGGCGGCGCGCGTGCATGGCTACCTTCAGGATGAGGGCAGCCTCGGGGAGTTCGTGTATGGCGGCGGCATCGACCCGTAGCCAGCCGGCGCGGCTGCAGCTGGGCGTCATCGCCGAAGACGAGACCGACGGCCAGACCCTGCGGGTGATCCTGCAGCGACTGCGCGGCGGCGGCACCAAGGTGCAGACGCGCTCGGACCAAGGGTGCGGGGCCATCGGCCGCAAGGGGGAGCGCTGGGTCAACGACCTGGTGCGGGCCGGCTGCAGCGCCGTGATCATCGTCCATGACTTGGATCGACACTCGCTCGCAGAGCTGCGGCAGCGGCTCGAGAAGATCCAGCCGCCCGCCGGCGCAGTCTGCTACGTCTGCATCCCGGTCGAGGAGCTGGAGGCGTGGTTCTGGGCGGACGCGAATGTGCTGACCAAGATCGCCCGGCAGCCGACCGCGGCCCATCCCTCGCCGGAGAAGATCGTCGGGCCGAAGGAAGCGCTCATGCGCCTGTCGCGCGACGGCGGTAAGAAGCCGCGCTACGCGACCAGCGACAATGCCGGCCTTGCCGAGGAGCTCGACCTAGAGGCGTGCACCCAGCGCTGCCCGGCTTTCGCCGCGCTCCGCGCTTTCGTCGCCGGGCTGTGAGGCGGCCGCGCAACCCCGGGCGGCATTTTATGCCCTTGGCTCTGGCCTTCAGGAAGCAATCCGCTCGCTCCTGCTGCGAACCTTCACGACTTCGCCAAAGCCGGCTGCCGTCTGGTTCGGCGAGGCAGATCGAAGTCCGTAAATCGGCACCTCTCTATTTGCCGTACCAACATGGACCGCCCCCGACCCGGTGCTGTCTGGTTGGGGGCGGTCCATTGCGGTTCTGAAAGGGCGACGCGCCGGATCAGCCGGCCGCCGGCGCTGGCGCGGAAGGCGGGTCGGGCGGCAGCTCCGGGTCCTCGCTGCTGGTGGGACGACGGCCGGCGATGGCGGTGCGCTGGCCCAGGATCGGCGCCAGGGCGGTGACCGTGCGCTGGATGGTCTCCGGGGCGTCTTCGTCCACCAGCGCGCACATCGCGGTGGCATAGGCGACCACCGCCCGGCCCAAGGCGCTGCGGTGGACGAACAGGCTCGGACCCGAGACGGCAGGCCGGCTGAGCATCGCGTTGACCATGCGCTCATAGCGCGGCAGCAGCCGGCGAATCTCCGCCAGGAACTCCGGCCCGCACAGCGCGTCGATCTCTTTGCCCAGCTTGTCGCGGGTGATGCGCTTATACAGCGTCGTCATCGTCGCCAGCTGCGTCGAGTAGCTCTCCTTGAGGAAGTTTGTCCCCTCGCTGCCGAAAAGCTGCGTCAAAAGCGCCGCCGCCCGTCCCGCCTGCGGCACGCTGTCCGCCGACAGGAAGGCATACCCTTGCAGCCGCAGCCGCAGCCCGCCCCAGACCGAGTCCATCTCCTGGTCGAGCGCCCGGCTGTCCTCTTCACTCAGCTGGTTCTGCTCCCGCTGCCGTTCCAAGAGCGCGTCCTGCGCCGCGTCCGCCGCTTGCCGCAGCTTGTCCGCGGTGCGCTTGACCAGCGCCGGCAGGCCCTTTGGCGCCGCGGCCAGGAGCGCGCGCGCTAAAGAGATGCCCTCCTGCACGGAAAACACCGGAGAGCGAAGGTAGATGGATAGGTCAATTGGTGTGATATCGGATGTTTGCATGCGCGGCACCCTAGCCCAGGCCCCTTTGCCGCGCAAACCGCCGAGCCGCCCAAAAGGGGGTCCGCGCCCCCCGCCGCAGCCCCCAGCTTACCGTCGCTGAAGCGAGATGCCGAGGGTCTTTGCCCCCTCCCATCCCTGGTACGTCAGATTTTTCGCCGCGAAGTCCTGCTGGCTGAGCGTAATCGTATGCACCGCCGTCATCGGCTGCGCCGCCACCCCGCTCGGCTGATCGAACACCTGGAGCTTGACCCCCGTGGACACCAGGTCCTTGGCCGCGTAAATAAACCCCGTCCCCCAGCTCGCCGTCCACACCGGCGGCGTCCCCGCCACCACGATCGCCACCGTCCCCGTCCGGTTATTCGTATCAAACTGCACGAACGGCTGCGGCATCGTCCCATCCGCCCGCCACTGCATCCCCGTCTGCGGGTTGGTCATCAGAATCTGCGCCTGCGTCACCGCGACCAGCCAGTTCGCATTCGGATCAAACGCGCACTGCGAGTCCGCCCCGCACAGCTGCGCATCGCTGCAAACCGCGCACGCCCCTCCCCCCGTCCCGCAAGCCATCGCCTTGACCCCCGGCTGACACACATCCCCCAAACAACACCCCGCGCAGTTTTTCACCGAACAAGCCGGCGCCACCAAAAGATCCCCCGCCCGACTCATATCCACCACCTCCTGCTCCGGCCCCTTCCCCACCACCCCGCACCCCACCATCAGCCAGAGCAGCCCCAGCATCCCCACCCCCATCACTCCCCCGAAACCCCGCCCTACTCTTCGGTCACCCCTTCTCCCCATTTCGGAAGCCAATAGGCGTGGGCCGACCGGAGATGTTTTTTGCAGGGGCCCGTCCCCAGAAAGTCTCGCCGCGAAGGAGACCCCAAGCTCCCCCCTCCGCACTACTCTTCGGTCACCCCTTCTCCCCTGTTCGGAAGCCAATAGGCGTGGGCCGACCGGAGATGTTTTTTGCGGGGGCCCGTCCCCCGCAAAAAACATCGCAGGGAAGGGGGACCCACGCCGATAAAAACCCCGCCGGTGACCCATAAAATCCTCTCGGGCGCTCAGAGTCATAAGACCTCCTATCTGCCCCGCATCATCAGCCGCGGCCTGCAAAGGGTCAAGGCACGTCCGACGGATCCAGCCCCTACTGCCCGCCCTCACCCGCAACCCCTCCCGACGACGCTCCCCCCACCATCGCAGGCTTGGCGGCGCCAAAGCGATTGTGCTATAGCGCGACCTTCCTTGGAGGAGTGATGCTTCCCAGAAGTTCGACCGTGCCCTACCCCGCCTCGACTCTGCTCTCGAATCGGCTCTCGGGCTCCCGCTCCGGCGCCCTCTTGCGGGCCTCCACCCTGCTCGGCGGCGCCCTGCTCGTCCATAGCTGCACCCCCTGCGAGCCGATCGCCCCCCTGCGTGAGGACAAGCCCCTGGTCGCCGTGCCCAAGGAGCTCCCCCCCGCTCCCGCCGGCGCCTCCGCCGCCGAGGCCCAGGCCTTCATGAACGACACCGAGACCCAGCTCCGCGTCCTGTGGAGCTACGGTCAGCGCGTCCAGTTCACCCAGAACACCGACATCACCCACGACACCGAGTCGCTCAACGCCCAGGCGCAAGAGCAGGTGATGGAGTTTCTGGCCAAAAAGACCAAGGAGGCCGCGCGCTTTGACGCCGTCAGCGTCCCCGCCGAGCTGCGCCGCAAGTTCGACCTGCTCAAGCTCGCCGCCGACCTCCCCGCGCCGCCCACTTCCGCCGAGCGCAGCGAGCTCGCCACCCTGGCCGCGACCATGGAGACCGCGTTCGGCAAGGCCAAGTACTGCCCGCCCAAGCTCGCCGGCAAGTGCCTGACCATCGACGACGTGACCAAGATCTTCGCCACCAGCCGCAGCTACGACGAGCTGCAGGACACCTGGCAGGGCTGGCACGATCAGGCCAAGGGTCTGCGCGGTCCGTACTCGCGCTATGTCGCCCTGGCCAACAAAGGCGCCAAAGAGGCCGGCTTCGCCGATGTCGGCGCCCTGTGGCGGGCCAAGTACGACATGCCGGCCGACGACTTCACCGCCGAAGTCGAGCGCCTGTGGCAGCAGGTCGCGCCGCTGTACGAGCAGCTGCACTGCTACGCCCGCATGAAGCTGCACGCCAAGTACGGCGCCAAGGTGCCGGAGACCGGCCCGATCCCGGCGCACGTGCTGGGCAACGTATGGGCGCAGGACTGGGGCAATATCTTTGAGCTCGTGGCGCCGGCGGGCAAGGGCAAGGGGCTCGACGTCAAGGCGCGCCTCGTGTCGAAAAAGACCACGCCGACCGATCTCGTGAAGTACGGCGAGCGGTTCTTCACCTCGCTGGGCCTGGATCCGCTGCCGGACACGTTCTGGCAGCGGTCGATGTTCGTGCGCCCCAAGGACCGCGAGGTGGTGTGCCACGCCAGCGCCTGGGACATCACGATGCGCGGCGACCTGCGCATCAAGATGTGCATCGAGATCGACCAGGAGAACTTCCAGACCATCCACCACGAGCTCGGGCACGACTACTACTACTGGTACTACCGCGAGCTGCCGACCCTGTTCCAGCAGGGCGCCAACGACGGCTTCCACGAGGGCATCGGCGACACCATCGCGCTGTCGATCACGCCCACGTACCTGAAGAAGGTGGGGCTCATCGACACGGTGGTGGACTCGCCGCTCGATGACGTGACGTTCCTTCTGCACGATGCGCTCGACCGGGTGGCGTTCCTGCCGTTCGGCAAGGTCATCGACCAGTGGCGGTGGGACGTGTTCTCCGGCAAGGTCAAGCCGACCGAGTACAACAAGTCGTGGTGGGAGCTGCGGCAGAAGTACCAGGGGATCACCCCGCCGGTGGCGCGGACGGAGGCGGAGTTTGATCCGGGGGCCAAGTACCACGTCCCGGCGAACGTGCCGTATGCGCGGTACTTCCTGGCCAAGATCCTGCAGTTCCAGTTCCACCGGGCGCTGTGCCAGGCGGCGGGGCATACGGGGCCGCTGCACAAGTGCTCGATCTATGGCAACCGGGCGGCGGGCGACAAGCTCAAGGCGCTTTTGGCGATGGGCGCGAGCAAGCCGTGGCAGGAGGCGCTGGAGGCGGTGGCCGGGACCAAGCAAATGGATGGGGCGGCGCTGCTCGAATACTACAAGCCCCTATCGACGTGGCTCACCGAGCAGACCAAAGGCCAGAAGTGCGGCTGGTAGGAATCTCTTTAGAACACCTAGAAAAACCGTAGCGAGGATGCTCAGCCGCGGTACCTGGCGCGCGGAGCGGCCTCGGGGCCGTGAGCACGGCAGGTGCCGTGGATGGGCACCGCAGTAGGTTTTGTCAGGTGTTCTTAGCAAAAATTTGAGAAGTCGCGGCGTGGGTGATACCAGAGGCGTATGTCCTCTGGTCTTGCTTCTTTGGTTACGGAGCCGCAGCTCGAGCTGGCAATCTGCAGGTCGGGCGGCGAGTCAAAAGCGCGGTCGCACGCAGGTGATGCGGAGCTAGGGAGCGAGCGCCGGCTGCGCCGCATCCTCCAGCGCAAGCAGCAGCAGGGGGATCTGGCCGGGATGGCGGCTTGCTACATCAAGATGGGGGATCTGCTACTCAACCGCGGGGACAGCGAAGAAGCCGGCGAATGCTACCGGCAGGCGCTGGCGCTGTCGCGGCAAGCGCACGAGCGGCGGCAGGCGCTGGCTCGCCTCTGATGACTAAGCCTCTGCTGCCGCGGTCTTAAGAGCGAACGCTCCCTGAAAGTTGACGCCCACAGCGAAGCCGGGCCGGGTCTGTGCAGGGCTTCGCAGTACGGCGCG
>CALFML010000576.1 GCA_937879845.1 uncultured Myxococcales bacterium
GCCGGCCAAGTCCGTCGTCGACAGGAAGTCCCAGACCCACATGCCCGTCTTGTTGAGCAGGAAGGCCAAGACGATGGCGCCGCCGGCGAACATCACGAAGGTCCACTTACGGTCCATTACTGGGGGCTCTCATGTTGTGGGTCCTGGGGGTGGCAGGCCAGGAGGGATTCGAACCCCCAACCCGCGGATTTGGAGTCCGCTGCTCTACCAATTCGAGCTACTGACCTAAGAGGAGACTGGGAGACCAGACAAGACAATAGCCCTGTCCCTCTTTTGAAGGGCAGAGCGATCGTGCCGCAGGCTGGCGTTGGCCGTCCCAAAAATACCTTCTGGTTCCGCTACTTGGTCTCTTTGTGAGAGGTGGCGCGGCGGCACCACTTGCAATACTTGTTGAACTCGAGCTTGTCGGGCGTGGTGCGCTTGTTCTTGTTCGTATGGTAGTTCCGCCGTTTGCACTCTTTGCACTCGAGCGTCACTAGAACTCGATTTCCGCGGGCCATTTCTAGATCCTTATACCGGCCTTGTAACGACCTTGCACTGGATGCGAGGCAGGAGGCATCCAGCGTTTTTGGCTGTGCTGCTTAGGTGAAACTTGAGAGCCCACGTCCAGGATTGAACTGGAGACCTCGTCCTTACCAAGGACGCGCTCTACCAACTGAGCTACGTGGGCAACTGACCTCGGAACTTCTTTCAGTACTACCTTGGAAACATCCCTATCACTCTGGAAGCGGGCGAAGGGATTCGAACCCTCGACGTCTAGCTTGGAAGGCTAGAGCTCTACCAACTGAGCTACACCCGCAGCGAATCGTTCCTACTGTTAGTGGAGGGGGAAGGATTCGAACCTTCGAAGCGTAAACGCGGCAGATTTACAGTCTGCTCCCTTTGGCCACTCGGGTACCCCTCCTGTTGTCGATGCGAAGTGTCGTCTTTGCGGCTTTGACACCTAAAACCGAACGCCACGCCCGGTCTTTCCGGCGATTCTTCGTAAAGATGGTTGTCAAAGAGCTGGCGGCGGGAATCGAACCCGCTGCCTGCTGATTACAAGTCAGCTGCTCTACCAAGTGAGCTACGCCAGCAAACGCCGCCGGCCATGAGGCAGCGAGAAGTATCTCGGTACCTCCGCGGTGTCAAGTTGATTTTCGTAACCGTCGCTGCTCAGTGCTGTTTTTTTCCTTAGTTTTTTGCTTGCTTTTGTATTTCTCAAAAAAAACAGCGTTTCTGGCAGGTCGAGCAGCTTTGCCCGGGTCAGTCCACGGGCAGCCCGCGGGTAGTCCAATCGTAAGCCGGACTGCTATGTAGATCGCCTACGGGCCGCTTAAGTGATCGCTAACTCTAGCTGCAGGCACCTGGCCGTGCTAGCTCCGCACTTTGTCGCAGGTCCTTACAGTAACAAGCAAGACCTAGCAGCCAAGCTCGTAACATCACGAAAATACTCGGGCTATTTTTTCAGCGCAAGCGGATAGGCAAAATAGTTAGCGCCCGGCAGCCGCTGGTTTTGCCGCTGGCTTAGACCGGGCCGGGCCGTTTTTTTTGCTGTCAGCGGGGGCGGGAGCCGCGGCGGGGCGGGGCGCCAGGCTGCCGAGCATCCCGATCGCCCGCTCGAACAGAGCCGCCACGTCCGCGGCGCCGAGCGTCAGCTGCAGCCGGGTGAGCGGCCCATCGCTTGCGACCTTGCTCGCCTGCAGATAACCCGAAAGCCCCATGAGCTGCACTTCGGAAGACGACGCCAGCGTCGCGATCCGGCCGCTCAGCCAACCGCTCAGCCGCTTGGCGGTCTCCTCATCGCTGCAGCGAGTCACGACCCACAGCTCGGCACTGCGATCCGGCAGCAGGCGCAGGGCGCTTGCGAGCTCCAGCGGCGCGGCCGGGACATGCGCGTCCTCGACGAGGCTCCGCTGCATCGCGCTCGTCAGGGTCAGCCAGAGGCGAAACGCCGCGGCGGATGCGTGGCCGCCGGTGACGCGCTGCAGGATTTCGGCCCGCGCCGCCTGAAGCAGCGGCGCCTGGCCCTTCCCCTGCCAGGCGGCGGCGATCTCGGCCGGACCGGCGGCACCGGCGACCAGAGTCGGGCCGCCTGGGAGCTGCATCAGGCTCAGATCGCTGTTGCCACGATAGGGCAGCCCGCCAATATTGCCCGGCTTCAGCGGGGCGCGGGTGTAGCGGCGGAACGCCGTCTCCAGCTTGCTAAGCGGCGGCGGCGCTCCGGCTTGCGCGAACAAAAGCCAGGAGGGCAGGCGATCGCCGTTTAGCAGCCCTTCGGCGCTCGCCATGACCACGGAGTTGAGGCGCTCGGCACTCAAACCGGACTCGCTGGCGAGCGGCTCCAGCGTGCTGATTGCCCGCCGTACGGCCTCTTGCGGCCCGTGTTCTTTTAGCGCCTTCAGATCGACTTCCAAGAAAAAGCGGGTGTCTGCCGGAACCAGCTCCGCGGCCGAGCGCGCCGCCGGCGCGGCCTCCTCCGCCCACGCCGCCTGCGAACCAAGCAGCGCGTCGAACCAGACGCAAAACGGCGCTGGGCGCGTCGCTCCGAGCACCGCCCCGACAAGGACCAACCCCGCCGCCACGCGCCCGCAGCGCCGCCCAACCGACCTGGATCTTGTGCCGATCGCCTCACTTGCGCCTTGTGCCATAGCCATCTCCGCGACGGTTTTACGGCCCGGCGGTAAAAAGCCGGCCCTGGCGGCCTTGTAGCAAAACGGTGGGATCCCGTCAGCTTACAATGTCGCTCCGGGTTCGATGCCGGACGCGGCCGGCGTGGAAATGAAAATTTATCTCTATTAAGGAGCGGCGGGAGCGGGGCTCGGCTTGTCGCCGGCTGGCGGCGCCGGCTTGTCCGCGGCGGGTTTGGCCGCAGGTTTGTCGCTGGCTGGGGCGGCCGGCGTCGCCTTATCGGGTGCCGGCTTGGCCACCGGCTTGTCGCCGCCCGCCGGGGCCGCCTTGTCGGCCGCGGGCTTGGCCGTAGGTTTGTCGCCGCCCGCCGGCACTACCTTATCCGCGGCCGGCTTATCGGCGGTCGCCTTATCGCCGCCCGCTTTGTCCGCGGCGGGGGCGCCCGGCGTGGTCTTCTCCGGGCTGGCGGTTTCCGGCTTCACTTCGGGTTTGGCGTCGGGCTTGGCCGCCGGAGGCGCTGCCGCCGGGTTTGCCAGATCGGGGGTCGCCGCAGGCGGAGGCGCCTCGGCCGGGCCGCTCGGACTGCCCACCGTACCTGGCGCAGTGCCGGCCGTCCCCTCGCCGGGCTTGTGGCGATGCGTACGCGGGCGCTTGATCTTCGTCCCGCCTGGAGGCGTCCCCGGACCGCTTGGCTCCTGATCGGTGTCGCCGGTAGCCGTGCCGGGCTCATCTCCACCATTTTCCCCCGGGCCGCTGGCGGGCTTGGCCCCAGCTCCGGCATCCGCCGCCGCGCCGGGCGACGTCGCGCCGACTGTCGCGCCGGGCATCGTACCGACCGTGCGTCCGCTGCCGCCATCGGCGCCGGCAGCGTCCGCGGCGGCCGCCGGCGGGATGCTGCCCGTCGCGGCGCGCAGCGCCACCTCGCAGCGCTGGGTGGCGCTGACCGTCAAGATCTTGTCCTCCGATCGCCGTGCCCCATCTTGGGCGGTGCTGAGCCACAGCCGGTGATCGCCCGGCGTCAGCCGCAGCTCCATCCCCGTCGCCGCGGTCCCCGGCGCCGGCCGATCGTCCACCATCACCTGGAGGCCGCTCTGCCCCGGCGGCTCCACGGTTACGCTGCAGGCGACCGGAACCGGCGTGGTGCGCTGCGGGTACAGCACCAGGCCCACCACCAGCCCCGTCACGGCCAGCGCCAGCACCGCGGCCATCGACAGCAGCGACACCGGCGAAGCGAAGCGCCCGGAGGATGTGGAGCTAGGCCCCGCTCCGCCCCCCGCGCTCGCCCCGCCCGAGTAGCTGTAGTCGGTCGACCAGGTCCGGCGCTCCGGCGGCTTGTCGCCGTCCAGCGCCATGGCCTTGTACTGCGCCACGTCCTCCGCGCCCGGCGGCGGCAGCCCCTCGCCGAACGCCTGGGCGAGGATGACCGTAATGTTATCCGGCCCGCCACCCGCCCGCGCCATGTCGATGAGGCGGTGCACCCCTTCCTCGAGGTTGTCCGTGGTCCCCAGGACCTCTTGGATCTCTTCGTCGCTGACCACCCCGACCAGGCCGTCCGAGCACAGGAGCAGCCGATCGTCGCGCCGCAGCGTCTCGGACGAGAGCACGACCTCGATATCTTCCTGAACGCCCAGGGCCTGCAGGATGACGTTGGAGTGCTCGAACAGCTTGGCCTGCTCCGGCGTGATCTGGCCGCTGTCGAGGAGCTGGTTGACCAGCGATTGATCGTGGGTGATCTGCGTCAGCCGCCCCTGCCGCCACAGGTACGCCCGGCTGTCGCCGACCTGCGCCACCGCGACATGCGACTGCAAGAGCATCAGCGCGGTGAGCGTCGTGCCCATGCCCGCCTTGGCGATGTCGGCGCAGGCGGCCTCGTAGATCTCCTGGTTGGCGCGCTGAGCCGCGTCGCGCAGGCGCCGGGCGACCTTGTGCAGCTCGCTCTCTTCGGGCTTTTCGGTCTTTTCGGCGCCGTCGCTTTTTTCGGACGATCCGGCGTCAGGCGCGCCTTGGGCCGGAGCCGCCGCGGCGTCGGTCACGTTATCGACGGGAGGCGCCGGCTCGCTGGGCGGCGGCAGCAGCTGCTGTCGCATCGACAGCACCGCCATCTGCGACGCCACCTCCCCCGCCGCGGCTCCCCCCATCCCGTCGCAGACGACCAGCAGCGCCCCGCGCTTGCCCAGATCGTACTCTCGCAGGTGGCTGAAGTCCGACTCCTCCGTATCCAGATCGAGGATGAGGTAGTTGTCTTCGTTGTGCTCGCGCACCAGCCCGACATCGGTGGCACCGACGATGCGGACGCGAATATTGGAAGGCTCGGGCATCATTGCGCTCTACGGCTCAAACCGCAGTACTTGATCGCCCACGCGCAGAACGTCGTTAGGCAGGACATCCCGATCCCCCCGCAGCCGCACATAGGTTCCGTTTGACGAATGCTGATCCTCCAGGCGCACGCGGCCACCCACACGCGTGATCAGCGCATGCCGTCGAGACATAAACTCATCGTCGGGAAAGACGATGTCGCCTTCCTCGCGTCCCAGCAGCACCTCGCCGCGGCTGAGGTGCCAGACATCGCGCACCAGCGCCGCCGTCGTCAGCTGGCGCAGCCGCGCCCAGGACTCACGCGGGGTGCTGCCGAAGATCCGCACCCCGTGCTCGACCGCCGGCGGCGGATCGCGCTCTTCGGGGGCGAGCGGCTCGTAACGAATCAGCTCGCGGCCGATATAAAACACATCGCCGGCCGCAAGCTCATACGGCTCGCGCAGCTGGATATAGACGCCGTTTACCTGATCCAGAGGACGCACCCGCACCCCCCCCGCGTTGACAAGAAAGCGCACATGCCGGGCGGCCAGAAATGGGTCGTCCGCGAAGGCCTTGCCCGCCGCGGAGCGCCCGATATCGAAGAGCTCTCCGGTCAGGGCGATCACCTCGCCGTCGGAGCCGTCGCGGCGCATGACGATGAGGCGCCCCCGCAGGCCGCCGCCGCTGGGGCGGCCGATCGCCGGTTTGGCGGCTTCCGGGCCGGCCGCGGCTTTGGGCAGCCCTTGGGCCGGGGTCTTGTTGCGGGGGACGGCCGGCGGTGGCACCTCGGCGTTGGGCAGCTCGTTGCGCGGGCCGCGGGGCAGCGGCCGGATGGCGGCGGGCTCTCTATCTTTATCACTGGCAGCGGCGCCGGCGGCCGCATTGGCAGCGGCACCCGCGCCGATGCCGGCCAGCCGGTGGCCGCAGTGCTGGCAGAACGTGAACCCGGAGGGCGTCGGCTGGCCGCACTGGCTGCACGAGACGCGGCCCTGCGGTCCGGCGGCGCTCGCAAGGGCCACTCCGCACTGCTTGCAAAAGACCATCCCGCCGGCGTTCGCGGTCCCGCACGAGGTGCAGGTCTGGGGCTCGGCGCCGCCGGCAGCGGCGCTCACCACGGCTGCGCTCCCGGTCTTGGCCTTGCCGGTGCTGGCCACGGCGTTGGCAAGCGCGCTGGCGCCGCCCGACCGCTCGACTGGCCGCTCGACTGCCCGTTCGACTGGCCGATCTGCGGGCCGATCTGCGGGCCGCTCGACTGGCCGGTCCGCGGCT
>CALFML010000577.1 GCA_937879845.1 uncultured Myxococcales bacterium
GTCCGGCGGTTGATCTCGATAAGCTGGTCCCCCCGCAGGGCCGGCATGTTGTAGTCCACCAGAACCAGATCCGGCTTGTGCTCCTGAACCCAGGTCCGCATCTCAAACGGATTTGTGAGACACGTCACTTGATAGCCGGCGCGGCTCAGTACGGCGCTGACGATGCGATTATTGAGGAGGCTGTCGTCAATGATAAGGATGCGGCGCGCCTTCCCTCCCGGCAGTGTCACCGCTACGGCCGCCGGATCCGAGGCCGCGGCCGGGCGATCCGACTTGACGGACGACATGAGCATATACAAAGCATCGTTGAGCGCCCGCGGCGGTTCATCGAAGGCCAGCACCAGATCGATATCGTGCACGTACTTGAGCGTGGAGCGGATGCCGCGGTCGGCGAGCACGAGCACCTTGGCCTGCCCGCTCTTGCGCAGCTCGCGGAACTGGTGGCGCGGCAAAGAAGACACCCGGCTCCAGCAGTCCTTATCGGTGACCAGAAGCTGGGCGCCTGCGCGCAGCGCCTGCGCGGCCTCTGTATCGCTGTCGACCCGGCGCAGCGTGGCGGCGGCGCTCAGCTCACGAACGATTGCCGGCGCAATGCCTGGGGTAAGAAACAAGACGATATGCAGACGTTGAATGCTGCTCATTGGCTTGGCTGCCTGGGTCGGCGCCATCTGCCGGCGGCTATCGCTGCGAAGGCTGCCGCAAGGTACACGACACGATTATTTTAGCATCCGAGCCAAAAAATAGGTCGGCATTAGGCGGGTTCGGGTTCGCAGCTATGCAAGGAGGTTCTGGCTTCTCTTCCCGCCCTCGGCAAACTCAGGCCCAAAGGTCTTGGGTCAGCCGCTCGACGAGCTGCAGCGCGACCTCTGGCGGCGGCAGTCCGGCGAGCTTGGCGAGCTCGGGGTTTACGGCGGATGCAACCTCGCGGCGTAGCTCGGCGATGGCGGCCTTTTGCGCTGTCTTGATGCGCGCCCGCGCCGCCTGGGGCAATCGGCGATCGGCCCACCGCGCGACTTGCCAGGCCAGCTCGGCATGGCGTACTTCATCCGCCGCGATATAAGTCATCGCCCGGGCGATGACGGGATCCTGTGCTGCGCCGGCCTGGTAGAGCCCGACTAGCGCGCCGAAGGTCTCGCGCACGCAGCCCTCGACCGCGTTCTCCCGTGCCAGCGCTTCCAGGCTGCGGCGGGTCGGCGGCACGACGCGCGGCGTCGGCGCCATGGTGCCGTAGCGGCGCGCCAGCTGGGCGGTCTTGCGCGCGTGGCGAATCTCATCGCGTGCGGCCCGCGTGGCGGCACGCAGCAGCCGAGTCGGCGCGCCGTGCGCATGCAGCTCGCTGCGCAGGGAACGAAATGCCTTGATCGACGCGGCTTCCAAGTGTGCCGCAGTGGCCAGGAACGTACCGACCGGACCACCGGCCGCAGCGGCTGGTTGCTGGCATAGTCCGTCGGGACGACGGCCGATGCAGGCTGGCGAGGAGCTAATCACCTCTGAGGACTGGACCGTGACCTTGCCGCTCTTATCTACTTTCAAGTAGTAGCCGGTGATCTCGATCGGGGCGCAGTCTTTGGTCAGCCGGCTGGCCAGCACGTCATAGCCGTCGCCATCGGCTGCGGGACGGACGCCGCCGCTTTTTTTATCGGTGCAGCTGACCTGATAGCCGGCCACGTACGCGGTGAGCACCGCTTCCTGCGGCGTGTCGATGGTACCGAGCAGCGCTTGCACCGCCGCCGCGTCATTGTAGGCGGCGACCGCATCGCCCGCCGTTGACGCCAGCGAGTGGCCGCAGTCGTGATCGATGCACTGGTTGAACGATGGCGTCGTCGGCAGCGCGGCGAGCTTGGCGTTACACCCGGGAGTGTCCGTAGCCGTCTTGCAGACCGTGCCGGTCTTACTTACGATGCGCGGCATGCCGTCGAAGTCACGCTCGCGCAGCTCCAGGTAGTCGAGCGGGGTCGCCGTCATGAGACCATCCAGGGCGAGCACGCCGCTTCCCGAACATACCGGCGATGCGAATGGACCCGGATCTGGTAGACCGGTGCCGCCGCAGCCGGCCGCCAGGGCGAGCGGTGAGGCCAGAGAGACGGCGACCAGTTGGTGGAGCAGGCGGCGGAGCGTCGGTTCGGTCATATTCGATCCTCCATGTGCGGCGGGACCCTTGGCGCGCAGGGTCCAAGTTTAGTCTAAGCGAGGCGGTAGACAGCGGTAAGCGGCAGACAGATGCAATTCGAGTGCCGTGCATTTTTGAGCGATGAAGCGACGGAGTAGCAGCACTCTCGCCGCAAATTTCTGAGAGATTTTTGGACAGGAGACACTTTCCCGTGCCCATCCGCGAGACGAGCTTGCCGCGGGGCCGCCGCCCGTGGGCCCCTTACAAGGTTTCCTGCCCGGCCAAAGTTAGGCATAAAGACGAGTTTGCCCTCGACGGAAAATGCCTAGCCGTCGGCCTGGAGTGTCCAGCTGGTGGCATGGAACCCCGCTTCGTTGGACTGGAACGTCCAGCCGCTGGACTAGAACGTCCAGCCGCCGCTTGAAATGTCCAACGACAGAACTGCAACGCCCAGCCGCAGATTCGAAACGTCTGGCTTCTGATTTAGAACATCCAGCAACTCGTTTTAGAATACTCGGACGCAGGCTCGGAACGTCTAGACGCAAATTTGTAACGCCCGGATAAAAGTTCGGAACGTCCAGCCGTTAGCTCGAAACGCCTAGCAGTCGGGTTAGAACGTCCATCCGTTGGTTGAAACGCCTAGCCGCTGAGTTAGAGCGTCCAGCCTCTAGCTTGAACCTCTGCCTCTGACCTTGAGAACATCCGGCGTTCTTCGGGAACACCGCACAAGAAGCCTGAGACATCAGACTTCAGGTTTAGAACATCAGCCCACCAGTCAGAACTTGCCGGCTACTGGTTTAGAACTTCCTTCAGATGCTGGGAACATTCGACCATCCTTCTGAGACATCCAAGGACCTGCTGGATGCTAACCTCTGACCCCTAACGAATTCCGGATTCAACCTGAGTGCTGCATCCCCGGAGACTGACCCAGCGGCGCAGACTTTTGTCCTGACGCGTGCCAGGGCAGCTCAGATTCTCAAACGGTGGTGATGGAGCAGGGAGGAGGAAGCTCGTGATCGGAGTCGGCTAGAAGCTGCAATCGCAGGAAGACTTCAGGTGCCGGTATTGCCGCGGAGCTTGTAGGCATCCGAGGTGTTGCCACCGGAGCTTCCGGTCTTGCCCTTGTCTGGTGCGGGTGGGGCGGGCTTTTTATCTTCCTTTTTTACCGGCGCCTTGGGATCCGCCGCATACGCGCTACCTGGAGAACCGCCGGCCACCGAGACCGCGAGCAAAGCCAGAAGACCTGTCAGCTTGGCACTTCGAATAACCTTCATTACTCACCTCGTTGTTAGAAAATTTACTGTACTAACGCTATCAAGCCCAATCCTGTGCGGCAACCAGATTGATGCGCAATTCCTAAGCGCCCGAACAACCGGTAATTCGTGGATTTCTGCAAAAGTGCGACTGAATGCCGGACGAGAGCGTCGCGTCACAACAGGACCTTCCCGCAGCGCGCGCTGATTGTGCCACACTTGGCTAGAGCGATCAGGCATGAGCACGTCCCCTTACGGTCCAGATCGGCTAGGCCCGGATGATAGCCTGGCCGAGACCATGGCTGGCAGCCACCCGACGCCACCCGCCGGAAATGCGGCGGCTGCGGCGGGCGAGCTAGTGGCCAATGCCACCATCCCAGCGTCGTCTCCAGGGCCCGACGGCTCGGCTGCGGCCAAGGGGTTTCCAGTTCTCAACTGGGAGCGCTACGAGTTTGTTCGACTGCTAGGCCGTGGGGGTATGGGCGCTGTCTACATGGCCCGCGATCGGCGTCTAGGTCGCATCGTGGCGCTAAAGTTTCTTCGCACCGAAGATCCGTTGATGGTGCAGCGGTTCCAGCAGGAGGCCCGCGCCCAGGCCAGCATCGATCACCCCCTCATCTGCAAGGTCTTCGAGGTAGGAGAGGTCGAAGGCAAAGCGTACATTGCCATGCAGTATGTCTCAGGCCAGTCGCTGGAGCAGGCCGGGGCCCGGTTATCGCTGCCGCAGAAGGTGCAAGTCACCCGCGATGTCGCAGAGGCCCTGCACGAGGCCCACCGCCAGGGCATCGTCCACCGCGACATCAAGCCCGCGAGGGCTGCCAAGCAGATCGTCTCGTCGCCAGGGCCGGAGCGTGTGCGCTCTGCGGACAGTGTGCGGACGCGCTCACTGCTCAGGCGTGAGCTAAGTGGATGGGGCTTGCGCCCCTTGGCTGGCACACTTACATGGAGTGCGTTATACCACTTTATTGGCGCAGCACATAGAGGGCACCTGAGCATCTGAAGGTGTGTCATGATAAGTACGATGACGAGCATGGAACAGCGGCAGCCGCGGGAGCTGGAGCATTCAGATTGCGCGCGGGAGCCGATACACATCCCGGGCAGCATCCAGCCGCACGGGGTGCTCTTGGTTTTGGCAGAGCGCGCCGGCGACCTTACGATCATTCAGGCGAGCGAAAATGTCGCGGAGCTCCTCGGTCTGCCGGCGCAGGAAGTGCTGGGACGACCGATAGGGCAGGTGCTTGGGGCGGATTTCGCCGTCCGTTTAGGCGCCGAGGCGCCAAATCTGGCGGCTGATGCACGGCCTCTGTTCGTTTGCGCCGTTTCAGGTCCGCCCTTGGTTGGGGAGCGCGGGACCGCGCAACTCTTTCACGCCGTGGCGCATCGTGCCGGAGACGGCATCATTGTGGAGCTGGAGCTGGCCTCGGCGGCGGATCCGATTGCCGACTTTCACCCCCGGCTCGACGCCTTTACGATGAAGGCCGAAGCCTGTACGGGCCTTGCAGACCTCAGTCGGCTTACGGCGGCCGAGGTTCGTCATCTCACGGGTTTTGATCGAGTTCTCATCTATCAGTTCGATGCCCAGTGGCACGGGGTGGTGGTCGGCGAGGACGGCACCGGACGCCTCCCAAGCTACCTCGACCACCGCTTTCCGGCGAGCGATATTCCGGCCCAAGCGCGGGAGCTGTACCGCAAAAATCGCGTTCGCATCATCCCCGATGCCGGCTACCGCCCGGTGCCGCTGACGCCGGCTTTGTGTCCGCTCACCGACAAGCCGCTCGATATGAGCTTCTCGACGCTGCGCAGCGTCTCTCCGGTGCACGTCCAGTATATGCGGAACATGGAGACGGCTTCCTCCATGTCCATTTCGATCCTGCGCAACGGCCAGCTTTGGGGACTCATCTCCTGCCATCATTGCGAGCCGAAGCGGGTTCCGTTTCAGATCCGCGGGACCTGCGATCTTATAGGAAGAGTGTTTGCGCTGCGGATCGCGGCGCTGGAGCACAGCCAGGATTATGAGCGGCGCATCGAGGTGCAGGCCGCATATGCAAAGCTCCTGGCCTGTATGTCCGGCCGCGCGGATTTTGCGGCGGCGCTGGCGGAAAACGAGTCGACCCTCTTGTCGTTTGTCGCGGCCGGGGGGGCGGCAATCCTAAATGACGATGAGTGCATGCTGCTCGGAGGCACCCCGAATGAAGCGCAGGTGCGGGAGCTGGCGGGCTGGCTGTTCAGGGATTCCGGAGAAGAGATCTATAGCACGGACTCGCTGGGGAGCCTGTACCCGGCGGCTCGCGCTTATAAGGATAAAGCAAGCGGGCTGCTCGCCATCGCGATCTCCAAGCTGTATCCGAGCTACGTCTTATGGTTCCGGCCGGAAGTCCTTCAGACCATCCCGTGGGGCGGCGATCCAAGCAAGGAGCGTCAATACACCGGCAATCATGCGTCGCTTCATCCGCGGAAGTCGTTTGAGACATGGAAAGAGACGGTCAGCGACAAGTCTCTGCCGTGGAATCGGAGTGAGCTCGAAGCGTCGGCCGAGCTGCGCAACATCATCGTCGGTACGGTGCTGCGCAAAGCCGAAGAGCTGGTCGCGCTCAACGCCGAACTTACGCGCAGCAATAAGGAACTGGAGGCGTTCTCTTATTCGGTGAGCCACGATCTGCGCGCGCCGCTGCGGCACATCGTCGGCTACGCTGAAATGCTGAAGGAAGGCGGCACCGAGATCCCGTTCCCGAACGATCTCGAACTCGACCTCGTCGACGAGAAGGGCGCCTCCGTGCTCGCCTACCGCCTCGGCAATCGCATCGCCGCGACGGTGCCGGGGAACCACACGCTGCTCATCGGGGAAGTGCCGGGCTATCTGCCGCGCCGCGACTCCGGCTGGGTCCGCGCCGGTGAGTGGTTCAAGCTTCCCGTGCAACTGCATCGCAAACGATGAACGAGCAACCGTCGTCCTGCGTGCCTCGCCCACTGCGCGCTCCTTCGATCGCCGCGGCGATCGTGCTGTCGTTCGCGAGCTGCTTCACGACGCCGTCGGTCGTCGACTTCGCGGCGCTGACGAAGACGATCGGGCGCGACCCGCAGGACGTGCTCCGCGAGATCGGTTCCGCGCCGAACGCGAAGGCCGCGAGCGAACTGGCGCAAACGTGGCGCGAGAAACTCGACGGACGAACGCAGCTCGCGCTGCTCCGCCTCGGCCTCGGTAGCGACGACGAACGCGTCGTCTTCGGTGCAGTGGTCATGAACCGGGGTTCCCAACTCGCGGTCCCGGAGATCCGCAACGCGGCGTCGATCCTGATTCCCCGCCTCGCCGACGCCAACTGCCCGGTCACCACGGACGACGCGAAGACGATCCTCGGCAGCGTCGACATCCCCGCCGCGACGATCGTGCTCCGCAAGATGCCCGAGCAGGAAGCGACCTGGCTCCTCGGCGACCTGCATCGCATGGTCC
>CALFML010000578.1 GCA_937879845.1 uncultured Myxococcales bacterium
GTGATGCCACGTGATCGCGCCGTCCGTGCTGCGCACCACGACGCCCGGGATCTTTCCCTCGTGCACCAGGCGCCGGGCGAGCGCCGCCGGTTCTGCGTGGGCGCCTTGCACCCACGCGATCAACGCGAAGTAGAAGAACGACAGCCACGCGACGGCGAGCAGCATGCCGTCGGCGCCAGCGAGCGGCGTGGCGAAGTATTCCAGCCGATCGTAGCCGAGCCAGCGGCCGTGCTGCGGTCCGAAGACCACGGCGTTACTGTATACGTCGATCCCGGCATTGGGCGCTTTGGTCGCCTTGTGCATAAGGCGCGGCTCGACGCGGCGCCAGGTGATCTGCAGCGGGGCGCAGCCGCTTTTGTGATACGAGACTCGGGAAGGGGTGCCGTCTTCACTGAAGACCACCGGGCGGCCGTCGAGCGTTCCGGGGATGACCAGGTAGGCGTCAATCACCTCACCGATGCGGGCGTCTACGGCTCGCGAAAGCGCGGCGCTGCGAACTTCGTTTTGGGGCGAGGGCGGGGCGGGGCGGACGCGAGCTTCAATAAAGGGCTGTCCGCGTAGCTCGCAGGTCGGAGACGCAGCCTGCGCTGCGGATGCAGCAAGCAACATCCCGCAAAGTGTGATCGCCGACCCGACAGCGCTGCGGCCGGCAGGGATCGGCGGCCGCGGTCGCGGCTGCGGTCGCGGCGTCGGGAACTGAGCCAGCTGGTCGGCCCGCCGCGGTGCCGCCTGGGGCAGCAAGCGCGGAGCAGATCGGAGCACCATGCGGGTTTAGACGCACCGCAGGCCGGCGCGATCTACAAAGACCCGATTAACTGCAGACAGCGCCCAGCCGCTCCGCCTCCGCCCAAGAGCTGAGGCAGATCACCTGCCCCTTCTGCGTACCTTGCGCCACACCGAGAAACGCCGGGGCCAGGCGCAGCGTGTCGCCTTCCGCGGGCATGCCGAACTGGTTCTGGCTGCCGCCCACGGGCGCGACGCCGAAGTGGATGCAGACTGTGTTGACGCGCACCTTGTTGTTGGTGGTCTCGGCGGCCAGGGCGTAGGTCAGGGCGTTGAGCGCGGCGTTTTTGATCGTGCCGAGCCACAGCGCCGGGTTCGGCGGCGGATGGTGGGCCAGTCCGCCGCTGACCAGGGTGAAGCTGGCACCCTCGCGTGACTTGAGCTCGGGAAGGAGCGCCTTGGCGGCAAGGAAGTTATTGTACAAGCCATCGTCGAGCGCCCCTTTCAGCGTATCGAGACAGGAGTGCGTCGGCGGCTTGGCAAACTCCACGAACCCTTGCGCCGAGACGACGTGATGGAGCGTCCCGCCGGCGACCGCGGCGAGGATCGCCTCTTTGGCCTTGTCCGCCGCCGGTTCGTCCTTGAAGTCGGCGACCACCGGGAAAAAGGCCTCGCTTGGGCCGATATGCTGCTGCTGCCGCAGCCTCTCCAGGTTCGCTGCGCTGCGCGAGACCCCGACCACAGTCGCCCCCGCATCCAGGTACCTACGTACGACGCCGCCGCCGACCACGCCCGCAGCTCCGATGACGACCACTGTCTGCTGCGCAAATGACATGTTGCCTCCAGGCCTTAGGAAATTCCGTACTGCTTTAGCTTGTCATAAAGCGTTCGCAGTCCGATGCCAAGCTGCTCTGCGGCTTGCTTGCGGTGGCCGCCGCAGCGGTCGAGCGCCCCTTGTATCGCCTGGCGCTCTAGCTGCTCCAGCGTCGCGGTCGGCGGGATCGGCGCGCTGCCCGGTGCGGCGCCGGACGGCATCGCCGCCGCCGCCGCGCCGGACTTACTGGGGCCGGCGGGAATAAGGAGGTCGCTGCTGATCTGCAGCCGCTCAGCCAGGATCGAGGCGCGCTCCAGGCTGTTGGCCAGCTCGCGGACGTTGCCGAGCCAAGGCTGGGCGCGGATCCAGGCCGCCGCTTCGGGGGTGAGGCGCAGCCCCGGCTTGCCGAGCTCCGCGCCGATGCGCAAGAGCAGCGCGTCGGCGAGCGGCAGGATGTCCTCGCGGCGCTCGCGCAGCGGCGGCAGATAGATCGGAAACACGGCCAGGCGGTGATACAGGTCGCTGCGGAACCGTCCTTGCGCAACCTGGGCCGCGAGATCACGGTTGGTCGCCGCGATCCACCGCACATCCACCGGCACTGAGCTCGCGCCGCCCAGCCGCTCGATGCAGCGCTCCTGCAGCACGCGCAGCAGCTTGGCCTGCTGCTCCGGCTTGAGCTCACCGATTTCGTCGAGGAAGAACGTCCCGCCTTCGGCCAGCTCGATGCGGCCGCGCCGCCGCGCCAGCGCGCCGGTGAAGGCGCCTTTTTCGTGGCCGAATAGCTCGCTTTCAAGCAGCGTGTCGCTAAGCGCCGCGCAGTTGATGGCGACAAAGGGCCCGGCGGCCCGCGCGCTCAGCGTGTGCAGGAGCCGCGCCGCCACCTCCTTGCCGGTGCCGCTCTCCCCCAGAAGGAGGACCGTGGCATCGGTCGGGGCGACCTTGTGCAGCTCGAACACCACATGCTGCATCGCCGGGGCGCCGTAACTCAGCGCCGGCGTCGGCGCGGCGCTGCGCTGCACCCGCTCGCGCAGCGCCCGCAGGCTGGAGCGCTCCAGCGCCCGCCCCACCAGGAGCCGCAGCGCCTCCGGGCTAGGCAGCGGCTTCTGCAGAAAATCGAACGTCCCAAGGCGCATCGCCTCCACCGCCGACTGCACCGTGCCGTAGGCGGTGAGGACCAGGGTCTCCATCTCCGGCCACTCGCTGCGCGCCTTCTGTAGCAGCGCCAGGCCGCCTTGTCCGGGCATGCGCAGGTCGGTGATCATCAGATGGTAGCTCTGGTTCTTGAGGATGCTGAGCGCCTCCTCACCGCTCTGCGCTTGGGTCAGGGTGTGGTTGTCCATCTCCAACGCTTCGGCGATGAAGCTGCGGACTCCTTCGTCATCGTCCACGACCAGGATGCGTGCCATCTGCAGGCGTCTCCTTTGTTGTCTACGCAGTGCCCCTTAGCGCCGTCGGCAGCCGGATGCAAAAAAGGGCGCCGCCGTCCGCTGCGTTTTCCGCGGTGATGCTCCCGCCGTGCAGCGCGACCAGCCGCCGGGCAATCGGCAGACCGAGCCCGGTACCGCGCGCGCGTGTCGTATAAAACGGTTCGAAGATCCTCTCCAGATCTTGCGCCCGTATGCCCTTGCCGAAGTCGCGGACAGTGAAGATCAGCTGGCTCCCATCGCGGCGGACCGTCGCCAGCACCCGCCCATCGCTGGCGGAGGCCTCCAGGGCGTTGCGCAGGAGGTTGCACAGCACCTGCCGCATCCGCTCGGGATCCAGACGGCAGCGCGGCGGCACGCTGGCGGTCGCGACCTCGATGCGCGGGTCGCCCACCGTGGCCGCGCAGTCGGCCAGAAACTCTGCCGGGTTGACGTCGCGCGGCTCGATCACCGTCGTGCGGACAAAGGAGAGCAGATCCTCGCTGAGCGCCTCCAAGCGCTCGGCTTCGCTGACCACGCGGTTGGCCTTGTCTTGCTGCCGCGAACCGGCGGGCAGCTGTTCGACCAAGAGCTGGGCGTGCCCTTTGAGCGCGGCCAGCGGGTTGCGCAGCTCATGGGCGAGCACCGCCGCCATCTCCCCCAACGAGGCGAGCTGGCGCTTCTGCTCATTTGTGGCGTGGGCCCGCTCTTCGCGCAGCGACAGCTGCCAGAAGATCGCCGCGGCCACGAGCAGCGCCAGCGTGGCGAACCCGCCGGAGAGCAGCGTGCGTACGGCGCTGCCGCGCAGCTCCTGGGCCATGCGCGGCACAAACTCGATGAACATCGCGCGCGGACGCCGCGTATCCGCGATCGGCGGGCGGGCCGGCGGGGCAGGGGCCACGGCGGACTGCGGCACCGGCCCAGGCCACGATGGACCCGGCGGAGGGGCCGCTCCTCCCGGCTGCTCCTGCGGCGCCTGCCACGGGGCGCCCGGCGGCGGCGGCATCCCATATGGTTGAATCAAGACCCCCGGCTGCGGCGAACCAGCGCCCGGCGGAATCGGCGGTGCGCCGCGGACCATGCGCATGCGCGCCTCCACCGGGGACATCTCGCCGTGGCGCAGCCGCGTGCCAAGCTCCGCCCACAGACCCTGCGGCGTCAGACAGTCTCCGGCTTGCAATGGCGAGGTGGCCGCGCCTGCGGTCTGGCCCGCCGGGAGGCCGCCCGGCAAGTCGAGCAGCACGACGCAGCGCAGCCCGCGCGGCGCTTCATTATCGAGCACGGTGCGCAGCGCTTCCTCATCGCCTTGGGTCCCCTTGCGGCTGGCCCGCACGAGCGCCTGATCCACCGCTTGGATGAGCGCCTCGCCCTGTCCCTGCACCACCGTGTTGAGGGCGCCGCGCACGACCAGATAGCCCGACCAGGACGTGGCGCTCAAGGTCAGCCCCAGGGCGATGAGCAGGCAGGCCGCCGCCCAGCGCACGAGGCGCAAAAAGCTAGGACGATCGCCGAGTTTGCTCATGGTCCACCAGACTCAGTGTCTCTTATATACAAGCTGCATGCCACCGCTGCAGCATGACCCTGCGCGAGGGCGATCGGCGAAATCCGCTACTGCCGCATGGACTCGACTGCGAGATCTGCAGCGCCGCGGTGCGGATTCCGCAGCTGCGAAACCCGGCGGAGCCGCCTGTTAGGCTCACCCCGCGGCTCAGGCGGATGCGGCCGGAAGCGTTTTTCCCTCGCGGCAGCTTAACCCAAGACGATCGACCGGCGGGGCCAGGCGAGGTCTGGCAAGCCGGGCACATCGCTTGCTTGGCTTCGCGTCATCCGCAGGCAGGGCTCCTTTTTCTCTGCTTGAGATGAGAAAGTATAAAGATGTCCACAGACTATCTACACTGGTTGGGCCGGATGGGATGCCTGGGCGCGCTGCTCAGCGGCTCCCTGATGGCGCTGCCGGCCGCGGCCCTGGAGCCGAGCAGCGGGACGCGGGAGCCGTATGATGCGGCCCTGCAGAGCGTCAAAGGCGCAGCGACTCCAGAGCAGCCAGATCAGATAGATGCGGCAATTGGTGAGCTGTCCGCGCTTTTGCCGCAGTATCTGCAGGATGTAGATCTGCCGCTCAAGCTCGGCGAGCTGCTGTTGCGCCGTGGGCGCTATCTGGATGCTCTTTATAGCTATGAGCTGGCGCTGCGCAATAGCTCCCCCGGCGGCGAAGCGGAGCTGGGGCTTGGCAATACGCTGCTCAAGCTGGGACGCTGCTTGGAAGCGCGCGTCCACTTCCAAGCGGTGCTCGCCGAGACCCGCTTGCACGACGCCGCGGCCGCTGGACTGCGCCAGTGCTCTTCATCCCCGACCCCAGGTCTTGAGCTCCCGGCCGCTCCGGCCGCGAAGGCCACGACCGCTTCCGCCGCCGCGCCGCCGCGGCTCTGGCTGCAGCCGTTTTTAGCGCAGAGCTTCTACATCTACCAGAACCACCCCGTGCTGAACTACGGCCTGGGGCCGACGGCGCGGCTGGAGGCGCTTGTGTCCGGCCGCTACTACGCGGCAGCTACGTACCGGTATTCCTATTTCGCGACGCGCTCCGGACAGGTTGCGCCGTTCAGCCAGCACGACCTGTATCTGGATGCCGGCTGGAACGCCCGCGCTTTCGGGGTTACGCTCCGTTATGCTTTTGTCACCGACGGCGGTAGCTATTCCGGAAACAGCCACCATGTGGGGGTATCGGCGCGCTACAGCCGCTTCGCCGACGGGCTGCTGAATCTCTCTGCCAGCTTCTATCAGGATACGACGGTGCTGCGCGGGGAGCTGGCCTGGCTCATTCCCATAGCCGGAGGGTTCAGCCTGCGGCCGGCGGGAGCGCTGCAGTGGACCCCGAGCGATACGTATAAAACATTATCGCTGGCGCTATTTTATTATCATCGCCGCTTCAGCCTGTGGGCCGGCGGCAAGATCGGCGACGAGCTGCGTCCTGCCTATCTTTCCGTCGCCTATGTCTACAACAGCCCGGCGCGGATTCCCTACGGCGCCTGGGGCGGGCTGTCGGTGCGTCCCGGATCGCGGTTTTCTCTGACTTTGAACTACGCCTACGACCGGCTGCTGCGCACGGACACGACGCCGACGCAGGACAGCGTGGTGCACGCTTTGACCCTGGGCCTCGCCCGGGAATTTTAGGAGTGGACGGCCATGACCTATGACACAAGCCGACTCAAGGATCTCGCCATCAGCGAGACCGGGTTTATCTTCGACCCGATGTCCGGCGCCACCTTTACCGTCAACGCCGCCGGCGCCTGCATCATCCAGTGCCTGCGCGAAGGACGCCGCCGCAGCGACATCATCGCCCGTCTGCGCACGACGTTCACGGTCGAGAACTCGGATCTGGATAGCGACCTCGGCGAGTTTATCCGCTTGCTCGTCCAGCAGGGAATCCTGTCCCCTGATTTCTCTTTGGAGCAGCCTGCGGCACAGCCGGCACAGGAGTCGTGATGTCGACCAAACCGCTGTGCATAGGCGTCACCGGGCTCAATGCTACCGACAACCCGGCGCCCGGTGTGGGAGTGATCCGCGCGCTGCGTACCTCCGCGCTGCCCGGCGAGCGCTTTGTCGGGCTGGCCTATGACGCCTTGGATCCCGGCATCTACGCGCCGGAGCTTATTCCCGATGTGTTCTTGCTGCCGTATCCCTCGCAAGGGCTGCAGCCGTTTATGGCGCGCCTGCGGTCGATTCAGGAGCGGTTCGGAATCGATGTGATCATTCCCACCCTGGACGCCGAGCTGCCGTCTTTCATCGACGCCCAGGACGAGCTGCGCGAGCTCGGCATCGCCACGTTTCTGCCCACGCGGGAGCAGCTCGATCTGCGCAGCAAGGCGAACCTTGCGGACCTTGGGCGGCGCTCTGATATCTCGGTGCCGGCCACCGCGGTCGTAACGAGTCCGGCGGAGCTTTTGATGATCCATCAGCGGGTCGCCTATCCGCTCTTCGTCAAAGGCCTGTACTACGGGGCGACGCTGGCCTACAGCGTGGATGAAGCAGTGGCGGCGTTTCATAAGATCGTGGCGCAGTGGGGGCTGCCGGTGATCGTCCAGACCCTGATTCCGGGGGAGGAGTTCAACGTCGTCGCGCTCGGCGATGGGGAAGGGGGGCTGTGCGGCTGCGTGGCGATGAAGAAGATGCTCATCACCGACAAAGGCAAAGGCTGGGCCGGGGTCACGGTGCGGGATCCGGCGCTGGTCGCGCTCACCAAGTCGTTCATGAAGACCACGCGCTGGCGCGGACCGTGTGAGATTGAGCTTATTCGCAGCTCGCGCGGGGGTTACTACTTAATCGAGATCAACCCGCGCTTCCCCGCCTGGGTGTATCTGAGTGCGACGGCCGGGGTGAACCTGGCCCGTGCCACGGTAGACCTGGCGCTCGGACGGCCGGTGGCGCCGCTTTCCGGCTACGACGCCGGAAAGATGTTCGTCCGCATCTCTTTGGATCAGCCGGCCAGCATCGAAGACTTCCAACGTGTCGTGACCACAGGGGAGCTTACGCGCTCTCAGGTACAGGTAGGGGAATGATCATGTCCAAGCCGCTTTATGAACGTCCTAGCCTAGTCCGTCACCAGATGGGAATGATGAACAAGTTCGGGCGCTTGCAGGGCACCCGGCCGCTCACTCACATCGACGGGGTCGCCGTGTCCGATCTGGTGGCGCAGCACGGCTCGCCGCTGTTTGTCTTTTCGCAGCAGACTCTGGTGAAGCGCTACCGCGAGCTATATCAGGCCTTCGCCCGGCGCTATGCGAAGGTCCGCATTGCCTGGTCGTACAAGACCAACTACCTGGAGGCGATCTGCCGCGTCTTCCACCGCGAAGGCGCCTGGGCCGAGGTGGTGTCGCAGTTCGAGTTCGACAAGGCGGTGCTCACCGGAATGTCGCCCGACCGCATTCACTTCAACGGTCCTAACAAGCCCGATGACGCCATCGAGGCCGCCCTGCGCGGCCGGGCCATGCTGCACATCGATAACTTCGACGAGCTGGCGCGCATCGAGCGCATCGCCGAGCGCCTCGGCGTCCGGCCGCGCGTCGCCCTGCGCATCAACCTGGCGGTCGAAGGACTGCAGGCCTGGAGCCGCTTCGGTCTGAACCTGGAGTCCGGCCAAGCGCGCGAGGCCGCGGTGCGGCTCTTGGCCGGCGGCAAGGCGGAGCTGGTCGGGCTGCACTGCCACATCGGCACCTACATTCTGGAGCCGGCGGCTTACGGCATCGCCGCCGCCAAGCTCGTGCACTTTGCCAACCAGCTGCGTACGGATCTGGGCGTCCGCCTGTCGTTCTTGGACCTTGGCGGCGGCTTCGCTTCGCGTAATACTCTGGCGGCGCAGTATCTGCCCGGCGATCAGGCCGCGCCGTCGTTCGAGCGCTACGCCGAAGCGATATGCGACGCCCTGGCCGGTCTTGAGGGCCCGCCGCAGGAGCTTCCCACCCTGGTGCTGGAGACCGGCCGGGCGCTGGTCGATGACGCCGGATATCTGATCTCTTCAGTGGCCGCCACCAAGCGTCTGCCCGACGGACGCCGCGGCCTGGTGCTGGACGCCGGGGTGAACCTGCTCTTTACCGCGTTCTGGTACAAGCACGACGTTCTGCCGGCGCAGGAGTTTAGCGGCACGCTGGAGCCGACCGTCATGTACGGGCCGCTGTGCATGAACATCGATGTCCTGCGCGACACCGTGCAGTTCCCTCCGCTGTCCGTTGGTGAGAGGGTAGTGTTCCGCAACGTCGGCGCGTACAACGTGACGCAGTGGATGCAGTTTATCACCCTGCGGCCGGCGGTCGTCATGATCGGGCCGGAAGGCCGGGTCTCGACGATCCGAAGGGCCGAGAAGGTCGAAGATCTACGGTCGTTTGAGGAAGTGCCGGAATGGCTGCGCTAGCACGACCGGGGCTGGGCGAGAGCCGCCCCGTCCTATGGGGGCGGGCGGTGCTGCGGACCTATGCCGCGGTGCTGTTCTCCCGCTCCATAGTCGTCGGGGCGATCTTGCTGCTGGCTACCGCGACGGCTCCGCGGGCGCTTTTGGGCGGGCTGCTGGCGGTCGTTGCGGCGCTTGGCGCGGCCTGGCTGCTCGATCTTGATCAGGAGGCGATTCACGACGGTACGTACGGGGCAAGCGCCCTGCTCTTGGGACTGGGCGTCGGTCAGACGCTGGGCCTGTCGGCCGCGACCGTCCTGCTCCTGTGCGCGCTTGCGCCTCTGTGCGTGGTGTTGACCGGAGCGCTGCGGTCTTTTTTGGCCAGCTCCCATCTGCCGCTTTTATCGATTCCGTTTTTGATCATGTTTTATCTGATGCTCGGGCTCGTGCCGATGGCGGGGCTGTCGTATGCGCTGCCGGCCGGCGATACCATGACGCGGCTGCCGGCGGGGATCTTGGCGGTCCTGCGGAGCATCGGCGCGATTTTCTTTTTGCCGCGCTGGGACGCCGGCGCGCTGCTCCTTTTGGCGCTGGTCATCCACAGCCGGATTGCCGCGCTGCTGTCGCTGCTGGCCGCCGCGGCGGTGTTCGGGTTGAAGCTGGCTTTGCCGGGCCTTGGCGAATCGGGACAGCTCGGCGTGCTCACGCTCAACGCCGTGTTTACTGCGGTGGCGCTCGGTGGAGTTTGGTTTGTGCCCTCGCCGGCGTCCATGCTGTGGGCGCTGCTCGGCGTCTTTCTCTGTACGCTGCTGACGCTGGGACTTTCCGAGCCGCTATTCCGCCTGGGACTGCCGACTCTGATCGTTCCCTTCAATATCACGGTGCTGGCGATGCTCCTTGCCTCCCGTCAGAGAGCTTGGGACCGCCACCCCAAATCGGTCGATTTCTCACCGGGAACGCCGGAGCAGAACCTGGCCTACTTCCGTACGCGCCTCCGCCGCTTCCGCTGGCTTTACCCGACGCGGTTTCGCCTGCCGGTGCGCGGGACGTGGGTGTGTACGCAAGGCGTCGATGGCAGGCTCAGTCACAAAGGCCGCTGGCGGCACGCGTTCGACTTCGAGGTCCGGGGCGCCGATGGCAAGCTGCACGAAGGTGAGGGCCTGACTCCCAAGGACTATTACTGCTTCCGCTTGCCGGTGCTGGCCGCCGCGGCGGGCACGGTGGTAAAGATCGAAAACGCGGTGGCCGACAACGACTGCGGCAAAATCAACCTGCAGCAGAACTGGGGGAACTACGTCGTCCTGCACCACGCCGCGGGTCTTTACTCTCTTACCGCGCATCTACAGCGGGGATCGATAAAAGTCGTCCAAGGTCAGGCCGTGCGCCAGGGCGAGCTCCTTGGCCTGTGCGGCAATTCCGGACGGTCGGCGCGGCCGCACGTGCACTTCCAGCTGCAGAGCGGCAACCGGCCCGGCGATCCCACCTTGCCGTGCCGTTTCACCGATGGGGTGAGCCTGGAGATGGCGGAGCGGGTGGTGGCGGATCTGTGTCCGGTGGAAGATCAGCTTGTCCGCAACCTTGAGCCCGACGAAGATCGCAGCGCATTTTTCGCCTTTGCCTATCGCACGGTCTGGCGCTTCCGCGTAAATAAGAACATCGAGCAAGTTGAAATCGACATCGATGTAAACGGGCAGCCGCTCATGCGCACAAGCGATCACGCCGGCCGCCTCTATTACAGCCTGACCGATGGATTCTTTACGACGTACGACAGCGCCGGCGCGACGACGCCCGGGCTCTTGATTCTGCGCGCCGCGCTGTCGCGCATCCCGCTTGACGGCAGCGATTCCCTGAGCTGGACGGACTTTCTCCCGGCGCGGCCGTTCCGGAGCTGGCTCGGACGGGTGGTTACCGACATCGTGTCGCCGTTCCTCCATCGCGACGGCATCGAGATGGAGTACAAGATGCACCGGGCCGGGCCGGCCCTGGTGGTGGTAGGTGAGTCGCGGTCGCGCGATCGGCGCGGCGCTCCGGTTCTGCACACGCGGGCGGAGCTTCTGCTCGGCAGCGGGCCGCTGCGCGCGGCGGTCACTCTGCGCGGGCGCACCTGGACCCTGGAGAGAGAGTCTGCTATGTCATCGCTTCCGAGCAGCCGATCGCCCGGAACCGGAACAGAGACCGTATCCGAAACCGTTTCCGAGCAGGAATTGACCAACGCTTAGGACTTTTGAAGGAGACATCATGAACAAACCCATGAAGAAGCTACGGATGCTTCTGGTGCCGGCGATGCTCTGCACGCTGTGGACGCAGCAGGGCTGGGCGGCGGATCTCGGACCGGTGGGAGGGGCCGACCAGTCTCTGGTGCAGTCCTATGATCTGGAGGCGGCGGGGAAGCTCAAGGAAGCCCTTGCGGCGATGGATCAGACGCCGCCGGCGCGCAAGGACTCCTACCTTGGGTGGGCGCGGCGCGGCTGGCTGCAGTACCGCTTGGCGCTGCATGCGGAGTCCGTAGAGTCCTATCGTAAGGCCATGGCGCTGGCGCCGCAGGCGATCGAGCCGCGGCTCGGCATCATGCTGCCGCAGCTGGCGCTGCACCGCTGGGCCGATGCCGAGATGATCGCCAAGGAGGTGCTGAAGGTCGATCCGGCAAGCTACCTGGGGACGCTGCGCCTGGCGTTCGTCTACTACAACCAGCACCGGTACGCCGAGTCCACGGTGCTGTATCGCAAGCTGCGCGATCTGTATCCGAGCGACACCGATGTCCGCTCCGGACTGGCGTGGGGTCTTTTGAAATCCGGCAAGCCGCAGGAAGCGGCGCGGGAGTTTCAGGATCTGCTGCTCATCAGTCCGCGGCTCGCCACGGCGCGAGAGGGGCTGCAGCTCTCCGGCGGCCACTAGCGCTCTCGCGCCGTCCGGCTGACATAAGGCCGGACCGCGTAAGGCCGGACCGCGCAACTCAGCGATTGGACGGGGGGGCGGCTGTGCTAAAGTAGGAACTCGCGTAGTAACGGCTCACCCGATGGGGGACGGGAGGGGTTGCAGCGATGAGCACGGTCCAGTTTTTCGCTCTGCTTTTTTGCGCGTTCTGCCTGGCCGCGCTGCTTCTGGGACTGGTCCGCCCGACTTGGGTTCTGCCGCTGCGGCGGGCGACGCGCTGGCAGGTGCTGCTGCTCTACAGCGCGGCGTGTCTGCTGGTGCTGCTTATCGCCGGCGAGCTGCCCTATCGCTCTGCGCATGCGCAGATTGCCGACCCGCTGCCCGAGCCGCTGGCGGGCTCGCCGGCCGGGGCGGGACAAGCGGCGGCCCGGCTTGACGGCAGCGCGGCCGGCCGCGACGCCGCCCTCGCCCTGTCTGAACAAGAGCCTGAGCCCGAGAGCCTGCGGGCGCTGGCGAGCCGCATGCTGCTCGATCTGGGATTCGGCGCCGGGCATCGGCTGCGCATCGGCCGCCTGACCCTGGTCTACGAAGACCCGGTCACCGCGGAACAGGCCATGGCGCTGGGCGATTTTCTGAGCCGCTCCGAGCTTGGGGCAAGTCTTGGCGCCGGTGGTGCAAGCTCCGGCCACGACCATAGCGCGGTGCAGATTCACCTGAGCCTTGGCAAGTCGAGCCGCAATCCGAGCGCCGTTGAGCCGAGTGCCGCCAGTCCAGGCGCCGCGGCCGGTGCCGTGTATGAGCTGCGGATCGCGACGTCGTTTTCGCACCGCCAGCAGCTCGATGCCGAGACCAAGGCGGCGTACCAGCTGGTCGGCCTGATCGTCTCCGGGCTGGCTTTCGACGGTGCGCCGGTGACCGTGCACATCTGCACGTCCTTGCTGCGGCCGCTTTTGATCCTGCGCTCGCAGCTCGGGTAACCTCTGCGCGCCGGTGCGCAAGCGGTCCCGCCTATGGGGCTTGGGGCGGGCGGTGTGCGCTAGGGACTCCCAGCTTGCGTCTATTCGCCGGGCTGTAGTGACTTCGCTGACGATTCGGGATAGGGTGAGCGTATGCGAATCTGCTTGAGCCGTCTGCTCATGGTAGGGGCGGGGGTCCTCGCTCTGGCAAGCGCCGGTTGCGGCGATGCGACGGCCCCGCTGCCGAGCCAGTACTTCCGCTTCAAATACACCACCACCCCGGCCGGCAACGGCACCCCGCCCGACTTCATCGTCTTGCCGATCGCCGAGGGCGGCAGCACCTGCGACCGGCCCGGCAAGCGGATCATCGTGACGGGGATAAACGGCGGAGCGAGCGCCTCGTTGACGCTGGTAAACAACGCCAACGCGCCGTTTCAGACCTCGCTCAACCTGGACTACCACACGGCCGGGACGGCGCAGTTCGACTTGCGGCTGCCGCTGGACTTCGACGCCAACGGCGTGGGCAGTAACGTGGTCGCGTTCACGACGGCGATCCAGTCCCAGGAGCTGAGCTGCAGCTTCAACATTCCGGAGTCGGACTTTTTCGTCCGGCTAAACGGCACGTTTTCCTGCGCCAGCAGCCAGACCGCGGCGGCGCGCCGCATCGACATAGTCGGCGGCACCCTGGTCGCAGTCCCATGCCCGGCCGGCAGTTAGGGGAAAAAGCGAAAGCGGCGACGGCGATGCTGGCGGGACTACACCGCCGCCCTACACTCGAGCTAAAACGCACTTAGGTGAGGTACCACAATGGCGTTCATGGATAGACCCTTTGGCTTCGCAGGCGAGCGCAAGGCGATCGCGCTGACCTGCCTTGGCTTTTATGCCGCAGTCTTCGGCCTTCTTTCGCTGCTTCTGAGCAATGCGCCGCCGGATCAGCCGGAGGTGCGCGCCTGGTGGCCGTGCTTTGCGGCGCTGGGCGGATGCTATGGCCTGTCGTTTTTCGCCTTGGGCGCCGACTGGTTCTGGGCGCGCTGGTTCGCCATCGGCCTCGGCTACTCCGGCGTGACGGTGGCGGGATGGAGCCTGTTCACCATGCGCTCGCTCGATCCGGTGATGATGTTCTACGGGCTCACCCACGGGGCGATCGCGCTGTTCCTGCAGGGGCAGAAGCTCACGGAGCAGTTCGACGCCAAGCCCGGCTGGCGGGAGACCCTGCACCTGGACGACAACGGCGTCGCCAAGGTCCGCCACACCATCACCCGCGCGGCGGCGAGCCTGCCGACGCTCATCCTCATCGCCCTGGCGCCCAAGGAAGGCCGCGGCGAGCTGCTGCTTCTGGCGGCGGCGGGCCTGTTTGGCGTGCTGTGGCTGCGGACCTGGGGCGTGCTGCTGCTCCTGGGCCTAGGTCTTAGCCTGCCGCTTTTGACGCTGCACACCCATCCGCCGACCGTGTCGGGGTATCCGGGGCTGTTGGCATGGCCGCTCGTGCATCAGCTTGGGCTTTTAAGCGCGGTCTTCTTGTGCGCCGCCAGCGTCCCCTTCGTTGCGCCAATCGCGCAGTTCCTGGGCGGCCGCAGCGGACGCGCTGGGTGACAAGCTCCATCGTGCGCGTCCCCGGCGCGCACCTCCACCTCGACTTTGTCGCGCCGCCAGCACCTTCGGACCGGCCGCCGCTTCTGACCTTGCACGGCGGGCCGGGGGCCGACTCGCGTTACCTGCGGCCCCAGCTCGACGAGCTCGCGAGACTCGGCGCGGGGCGGCGTCTTGTCTACTACGACCAGCGCGGCGCGGAGCGGTCGCCGCTCGATGAAGGCACCGCGCCGGGCGGTTACTCCGTCCACGTGCAGGATATCGATGCGGTGCGCAGCTTTCTCGGTGAAGAGAAGCTGTCCCTGTGCGGCTATTCCTGGGGCGGGCTGCTGGCGATGCTGTATGCGACGCAGTTCCCGGAGCGGGTCGCCCGCCTTGTGCTCATCTCCCCGGCCCCCGCCCATCACGCGATGCGGCAGGAGCTGGCCCGGCGCATGGCCGCCGCCCCGGCGCGGCCGGACATCATGGCCCTGCGCAACGAGCTTCTGGGCGATCTGAAAGAAGTGGACGCCGCGACGGCAAGGCAGCGGCGCTTCGCGCTGGCGGTGGCCGGCTATTTCGTCGAGCCGCGGCGGGCGCTGGAGCTGACGCCGTTCCGCGTCCAGCAGCGGCTGGAAGACGCCATCTGGCGCAGCCTCGGCGACTACGACCTGCGGCCGCAGCTGCCCCGCCTGGGCGGCATCCCGACGCTTATCGTCCACGGCCAAGACGA
>CALFML010000579.1 GCA_937879845.1 uncultured Myxococcales bacterium
AGGGCCTTGGACCAGGCCGCCACCTGTTCCTTGTTGACCGGATTGTCTTGCACATCCGAAAAGCTGTGGGCGATCTACACCCAGAACGCCCTCACGTTCTTGGCGGGGATTCCGGCCGAGCGCCAGCACTGGGTCCGTTATGAGGAACTGGTGACCCGACCTGAGCCGGTGATGCGCGCGATGTGCCGGTTCCTCGACGTCGAATTCGACGCCGCCGTCCTCGATCCCTATCAAGGCGAGCGCATGCTGGAGGGCGTCGGCGATCCCGGCCTGAAGGGGCGCGGCCGCATCCAGGCGGAGCTGGCCCGCGTGCAGCACAGAGCGTTCGCATACCCGCTCCATCCGCTCACGGTGCAGGCCGCCGAGCGCTTGGGCTACAACCTGCTTTCTATGTGAGGGAGATCGTGCCGTCGTTGCAAGATAAGTCCGCAACCTGTACTATCGCGCCCGATCCGGAAGAGCGCACAACGAGCATCACGACCGATGCCTGGGTACTCCATCCGGGTGAGGGCGCGCTGGCCCAACGCGCTCAGCTCCAGCGGGAGCGGTTTACGTTCCCCGCGCCCACCGCGACAGAGGTGCTGGTCGAGCCGATCTACGGCTGCTGGGAGGCCAACATGAGCCACGCCCTGGACCGCCGGCCAGTCGACATCTGCCGCTTGCGCAAGGAGGAGTCGATCATCATCGGGAACTCGGGAGTCGTGCGCGTCCTCCGCCCGGGTCCGGAGGTGACCGGGGTGAAGCCGGGGGAGCTGTGCCTCCTCGATGGGAACGTTACGAAAGACCGGCACGGATATACGCTGAAGGTGCTGGGGTATGACGCGCCCAATACGATGGGCCTGTTGGCGAAACAGACCAAGGTCCCGGAACAGTGTCTGATCCCCTTGCCCAAGGACTCTGCTTTTTCCGCGAAGGAGTGGGCGGCGTTCTCCGTGCGCTACCTGACCGCCTGGGACAACTGGCTGGTCGCCTGGGCGTGCTGGCGCGCGCAGATGCCGGATGTCGCGCCGCAGGATGTCTTCGTCTGGGGCTGGGGCGGCGGCGTGTCGCTGGCGCAGCTCGCCCTGGCCCGGCACGTCGGCTGCCAGACCGCGATGATTTGCTCATCGGAGAAGCGCAGCGAGTTGATTCAGCGGATGGGGATCCTGCCGATCGCGCGGAACCAGTTTGCCGATCTGTCCTTCGACGAAAAGAGATACAAGGACGACCCGGCCTACCGCGCCCGTTATCTCGAAGCCGAGCGGACCTTCCTGCACACGGTCCAGCAGCACACGCGCGGCGAAGGTGTCTCGATCTTCATCGACAACATCGGCGCGCCCGTCTTCCGCGCCACGCTCAAGGCACTGGGGCGCCAGGGCGTCATCGCCACCTCGGGCTGGAAGCACGGGATGCAGCTCTCCGTGGTGCGGGGAATCGAGTGCATCAACCGCCACATCCACGTCCATACCCATGGCTCACGCGACAACGAGGCGCGCCGGGCGGTGAAGGAGGCGGAGGCGATGAACTGGCGGCCGCCGGTCGCGGACGACCCGGTCTACAGCTGGGAAGAACTGCCGCAGCTCGCTCTGGACTACGAGGCGGGGCGGATCGAGTCCTACTTTCCGATTTTCGAAGTGAACCCGCTGTGAGGGGAACGGGCGGCGCCGAGCGGTGAGCCGGCGGCGCCGCCTCGCCCTTACAGAGCGATGGACGGAGCGGTCTGCAGCCCGCGGGCCGGGCGGTGAGCGAGCTCCGCATGGAGGCGATTGAAGAAGCCCACCCAGAGCTTCCACATCACCTCGGCGCTTTTCACGATTTCATCGAGCTGATCGGGCGCGAACGGCACGGTGACGGCCTCGTTCGCGCGTACGACGTGCTCCGGCTCCTGCATTACGTGGATGTCGACCCACGGGAGCTCGACCGCGCCGGTGGTGCGGCGCACCGCCTCGCCGATGCCCGAGACCATCGTGAGGTCCGCGACCTCAGTGCCGTAGAGGAACCCCAGGGCGCTCATGGGCTGCTCCGCGGCCTGCGCATACCCTTCGATGAGCTGGCGCGTCTCTGGGAACGGCGGCGCACCGGTCACAAGGTCCTCTGCGAACCCGGCGGCCCGCATTGTATCGACATAGACGCGCTCGTGCGCGCGCAGCGGATCTCCTTCGCCGAGCTCCTGATAGAGAATCTTTGACACCGCGGTCTTGGTCTCTTGGCGCGGCAGCACCGCGATGGTCTTGGACAGAAAGACCGGAAAATAGTGCAGCGGATGCCACCACTGCCCAAGGAAGACCGCAGTGTCCGCCCGGGTCAGCGCGGGCTTGGCGGCATCGGAAGCATTGACATCTCCGGGCGACGCTTCGCGGATCCGCCGGAAGAAGGGATGGGAGAGGAGCGCAATCTTGCCCTGACCGCGCTGCGCTACGACTTCGCTGATGTTCGAGCTCATCTAGCGGCTCATTCTATACGAATCCACCGACTGCCAGATCGACAATCGATCGTCCGGCGTCCATATGCGTTCCATCCGGGCCAAATCCGGCTTAATTGGTTGAACCAATTTCCGACCCCACTTTTTTCGCCCCGGTCTCCCGCCCTGCGCCTTGTCTTTCGGGTTGTTCGGAAACAAGGACCGTGCAAAGATAAAAATTCGACGCAGTCTACCCATCGCTAGTAAGGAGTAGGCCCATGACGACTCAATCTACAAACACCTCGTCTGCTTCCGATTCGTCGGCTGAGGACAGCGCGAAAGCCGCCGTTCCGCGCTCCCAGCAGGCCCAGGACCTCGTTCGTCGTAATGTATATTGGGCGCTCGGCGCGGGGCTCATTCCATTCCCGGTCGCAGACTTTTTGGCCTTGACCGCGGTGCAGGTCAAGATGCTCAAGCAGCTCTCGGATCTCTACGGGGTCAAGTTCTTCGAGGACAAGGCCAAGACGATCGTGGGGGCGCTGATCACGGGCACGGGCAGCATGGCCCTGGCCGGGATGGCGGCGCGCAGCGTCGTGAAGCTCCTGCCCGGGGTCGGCCAGCTCATCGGCTTCGTCGGCGTACCGGTGCTCGCCGGTGCTCTGACGCTGGCGATCGGGAACCTGTTCGTGATGCACTATGAATCGGGCGGAACCCTGCTCGACTTCGATGCGCAGAAGATGCGCGCGCACTTCCAGAAAGAGCTGGCGAACGCCAAGGAGTCGGTCAAGCAGATGCAGCCCGAGAAGAAGAGCACCAAGAACGCTCCGTAACGGGCCGTAACGATCGTGCCTTGAGGAACATATGAACGCTCCAGCTGCAGGCGAAGCGCGGTTTGAGAAACCATGGCCGAGCGGCTCGCCGGGGCAGGCTCCGTCGTTTTATCCGCGACCGTACGCCGCTGCGTCCATCGCAACGCAGCGACTCTGGTTCTACATCGGGCTGCTCACGAGCGCTCTTTTATTGGGGGCGCTGTGGAATCGGGTGGTCCGTACCATCCCGGCGGGACATCACGCCGTGATGTACTACCGACTCGACGGCGGGACCAGTACGGCGAGGGCGTGGGACGAGGGGCTGTACTTGATCGCGCCGTGGAACAAGCTGACGGCGTACGAGACCCGGCTGCAGACGCGCACCGTGTCTCTCAAGGTCCCGAGCGAGGAAGGGATGGAGATGAGCGTCTCGGTCGCGCTCCGCTTCCGTCCTTACGTCGAGAGCCTGGGATATCTGCATAAGGACGTCGGCCCCGACTACTTCGAGCGCCTGATCCTGCCCGAGGTGCACGGACATCTGCGCAAGATTCTCGGCAAGCGCAAGGCGCAGGAGATCTATACCGGAGCCAACGGCGTGCTCGAAGAGATCGCCCGCGTGCCGGTGCTCAGCCGCCTGCGCGTGGAGCTTGGCCAGGGCGGTCGGCCGGACAACCTCCAGCAGGATCCTCCCTATGTACTGCTGGAAGAGCTGCGCGTGCTGGACATCGTGCGGCCCACGCTGGTCGCGGACGCGGTCAATGAAAAGCAGAGACAGGAGCAGCTCTCCCTGGAGTACAAACATCGCCTGCAGCGCGAGGAGCAGGAAGCGGAGCGCAAGCGCGTCGAGGCCGCCGGCATCCACGACTACAGCCGCATAGCGGGTACGCTGAGTCCCGACGTCCTGCGCTGGCGCAACCTTGAGACCACGCTGGAGCTGGCCCGCTCCAACAACGCCAAGGTGGTCGTGCTCGGCAACAGCCAGGGCGCGCTCCCGATGATGCTCAACCTGGGGGATTCGACGACGGGTCCGGAGCATATATCCGAGACTCCGCGTCCGAATCGGAGCGAACCGGCCCGTGAGAGGGAGCCGCTTGTTCGCGCTACAGAGAGCCTGCGGCGTGGCAATCGGCCGCCCGCGAGCCCGCCCGCGAGTCCGCCCGCGAGCCCGCCCGCGAGCCCGTAAACGACGAGCGCGCACCCCTTACTTGATCTGCGAGGTCATGATGCCTGATTCACTGGTACGGATTACCAAGGCACGCGCTTTAAGAAAACCTGCCGAGTCGGCCGGTGCGGCGTCCAGCCTTGCGAAGCCGAAAGCAAAGAGCCCCCAAGCGGCCGGTGCGACAGAGCTTGCGGTGCCGCACCCCGCGCCAGGGGAGCCGGGCGAGCCGTCGCGCGGCAGCGCCCTTATCGATATCCCAGGCCTGGATGCCGTGGGCCACGGGATCTACCTGCGGCCGCATCAGCCCCATGAGCTCAAGCGCGTCCTATTCAGGCGCGCGAACTACCGGCCGGTCGCCTTCAAAGACGCGGAAGACGACTACCACCTGCCGCACGGCTATGAGGTGGACGATAGCCCGCCGATGCCGGCCAACCAGTTCCTCAATCAGGTGCTCATCGAGGAGTCGTTGCTCGGCTGGAAGGAGTTCGAGATGGAGGTCATCCGCGACAAGGCCGAGGGTCTCCTCAGCGCCCGCCGGCCCGACCGTCTGGCGTCCAATTCCCGGCCCGCGTTCGGACACGAGTAAACCGCGGCACCTTCATCCACCGTGAGCAAACCCATCCTCATCGCCACCCGTGGCAGCGCGCTCGCCCTCGCGCAAGCCAGCATGATTCTCGCGCAATGTCGCGCCACGTTTCCGGATCAAGCGTTCGATTACATTGTCATTTATTGTCCGACTTATCTAGTGAATGAAACGTATGATAGAAAGTTTATTTATGACGACAAGGACGTAATTGTAGTTACAGACGATAATCTAGATGAAATATTGGAGAAAAACATGGAATTTTTTTCGGGCTCGGTCCGGGACGGACCAAGAACGCTATTTCTAATCGATGATTGCGCAAACTTACACGATTCGAAAATGAAAGAGTCTGCTATATGTAAGCTAGCGTTTCACGGTAGGCACCACAATATTTCAACTTGGAT
>CALFML010000580.1 GCA_937879845.1 uncultured Myxococcales bacterium
CGGCCGCGAAGCTAGATTGCCGCGACGGAAATTTCGACCGGAACGGTTCTCTGTGGACCGTTCGCGCCGTCGAAAAATTGCGCCGGGCGTTCCAGGGATGATGCTCTGCGACAGACTAGCTTGGAAAAGACTCGGCGCGGCGATGGCTCAAGAGCGGCGTCAGCACGGCTCCTCAGGCGGGTCGGCCGGTGCGCGAATCACCCTGATTGTAACCGGAATCCCATCGAGCACCGTGGTTCCCGACACGTGATCGTAGAGCCTCTCATCGGTCAGGTCATTCATGCTCACGCCGGCGTGCTGGCGCGCGACCGTCAACCGGGCTCCCGGCCGGTCATGCCCCCACCCATAGGGCAGGCTGACGACGCCGGGCATCATCTCATCGCTTACCGCAACCACTGCGCGAATCGTCCCGACGCGCGAGCTGAGCTCGACATGCCGATCGTTCATAAGGCCGAGCAGTGCCGCGTCGCTGGGATGCATGGCGAGCGTGCAGCGACTGGGTCCCTTTGCCATGCGCGGGCTGTTGTTCAACCAGGAGTTCATGCTGCGCAGAGTTCGCCGGCTCACCAGGGAGAACTCCAGCGGGTCCTTGATCGCCGCGCGGACGGGCGGGGGCGCAGCGAGCTGCGCTTCAAGACGCGCGATATCCTTTGCCAAGGGCGCCGGAACCAAATGGATGCGCTTATCCGGAGTGCCTATGACCTCCCGAATCCGCGGCTGGAGCGGTCCGAGATCGATGCCATGCGGCCGGCTCCGCAGCTCCTTCAACGTCAGCCGGTGCGGTCCGAGGCGGAGGAGCAGATCCAGGGCCGCACCCGAGCCGATGGCCGCCGCCAGCGCCTTGGCGCCAAGCGGCGCGAGCGCGTGCAGTCCACCGCGGCCGCGGCCGATCCGCGCCAGGAGCTGGGTGAGGATGGCGAAATCCGGCCGGACCTGGGCCTCTGCCGGGAAGAGCGCGCGGGCATAGCGCGCCGTGTTGCGCACCGCCATCGCGTACTCCAAAAGGGGGTAGTGGTCGCCCTCCAGCGCCGTCGCCGGCGGGAGAATTATGTGCGCGTGGCGGGTCGTCTCGTTGATGTACAAGTCGACCGCGGCCATGAAGTCGAGCCGCTGCAGCGCTGCGTCGAGCCGCCGCCCGTTGGGATTTGACAGCACCGGATTTCCCGCGATCGTAAGGATGGCCCGGATCTGGCCGCGTCCCGGGGTCTCGATCTCATCGGCCAGCGCGGCGACAGGGAACTCGCCGTTGAACTCAGGGAGGCCGCCGACGCGGCTCTGCCAGCGGTTGAACTGGCCAGACTCGCCGATACGCCGGGCGAGCCCGGCCAGGTCGACGGCGGGGGTCGTGAACATCGCGCCACCGGGGCGGTCGAAGTTTCCGCTGACGATGTTGATTACGTCGATGAGCCAAGTTGCCAGACAGCCGAACTGCTGCGTCGAGGTTCCCATGCGGCCGTACCAGACCGCCGAACGCGCGGCCGCAAACTCTGTCGCGAGCTCTTCGATCTCCGGCACCCCGATGCCTACGCGCTCGGCGACTCGGCTGGGAGGGAAGCGCTCGATGATCGTGATGAGCTCCGGCAGCCCGCGAACCAGCGGAGAGAGCTTTTGCGCCTCCAGCCTGCCGCGGTGGTGCAATAGATGCAAGACGGCAAGAAGCAGGAGGGCGTCGGTTCCCGGTCGAATGAAGTGGTGCCGGTCCGAAAGCTCCGCGGTCTCCGTGCGGCGCGGATCGATCACGATGACCTTGCCGCCGCGCGCGCGGATTCTCTCCAGGCGGCGCTTGGCATCCGGCGCCGTCATGACGCTGCCATTGGAGATTACGGGGTTTGACCCCATTACGACAAGGTGGTCGGTGCGCTCGATATCGGGAATGGGGAGCAGCGCCTGGTTGCCGTAAAGGAGCATGGAGACGAGCGTCCGCGGGTGGGAATCGACCGAGCTCGATGAGAAGATATTTTTTGTGCCCAGGTACCGCACAAACGCGAGCAAGGCCAGCATCGCCTGGTAGCTGTGTCCCATCGGGTTGCCGAAATAAAGTCCCACCGCGTCCGCGCCGTGCGTGCGCTGGATCTGGACGACGCGGGTCGCGACTTCGGCCAGGGCGTCGTCCCAGGAGATAGGCTCCCAGCGCTCGCCGATGCGTCGGACCGGGCGGCGCAGGCGGTCTGGGTCTTCGTAGACGTCCTTCAATGCGACGGCCTTGGGACAGATGTGGCCGCGGCTGAACGGATCTTTTTTATCGCCGCGGATGCCGAGGATGCGAGGGCCTTGGTGCTCGATCAAGATGCCGCAGGTCGCGTCACACATGTTGCAAATGCCGGGGTGGAGGTCGGTCATCGCGCGAGTGTACGCCGCGCAGTCCGCGTTGGGGGTATAATGCACCGGGCTGTCTCAATCGGTGCCTCAATGAACCCGACCGCTCTAACTCGGCACTTCCCGCAACCCAAGCGCTGCACGGCGGCGCTGTGCCTGATCCTGGTCTGCCTCGTGCCGGCGCTGGCCGCGGCCGACGCCAAAGAGTCGGCGACCCACGCCATGCAGTGGGAGGAAGGGCAGAACATCCACATCGCGAATCAAGGGGGCGCGATGAACCGCCATCGCCATGTCCAGCTCTCAGTCGAGGTCTTTTCGTCGCATAAGGTGCTGGTCAGCGAATCGGGAAGCCGCTCTGAGCACAACCTGTACCGCAACTACTCTTCCGATGAATCGACGAAGTGGTCTAGCATCTGGCAGGGTCGGTGGAGCCTGAACGGAGAGCAGATGGAGCTGGATCTGCAGCTTTGGAACCGTCAGTGTACGCATCAAAAAAAGTGGAGCGATGCCGCTGCGGAGACGCTTCCGTGCGAGGCAGTCAGCAAGCACCTCGCCGTTTCGTGCACGCTCTCGCAGGTCGTGATTGGGGACGCCGGCGGGCCGTCCGCGGTTCGTGGCTCGGTCCCGGTGTGGATCTGCACTCCGTCGGATTCGGCGGAGCTTGCGGACCTGCCGTCGCGCTGGGTGCTCGGTAAGGCGTCATGCGTCAAGGTCCTCGCCGGACACCGCGAGGTTTCCTATCAGCGGTGCCCGCGGCCGTGAGCGCTGAAGCGTCCGCGTGAGCTCGCGGCGATGCGGGACCGCGGCCGAGCTGCAACGGCCGGGCGCACTCGGCGAGCAGTCTGGCGCGCGGCGGAAGCGAATCAGAAGCATGCCGGAGCGTTCCAAGCGGTTTCCACAACGGCCGCGAAGCTAGATTGCCGCGACGGAAATTTCGACCGGAACGGTTCTCTGTGAACAGATTCAACTTGCCGCCGGGTCGGTCATCGCGGACCGCTACGTACTCATGGGCCTTCTTGGCGCCGGCGGGTATGGCGAGGTATGGGTCGCCGTCGATGCCGCGCGCGAGTGGAACTACGTCGCGATCAAGCTCCTCCGGCCAAGCGGAGCCGCGGCGGAGGCCCGCTTTCAGAACGAGATGCGGGCGCTGATGCTCCTCGGCTCGCATCATCATATCGTGAAGCTGCTCGATCACGGCGTGCAGGAGGGCCAGCCCTACATGGTGATGGAGTATCTGCGCGGCGGCTCGTTAGCCCGCTGGCTCAGCAGCTGCAGAGCCGCCTGCGTCGTGCCCGAGCTGCCGCAGGTCTGGCGCTGGTTCGATCAGGTCTGTCAAGCGCTCGCCGCGGCGCATCTCCTTGTCGAACCGGGGCCGATCATCCATCGTGACATCAACCCAAATAGGGATGGCCAAGCCGCAGCGCGAGGCAGCGGCCGGCGCGGCGATTCCGCAGGCCGGCTAAGCTGCGGGAACTAGCGGCGTTGGCCGCGGAACAGAACGGGCCGCGATAAAAAGATCCGGAGCGCCTATTGGCACTGGGCCAGTCGGACGGATACCGCGCCGGCGCTCTGATCCGTCGCCAGCAGATCGGGCAACCCGTCGCGGTTCAAATCGGCGAGGTTAATATGCGACGGCTGCGCGCCCATGGCAAAGGTCTGCTGCGGATCGAAATTGCCGTCGCCCTTGCCTAAAAGGACGCTGACGTTGCTGGCCGCGACGTTGCTGACCACCAGATCCAAGATGCCGTCGAGGTTCAGATCCCCTACGGTAATCGAGCGGTTGCTGATGCTGGTGGTCACCGCCGGCGTCGCGCCGTTCATGAACGTACCATCGCCCGCGCCCAAAGCGATGCGGACGGTCGCGACGGTGCTGTTGGCGATGGCCAGATCCAGCTTCTTATCGGCGTTGAAGTCGCCGGCGATCAGATCCATGGGAGAGGTGACGCCCATGGGGGTCGAGCCGACGCCGAAGCCGCCGTTGCCGTTTCCCAGCCGCACCGTGACGTTGCCGCCGTTGAGATCGGTCGTCGCGAAGTCGAGCTTCTGGTCGCTATTGAAATCCGCCAGGATGATCGAGGTCGGCTGCGTGCCGGCCACCGTTGCCGCCGCCTGCGCCTGGAACGTGCCGTCGCCGTTGCCGAGCAGGATGCTGACGTTGCTGCTGCCGTTATTTGCCACCACTACATCGAGCTTCTTGTCACCGTTCAAGTCCAGGCCAAGGATCTTTTCTGGGCGACGGAGCGCGGCTGAATTCAGCGGACGTGCAGCTGCGGCGGGCCGCCAAGTTCCATGTGAGGCTGGGTGCGCAAGGCAAGGTCTTTGTCGGCGAGAGTAGCGGAGTAACTTCCTCCGACTACAAGAGCTGCTTTCCGCGGAACAGAAAGGAATCGGCGGACGCGCTTTGCGGAAAGGTCGGTCGCATCCCCCGTCGCGCATTGCTTTTGCGGCCCCTGCGAATCATCTGGCAGAACGCTGACGCGGCTGCCTGAGTTGCCGCGGCGTGGTTGCAGGCGACTCTGAGCCCAGGGCTCGTGTTGAGCCAGGTCAATTGCGGTGAAAGACGCTGATCTCAGCGCCCGCGCCTTCGCTGGTCGTATAGTACGTGGCGGCGTCCGGACTGAAGCCGATGGACTCGCCCTGCCGCTCGTTGGCTGATGGCAGCGCGCAGGGCTCGCGGCCCAGGGCGGCGCCGATCGACTCTCCCGGCAGGCGGTTCCACAAGAAGATTCCGGAGTAGGCGCGCACAAGGATCGTATCGCCCACAGCGGCGATGTCCGCGCCCGTCACCGCCGGCCGTTCCCCGTCGGGAAATCGCAGCGGCCGCGGCATGTTCTGGCAGTCGACGATCGGGGTCAGGGTGATCGTTCCCATCGCCGCGACCACGGGCGGCGACCGCGCCGCGCCCGCGGGCGGCGATCGCGACGCGACCGCGGGCGGCGATCGCGACGCGACCGCGGGTGGCGATCGCGCTGCGGCTGCGGGCGGCGATCGCGCCGCGCCCACAGGCGACGACCGCGCCG
>CALFML010000581.1 GCA_937879845.1 uncultured Myxococcales bacterium
ATGTCGAGCTGTGGGCGGCGGCTAAACAGGGGCGCCTGACGACGCCCGCCGACTACCGCCGCGAGGCCGTTCGGCTGCTCGCCTCGCCGCTTGCGCGGGACACGCTGCGCGCGTTTCTGCATCAGTGGCTGGCCACCTACCGCACCGCGACGCTCAGCAAAGACCCGGGCTTTTATCCGAGCTTCGATCAAGCGCTGGCCGACTCGATGGGCGAGGAGCTCGACCGCTTTTACGATCACGTCCTGTGGAACGGCAGCGGCTCGCTGCGCGAGCTATTTACCGCCAACCAGTCGTTTGTCGATGAGAAGCTCGCCGCGCTCTACGGGGTGCCGGTGAGCGGTCCGGGCTTCCACGCGGTCGCGCTCGATCCGGCGCTGCGCAAGGGGGTGCTCAGCCGCGCCGGGTTCCTTTCCGTGCACGCGGCCACCGACAGCTCGGGTCCTATTTCGCGCGGGGTGTTCCTGCTGCAGGCGGTGCTCTGTCTGCCGCCGCCGCAGCCGCCGGCCAACGTGCCTCCGGCGCTGCCGGCCGGCGATCCCGGCGCCAAGAACCTGACCACCCGCCAGCGCTTCGAACAGCACGTAAGCAGCCCCGCCTGCGCCGGCTGCCACAAGCAGATCGACGGCGTCGGCTTCGGTCTTGAGCAGTTTGACGGCATCGGCGCCTTCCGCACCCTGGATAACGGCCAGCCCGTAGACAGCCGCGGGACGCTCATCGGCACCGGCGAGGTCGACGGCGACTACACCGGCGCCGGCGAGCTGGCGGACCGCATCGCCGGCAGCCGCAGCCTGGCGGACTGCTACCTGCGCAACGCCTACCGCTTCGCCATGGGCCAGATCGAGCCGGACGGAGAAGACCTGCGGGCGCTCAGCGTGGACTTTGGTAGCGACGCCCAGCTCACCCAGGTCCTGCTCACCCTGGTCGCCGACCCGCTTTTCGCCCGCCGCAGCTTCGAAGCGGAAAAACCGTAGCGTCAAGGAGCCCGCCATGTCCCGTGTCTCTCCCAGCCGTCGCGCGGTTCTGCAGACCCTGGCCGCGCTGCCGATCGCTCTGCCGTGGGCCCGGCTGCTCCATGCCGGTCCGCCGCCGGCCGCCAAGCGGCTGATTCTGGTGATGCAGAATAACGGCACCCAGCAGGCCAACTTCTGGCCCGATGCGAACCTCCGCTCGCCGATCCTCGACTCCCTGTTTTTGGATGCGAAGACCGGAATGGACAACGGTCTCAAGGCCAAGACCAACCTGATAAAGGGCGTGTACATCCCAAACGACGCCAACGGGACCAACGCCAACCAGCACGACATGGGCTTTGCCCGCATGTTCACCGGGGCGCGGCTCATCTCAAGCGGCGGGCAGCCGTGGGGCGGCGGCGCTTCGGTGGATCAGATCGTGGCGCAGAGCTTTGGGGTGGACACCCTGACCCTGGCGGTCTTGGCATCGCAGACCGAGCCCAATCCCAAGCCGGGCTTCGATCACCGCGAGTCGTTCTGCTACCTCGGGCCCGGCACCCTCAAGCACCCGCGCAAGGACCCGCTGGAGGTCTTCAACTATCTGTTCCCGCCGGCGCCGGCCAACACCAGGCGGCGGCTGAGCGTGCTCGATGCGGTGGCGGGCAACCTCGGTGAAGTGCAGCGGCGCCTGGGACCGGCGGAGCGGGCCAAGCTCGACTACCACCTCACCGCGGTCCGCGATGTCGAGCGGCGCCTCAACACCAGCACCGGCACCTGCACGATGCGTCCGACCGCCCCGCCGGACTATAAAGCGCTGGATCCAAACGCCGAGATCAGCGTCGATACGTACATCCCGCAGATGGTCGATAACATGGTCGACCTGATGGTGCTGGCGCTAAAGTGCGGGCTGACGCGCATCGCGACGCTGCAGCTCGGCTACGGCGGCGGCAAGTGGCGGTTTGGCTGGAAGGGAATCAACATGAACTGCCACGATGATGTCGCGCACCTGGACATCACCGACGGCGGCATCTTCGCCGAGAACACCAAGCGGATCGTCCTTATGAACCAGTACTACGCCAGCTGCGTCGCCCGGCTGGCGACCGCGCTCGATGCCGTGCCCGAAGGCAGCGGCACCATGCTCGACAACTCGCTGATCGTCTGGGCCAACGAGCTTGGCCGCGGCGATCACAACCAAGAGAACGTACCGATCGTGCTGATCGGCGGCGCCGGCGGCGCCATCACCAAAGGCGGACGGGTGGTCGCCACCGGCCGCCAGGTCTTCAACCGCCTGGGCTGCACGATCTTGAACGCGATGGGCGTGAGCGCCGCCGGCTTCGGCGACGTGCCAAACTGCGGCACGTTCCAAGGCCTTCTGTAAGACTCCCCGCGCTCTCCGCCCGCGAACTCCTATCGTTCCTTTTTCACCACCCGGCGGAGCAGGAGCGCCGCTCCCCCGCAGACCGTAATCGCCGCAGCGAAGCCGGCAAGCAAGGCCAGGTTCGACGTGGTGCTCGGCGCGGGCGGCGGCGGCACCGCGGCTCGCTCCTCCTGTGTCTTGGCGTTGCGGCGTGCCAGCTCCAGGCGCAGGCTCTTTTCGCCCATGCGCATCGCCCACTCATGATTTTTTGCGAAGATCGGCTTTAATGCGAACGAGAACGCGCGCAGGAGCGGCTTGTCGGCGACGACCCGCCAGTCATAGACGATATCGACGAACGCTCCGTCCTGGGTAAACGTCCAGACTCCCTGGCCGACGAAGTCGCCGCGGGCGTCCAGGGACATGCGGTCGGCGCTGCTCGAAGTGGCAACAAAGTCCCAGCGCAGCGTATAGGGAAGCCAGCCTTTGGTGTGCAGGCTGAACGTGCGGCCGATGCCCTGCGCATCGCCCGGGTGCGTCTGTTTGACATCCAGATAGACCGCCGGCCACCAGCGGACAAGCTGCAGCGGATCGCTAAGAATCTGGTGCACTTGGGCCACCGACCCTTGGACCCGCCAGCGCGTAATGAAGTGATAGTCGTTGAACATCCGAGGGAGCCTCACTGTCTTCTGCTGCTCAAATGGAGCCACGCGTGAAACCGATCGTCAACTTGGAGGTGCTGGAGTTTGTGGCGTATGCCGACGGTCCGGTTGCGGAATCAGAGTTCTGCGGTGCAAAGGGGCGGGCGGAGTCCCGTTCCCTTAGTACGGACGGCCGCCGGAGTTACCCGGCGGATCGTAGTCGCAGACCCAGAAGTCCCAGGTCGGAAAGCCTGGAAACGGACTGCCGGTGGTGCAGGTCTTCTGGGCGCAGCCGAGCCGCTGCGAGCCGCGCCAGACCACCTGCGTATAGTGGCCGCAGGTCTTGCCGCTTATGCAGGTGTTGGCGGCGTAGTTGTAGTTGGACGCTTCCATGGTCCAGCTCTTGACCACGACCGATGGCGTCACGCCGGAGCCGGCGGAAGCATAGATGTTTTCGCCGTAGCCGTTGCCGCTGTGGGAAAACATACAGCTATTAGCCACCAGCTGCGCCGCCGCGGCGACGGTGGTGCTCCAAGCAAGGGGCGGCACGGCGGTAGCCGGGGCGGGATTTACGGTGGCGCGGGCCTGGTTGTGCAGCGCGGTGATTCCTTGCAGCTTGGGATCCGCCTCCGGGTTGGCGCTGCCGGCCAAGTCGGCGGTGCCGCCGCCCTGGGACAGGTCTTTGTTCCCACCGGTGCCGCCATCGCTTTTGCTTGGGGCGCTGCCATCCGAATCGGGAGACGCGCCGGAATCGGCGGCCGCGCCCTGGGTCGGGCCGCTGGGCTCGCAACCGGCCTGGAGCGAAAGCGGCGCTACGCCGAGCGCCGCACCTAGGAAGAACACCTGGATCGTCGTCCGCATCCGCCTATCGTACCTGCAGCGCGGCCGCTCTGTCTTTGCGGCGTGTAAGTTCGCGGCGCGGCGGGTTACTTGGCTTCCCCGCTGCTCGGCTCCGGATGCGGGCTCGGTGGCGGCGGGGCTTGCGGGACGTTGCTGTCAAGCTCCGGCGCCGGAGGCTTGGGGAGGTGGGTGATCGGTTTGGGATCGGCGCTTTTCTTCGCCGGACCGGGAGGTGGGGAGTCGCCGCTGTCGCTCAAGCGGACGTGGATGCGGCGATAGCCGGAGGCGTCGGGCCGTTTTTGCTGCAGCCCGTCATACTTGTAATTCTTGCTGCCGCCCGGACCGCTGGCGCGGCATGAGCCGCCGGGACGCAGCAACACTTCCACCACCGTGCCGTGCTTTTCCGCCGGGCGGGTTATCGCCTGCGATTCGGGCGTGCACTCGATCGCGGTGACTTCGTCTTCCTCTTCGTAGACAAAGCGCACCTTGAGCGCGCTGTCATCCGCAGCCGCAGCCGCAGCCGCCAAGTCGGCGGTGGCTACGACGCTCAAGTCGATGCTGCGCGGGGGACTGCCGAGATCCGCGGACTGGGTTCCTAGCGCCAGAGCTTGGGCCGGACCGGCTGCCAGATCCGGGGTCGTGTCCGGCGCCGGCGGCGGCGCCGAGCTCTCACGGACGGCGGTCAGCGTCTTGCCCGGAGGCGGTATGGGAACCTCGTTGCCGACACCGCTCGCGCGGACCAGGAATGCGATAAGCCCGCCGAGAATCCCGGGCACGAGCACCGCCGCCATAAGGCCCAGCGCGCTGCGGCGCAGCGGCGGCAGCGGCGGCGATGGAGACGGCGGTGGAGACGGAACGGAGGCGGGCGGCGCGGACGCCGCTTGCGGCTCGCGATCTTTGAGCTGATGCAGAAGATCGGTGAGCATGGCGACGCCCATCTGCGGCGTCTCGTTCCACTCGGGCTCGTGCGGGCCTGGCGCCGCGGGAAGCGGGTCTTTGGGCGGCGGGCTCGACTCCGGCGGCAGCTGGGTGGGAGCCGGCCAGTCGGGTTTGGTAAGGAGCAGGCGATCCGGCCACGCCGGCGCGGAGGCCACCGGCGCTTCGATCTTACCGCCGAGGAGCGCTTCCTCTGAGAGCCGCCGCAGGCGCTGCAGCACCGCTCCGGCATCGGCGGGCCGGCGGGCCGGATCGATCTGCAGGGTCTCGGCGATGAGCTCCTTGAGCGCCGGCGACAGCCGCTGCTGGCTGAGCGCCCGGCCTTTTTGCGGCGCGGCATCAAGCTGGCGCAAAAGGGCCGGGCCGATCGCCCCCGCCTCACCGCCAATCTCCCCCCGCGCCTCCTCATCGTCTTCCGGCGGCAGCTGCCCCGTCAGCATTTCCAAGAGCAAGAGGCCCAGCGCGTAGACATCCGAACGTAGGGTGGCCGGGCTGCCTTGCACAAGCTCCGGAGCGACATAGCGGGCCGCGCTGCCCCCCGGCGGCGCCGCCCGCGCCGCCTGGCTGGCGATGGCGAAGTCGATGACCTTGGTGATCTCCTCCGTACCGTATTCGCGTTCGCGATGCGTCAGAAAGAGGTTGCTCGGTTTGAGGTCGCCGTGGACGATGTTGCGCCGGTGGGCGGCGGCGATGGCGCTCACCGCCTGGCGCCACAGCGCGACCGCCCGCATGGTCGGCATGGGGCCGCTGCGGAACAGATGGCGGGACAGATCCTCGCCTTCCAGGTACTCCATGGCGATGTAGGGTCGTCCGTCCTCCGCAAGTCCGCTGTCGTACAGGGTGACGACGTGCTCGTGCTTGACGTTGCCGACCGAGCGAACCTCGCGATCAAAGTTGCTGAGGATCGCCGGATCGCACTGCAGCAGCTTGATCGCCACCATCCGGCCAAGCTGCGGCTGCTCGGCGGCATACACCTCGCTCCGGGGACTCGTGCCGATGCGGTTGAGCAGGATGTATTTGCCGACGAGGATGCGCTTCTCGACGATGAGCCGGGCCTGATCGCGCGGGCAGACTTCGACATTCACCGCGTAAATCTGCCGGCACTGTGGGCATAGCTTGTAGCCCGGAGGTGCTTGTCGGGAGGATGACACTCAGGGTTATTTATATCACGCTAAGGGGGCTTTATAAGTAGGAACAGCGGCCCGATTTCTACTCGGGTTTGACCTAGGACGGCACCGCTTGGCTTTTTGGTCTAATAGGTTCTGGCAAGGCAAGCAGAGTGTTCCCATGGGAGAGGTACATGTACCCAGCACATGGGACAGCGTACCGAGTACCTTCCATATCGGCAGCGTATACGCGGCTGGCTGCCAGTGTAGGCGTTCCTAGGTCGAGGTCTGCGCCGCCGTCCGCGGCATCTTGCCGCAACCGCAGCTCGTACAAATCGTCTGGCAAATCGTCTGGCAAATCGTCTGGCAGATCGTCTGGCAGATCGTCTGTGCGGTTCTCCTGAAGCTTCCATGGGTTCTTTGGGATCTCAGGGGCTTCCAGGGGTTCCTAAAGGTTTCTGGGAATTCCCTGAGAATCTGGAATTCCTGCACCGCCTCTGCGATGCCTGGCGCCGGAGTTGCAAATTGCAGCGTCGGCTCATGCATCCGCGTCGGAGCGTACGAACGATCATCCAAGGAGGAAAATATGATCCGATCCATGGTCTCTCGGGCCGCGGTCTCTGTGGCCGCGCTAGTGATTCTGTTTGCCGTGCCGAGCTGCGGTATTGGCAACATTGGCAACGCCATCGGCCCGTGCGCCGCCAACTCGGTCTGCAACTGTCCGAGCATCGGCAACTGCATCCAAGACTGCTCCGGTGCAGGCTGCCAGTGGAAGCTCGAGGGCACCGGCAACGGCGTCTTTACCTGCCCGGGCGGCAACTGCACGGTGGCGGCCAAAGGGCAGGGGGCCAACATCTCACTCAACTGCGCCGGCGGCGGCTGCACCGTCACTTCCGAGGGGACCGGCAATACGACGCTTAGCTGCAGCGGCAATAACTGCAACCTCACCTGTCAGGGGTTTGGCAACTGCACGCTGGACAGCTGCCAGTCTGGCTGTACGCTGACATGCCAGGGCAGCGGCAACTGCTTGTGCGGCTCCGGTGCGACCGGCTGCGTCAAAAAGTAACCCGCGTGAGCCCGCGCGCCTTATGTCCTTGGCCATCTCCTCATGGTAGGATTGCCTTGGGGGATGGATGGAGCCGATCGCACGCCTTATCATGGTGACGCCGTTTGACTCGAGCATCGCCTCGCTGAGCGCGGACGAGCAGCTCGTGCGGCTGCGCGGCTGCGTACTTTGCCAAATCACTCGCGATCTGGATAACGGCAGTACGCGCACCAAGCCCGAGTGGAAGAGCTGCAAAGAGGAATTCGGCTGCGCCATCGACATCTTAACCATCGATCGCATCGACAGCGCCATCGCCGAGGCGATCGAGAACCAGGCGCCGGCGGTGTGCGCGCGGACGCAGGACGGCCGCGTCATTCGTCTTATGGCCGAAGATGAGCTGGCGCGCTGCCGCGGCAGCGTTCCCGATTTCCGCGGGCGCCTCATGTACCGCTTGGCCGCGGTCGGCTTGACCATCGGCCCGCCGGGCAGCTCCTCATCGCGGCCGCCGCGGCCGCCGGCCTGAATCAGCGCCCGTCCGGCTCGGCGAAGCGGAACGGCAGGAGCTGCTCGACCACGGCATAGCGGGCGTGCAGCTCCTCGCGGGACGGGGCGGCTAGGTTGGTGATGCAGTAGCGGTAGCTGCCCACATCTTGATCATGATCCGACAGCCGCTCCCCTTTCGCACAAAGGACCTTGATATGGGCTCCGGGAACACGCTCGGCGATCGCCGCCAGCTCCGCCGGCTGGGGAACCGCCAGCACCTGGGCATCGGTGAACCGCCGCATGACGAAGCTGGCCGCCGCCCGATCCGGTCCGCCGCCGCGCGGCCAGACCACGGGCCGGCCGGTCGCCAGGGCCAGCTGGACGGAGAAGCTGCTCATGCCGTCCACCCGCTCGAACAGATCCGAGAACTGGTAGGACATGCGCGGGTTGATCTCGATGATCGAGACGGCATCGCTCTGCGGATCGTAAAATAGCTCGATGTTGAAGCAGCTGTGATCAAGGCCGGCGCTGCTCATAAGGCGCGTCGTGATCGCGCTCATCCGCTCCTGCACCGCCGGCGGCAGCGCCGAAGGATACTCGAAGCGCTGGAAGCTCATCGTGCCCGGGTACATGATCGAATCGACGATGCCCATCACCGTCACCTGGCCGTTTTGGACAAAGCCGTCGACGGTTACTTGCTGGCCGCGGAGCGGCGCTTCGGCGATGAAGGCGTGCGCCGGCACCGGCTGCGGGAAGTAAGCCGACAGGAGCTGCGCGAACGGCCGCAACAGCGCCCAGCCGCGCACCCGCTCACGCACGGAGAAGGTGAGGGCGCGGCGCAGATCCTGCGGGCTGTGCACCATCTGCGCCCGAATCGACATCGTTCCCTTGACCGGCTTGACGAAGTACGGATAGCCCAAAGCGCGCGGCGGACGCAGCGAACCGGGATGCAGCGCTTCGAACTCCGGGGTCGCTTCGGGAACGAGCTTTTTCTGCAGCTCGCGGCTGTAGAATTTGTGGCTGAGGCGGACCATCTCCCGCGGGTGCGGCGTAGGCAGCCCGAGCTTCTCGCCGATATAGGCGCCGAAGATACAGCCGGGATAGTCGCCGGTGCCCAGGATGCCGGCGATGCCGCGGTCGCGGTGCGCTGCCGCGATGGCATCGAGGTAGCGGCGGACATCAAAGCGCAGCGCCTTCCACAGGCCGATGGAATCGTAGAGCTCCTCGCAGCATAGGATGAACTCATACTGCTCCTGCAGCGCGGCGGAAGCGATGGCCGTGCGCTCCCAGTCCGTGGGACAGACGACCAGGATGCGCTGGCGGGAAGCTGACGGGGCAGAAGCGGCGGCGGTCATTGAATTCCCTGATGGTGCGACAGCTGTCCGAGCAGCGCTTCGAAGTAGAGCCGCTCGTCTTGGTGAAGGACTCTAGGCTGGCGGTCGTTCCAGTCCGATTCGATGCAGGTATCGCGGATGAGATCCAGAGCATACTTGTGCTCATCGAAAAGCAGTCCCAGACAGTTGCTGGTGCGGCGCGACGGCTGACCATCCCACAGGAGGTGGCCGGCGCGGCGGCCGGGATGAAACAGCGACTCGCCCAGGCCCGGCGGCCCCGGCACCCCAAGCAAGTCGAGCACGGTCGGCAGGACATCGTAGTGGGTGGAAAAGCGCACGCGCCGCGGACCCAGCAGCGGATGATGCAGCAGCAGCGGCACGCGCAGCTGCTCATCGCTGACTGCGCTGCCGTGCGAGAAGTAGCCGCTCTCGCCGAACGACTGACCGTGGTCGGAGCTGATGAGGAGAAGCGGCGGCTGGGTCTCGCCGCGCTCTTGCAGGAGCTGCTGCAGGGCGCGCCATAGCGCGGCGAAAAAGGCGTCGGTCTCTTCCACTCCGTTGAGGAAGCGGCCGCGGTCGCTGGCGGCGTCGTGGCGGCGGAAGCGCTGCGGCTCGGCGATGCGATAGGGAATGTGGGTGTTGGCGGCGTGGACGTGCAAAAACAGCGGCCCGCCGCCGACCTGGGTCCGCAGCACCGGCAGCCCGCTCGTCAGCAGCTCCTGATCGAGCGCCGGGCCGCGGTCCGGACGACCGTGGCGGAGGACGGGGCCGTCGATCACGTGCGCAAAGCCGGCGGCTTGCAGGATCCGCAGCAGGCCGTAGTGGCCGGCGATGGCCGCGGTCAAGTATGCCGTCCGATAACCCGCCTGGCCCAGCGCGGCAAGACTCCACGGCCCGGCAAAAGCGACGGGCCGACCGGCGTACCAGGCCAGGTGCGCGGCGTTGGTCAGCGGCGCCGGACAAAAGTGATGAGCAGAGGTTACCGCCCCGTCGCGCAGGGAATCGAGAAAGGGCGTCCGGGCGCTGCCGCGGGCGTCTTCCGGAGTCGCGGCAAGCTGCGCCATGCCCAGGGACTCGAACGTCAAAAATACGACCGATGCGCCGCGCAGCCGCCCGTGCTCGGGGCTCGGGGATGGCGTGGTCGGCCGCTTTGTGAGCAGGGCGGCGTGCTCTTTGCGCGGCTGGAATCCGGCGGGAATGCGCGGCCGGCGCGGGCGTACGAAGTCGTGCACAAGGGCGCGCCGGACTCCGGCTCCGCGGTCCGCGAACTCCGCCGCGGCCGAGCTCTCCGAAGCTTCGGCGCGGCGGTCCGGCGCTGCACAGCGGGCGTTCGTCCGCGCGGCGTTGCTCCTCGGCACATCGGTTGCCCCTGCAAGCGACAAGGCGAGGGGGCGAGCATGGGGACGGCCGAGCAGGAACGGTTCTCTTTCGAATCCACGATCCAGCGCGAGAGCAACGAATCGATCAGCGCTGAATCGATCAGCGCATTGATCGCGGATAAGGGGACCTGATGGCGGCTCTCTGGCGGCATGCTGCTCTGTAAAGCATCGCATCCGGTTCGCAGCCGATCAAGACCCGGGACCGATACAGAAGAACGAACGTGGCATGCTGTCTGCACCCTTTATGGCCGAGAGCGCATGTCGCGATCTCGGACCTTTTGTTTTTTATCGG
>CALFML010000582.1 GCA_937879845.1 uncultured Myxococcales bacterium
AGTGCGAAGCCCGCCGCCAAGTGCTGCCCGATGGACGCGAGCTGCAGGCCGGCGGACAGGCGCATCTGGTCGCCTGGATCGGCCACAACCGCATGATGGATCTGGAGCTTCCGGAGCTGCGTCAGCTGCTCTTGCGAACCGACGGGTGCACCACGCAGCCCAAGGGCATGATCGCGGTCGCCTGTCGTACCGGATCCTATCTTGGGCGCCATGTCTCTGCGGAGCAGCGGGTGCCGCTCCTTTTGACCGATTCACTGCTGTTCGCCGGCACGCACGCATTCGAAGGCGCAGCGCGAGCCTTCATAAGCGGCGGCACCCTGGCCGACATTCGTGCCGCCGCGGCCCGGTCCTACGCCGAAGGCCAGGGCAAGCCGGTCGCGCAAGTGGACTCCGCCTTCGTCAATCCGACGCACAAGCACTGGCGCTGGTAGTGATCCTCATCCCGCATACCGCGGCCCTAAACTCAGGCGACCGAGGAATCGGGGTCGGAAGGCGCTACCAAGTGATCGTGTACGTGCAGCTCGCTCCGCCCGTGGCGCGGCAGGGACCGGAGTCGACATGCAAGATCAGGGCGCTCGGCTCGAACTTCCGTGCGAACGTGGTGAGAATTCCCTGATCGAAGCTGCATGGGTAGGGGTTCTCGCAGCGCGACACGATCTTCCGCTCGCCCGGCACCGCCTTATAGCCGTAGTGGCCGATCCCCTCTAGCATCTGGCCCGTCGCCGGGTTGAACATCGGCCGGCCGTCCAGGCGGTGGTTCATGTGGTAGCCGATATCGACGGCGCGGATGGATGCGTGGATGTCCTTCACATCCGGCGGGAGCTGCGCGTGCCTGGGAACCGCCTGGCCGATGTCGAACACCATGTTGGGACCCACGGCCGCAAGGATCGAGTCGAACGCCTTCAGCCAGCGGTCCATCGCATACCAGCGCTGATAGTCCACGACGATCTCGCCGTTTGCTTGGACCGCGCCGATGCCGTTTTTCGCCAGCAGGGCCAGGGCGTGACTTGGGAACAGACGGAATGCCTTGACGTGGGCCTCCAACATCGTCCCGTTGATCTCGATACCTGCGAACGAGCTGTTCCGCATGTTGTCTTTCCGTCATGGACCGTCGGAATCATCCCCGCCGCCCGCGTCTTGGCCGGAGCGCGCCGAGCACGAAGACGGGTCGGGAGCAACAGATGCGACAGCCCACGACAGCATTATACGACACGCACCGGCCAACAACCTAGCCGCAGACCCTGGCGCCTGCGCAGCCGGTTTGCGTCTTTCGGCCCAAATGGCGGAGCGCTCGGATGCGGGAACACCGCGGCGACGTAGGACGGAGTGGGCCATTTTCGGCCTTGACAGGATTGGGTGCGTAGAATTTGATATTGAAAATAAATTTCAAAATCAAAAAAGGAGCATGAAACGATGAATCGCCGCAGCATCCGGCACAATCAGCTCGTCACCTGGAAGCGCGCAGGGCTTGGCGCGCTGCTCACCTTCTCCGTGCTTGGGGGATGTAGCAGCCCCGCGAGCACCAACCAGCCAGACGGCGGCGCCACCGCCGATCTGAGCTCGCCCGCCGGCGACGCGGGCACAGATGGGACGGTCAAGCCCATCCTCGTCCCGCTTTCCGGGACCGGCCACGATCGCTTCTACGGGGTGGCGTATGACTCGCAAGGCAACCTCTATGCGGTCGGCCAGATCACGAGCTCGACCGACGCGAACGCCGACTACGCCACCGCGGTCGCCAAGTTCACCTCCGCCGGCATCCTCGACCCGACCTTCGGCAGCAGCGGCGTCTACGTGCGCAACGTCGCCAGCGGCACCTCCGGAGAGCTTTTCCGCGGCATCGTGATTCAGTCCACCGGCAAGATCGTCGTCTCGGGTTCCGTGGAGCATACCGGAGCCACCGACGCGCGCGATCGCGACATTGCCTTGCTGCGGCTCAACCCCGACGGCTCCAAGGACTCCACCTTCGGCACCGATGGGCTTGTGATCTTGGACCTTAGCACCGGCGTGGTAAACGGCACGAGCTTCTCTGCCGACAGCGTCTGGGGCCTGGAGCGCTACGCCGATGATCGCCTGGTGCTCAGCGGCGGCCTGGTGCGCAGCGGCGGCACGGACACCGACTTTGCGCTCGTGCGGCTGACCGCAAACGGCGCGCGCGACCCGAGCTTTGGCACTAACGGCGTGTTCTCTCTCGATACTCAGGTGAGCGGGGCGAGCAACAACGCCAGCCCGCGGAGCCTGACCATCCTGCCGGGGACCGATGGCATCATCGGCGCCGGCTACCAGCCCATACCGGGCGCCGATACCGCGCCGGTCGTCTACAAGGTTACCGATAGCGGACAGCTCGACACCACGTTCGGCACCGGCGGCATCTTCAGCCAGTCGGTGCTCGCCGAGCAGACCGAGTGCTACGCCGTGGGTATCCAGCCCCTGGCCGGTCAGAGCGGCTACAGGCTCGTCACCACCGGATACGGACGCGCCTTATCGACCGAGACCACGGACCTTGTATCGCTGCGTCTCAACTCCAACGGTACCCTCGATACCACGTACGGAACCGGCGGGCTTGTGCGCATCGACATCGGCGGCTTTGGCGACAACTCGCGTCGGCTGCAGATTCTGCCGGATCGGCGCGTCCTGCTCATCGGCGGCGGCCGGCTGACGGCGGCCGATGTGGACGGCGTGGCCGTGATGCTGACTCCCGACGGCCAGCCGGATACGAGCTTTGGGCCCAAAGGCTGGAAGTCGTTCAACCTGGGCGGACCGGCTGACTTCCTGTGGTCGGTCGCGCTCTCGCCGGATCGCAAGACGGCCGCTCTGGCCGGGATCAAGGGAGTCGGCACGAGCCCCAATCCGCCCACGGCCAATGATGATGCAGCGCTCTTGCTGCTGCCGCTGGGTCAATGAGCTGGCGCCGCGCACTCGTCGCCGCGCTCGCCGCCGCGTTCATCTCTGGGCTCGGCGGGCTGGCCGCGTGCAACTCCGATCCGCCGAGCTCCTACCTGGCGGAGGTCGGCTGCACGAGCGGCGCCACCCGCGATCCCAACGAGTCCGAAGGCCCGGAGATGACGCCGGGACGCGCCTGCAACACCTGCCACGCCGAGGACAATGCCGCATCCGGAGAGGGTGACGCGCCGATCTTCGCCTTCGCCGGAACCGTCTTCCCGGGCGGTCATGAACCGGATGACTGCATCGCCTCGGGCTCCCAAGGGGCGCAAGTGATCGTCACCGATGCCATGGGAAAAGAGTTTACCGCCGCGGTCAATGCGGTCGGAAACTTCCTATTCGAAGACGAGCACTTCGCCTACCCCTATAAGGCCAAGGTGGTCTTTATGGGACGCGAGCGCCGGATGCAGACCGCGCAGCAGAGCGGCGACTGTAACAGCTGTCACACCGCGGCCGGAGACCTCGGCGCTCCCGGCCGCATCGTCCTACCGTAGAGTCCATTTTCCCGCCGCAGAATTTCCAATCGAAGCTGACCTCCCACGGCCGACCGCGCAAGTGATAAGGTAATGGGCTGCTGCGCCGCGCCTTATCCGCAGCACCCAGGTTGAAGGAACCCCATCGTGAGTCAGTCGCGCCCAATGCACTTGTTCAAGTATCTGCTGGTCGAGGTCTTCGTCTTAGTCGTGGTCGGGGTCCTTGGCGCGCCAGCGCGCGCCAGCGCCGCCGGCGAGCCGCTAAAGATTGGAATCTCCGTGCTGTCCAAGCCCTGTACCTTCAGCGCCGACGGGCACTGGCGCGGCTCCTTTCACGAGGTCTGGTCCGAAGTCGCGGCCAACGCGAACATGCCGTTCCAGCTGGTGGAGATTCCGAGCTTTCAGAAGCTCCTCGACGCCGGTCAGAACGGCCAGGTGGACGTCGCCCTGGGCTGCATCAACATGACGCCCGACCGCTTGTCCAAGTACCGCTTCAGCGTCGCCATCCAAGAAGACGGAATCTCGGTCTTGATTCGCAAGGAACCAAGCCGAATCTGGCAAAACATCCTGCGCACCCTGTGGTCGATCGAGCTCCTCGCCCTCCTTGGCGGCATCCTGGCCTTTATCTTCGGCGCGGCGCTGCTCCTGTGGTACATGGAGGGCTACTCGAAGCAAGAGAGCACCCGGACCACCGGCCGGCTGCGGACCTTCGCCAAGCTGTTCCAGATCCTGCTCAGCGGCCCCGGCACCAACGTGATTGCGACGCGGGCGCGCGGCAACGCCCTCATCGGCGTCGTCTACTTTTTCCGCATCATCGTAACCTCGGTGCTGGTGAGCTATGTCTCGGTCAACATCATCAAGCGCTCGGCGCAAGAGGTGTCAAACACGGTCAAGACGATTGGCGATCTGGCCGGTAAGACCGTATCGGTGGGGGAGGGGAGCGTCAGCGAACATTGGGTTTCTAGCTACAACGCGGTGGCCGGCGCTGGGAGCCTGCAGATAAACCTCCAGAAGATAAACAACCTGGAGCGCGCCTGCGGGGCCCTCATCGACGGCCAAGTCGATGCGGTGATCGCTGACAACGCGCAGATTCAGTACTACCTGTCCAAGGTCAACCCGCGCGCGCCGCTGCAGGTGGCGATCCGCAACATCCACCGCCAGTCGCAGGGGCTCATCTTCGCGCCGCAGCTATCGGCGGACGCGGCCCTGCGGATAAATCAGGCGATTGCCCGCCTGAAGGAAAACGGCACCGTCGATATCATCCGCAAGCGCTGGCTGCCGGACGAGTAGACCGCTCCCTCCTGCATCGATCGCAGCAGTCGCCCCGATCACAGCAATCGCAGCAATCGCACCAATCACAGCAATCGCTGCATAAGCGGTCCCGCAGGCGTCTATGCTAGGACTATGAAACCGCGAAAACCGTACCGCATCCTGAGTCGCGCCTTCCAGGCGCTGCTGGTTGCCATCCTGCTCGTTTTAGTCTTCGTCAAGGTCCGCTACGGTCGCGGCGCGGCGTACCCGGACGTGAGTACGGCGCCGCGCGTGGCGGAGGCGGGGGTGCAAGCGCTGGTGGCGCTCGAGCTGCCGCCCGGCAACGTCACAAGCTCACGCGACGGTCGGATCTTCTTCAACACCCACCCTTTCACCCAGTCCCACCGCTTCGCCGATGCG
>CALFML010000583.1 GCA_937879845.1 uncultured Myxococcales bacterium
GGGTTGAAGCTGCGCTCATCGATGGACGCCTGCCAGGGGGACCCTGAGCCAGCCACAGTAACAACCGAGAGAGAACCCCAAAATAGCGTTCCGCGACAGGGATAGACGCCTGCGAATCCCCGACTTCGGTGCGGAACAGTACAAGTCAACGGCCGTCAACTTAATCCATCCCCAGCACGGAGGCTCCAAACGATGAAAATCTCTACCGGCATCCCCTCTCTACGCGCGGTCGGCTTGTTCGCCGGTCTATCCGTCGGAGCGGTCGCTGCCCCGGCGTGGGCGGGCGAGATCAGCTACACCGCGGCGCCGTACGATAGCCAGGGAGTCCAGCTCAACGTCGCAAAGATCTTTCACAAGAGCGAAAAAGTCTGGTTCCGCCTAATCGTCATCAACAAGACCGGCCGCGTGCTGACCATCGATAAGAACCAAATCCAATGCCAGCTGCCCGATGGGCGCGTCACCACGCGGGCGATGGGCGTGTTCGGCAAGTACGCCAAGCCGAGCAGCATCGCCGCCGGACTCTCCGCGGAGCTTAACATCGAGTGCCTGGTCGGCGAGGTGCCGCAGCCGGTCGCGGTGCTGCTGCGTCAGGGCTTCATCGTCGATGGGCAGTCGCTGCCGCTGCCCGACTATCAAGCCTCTCCCGGCGGTCCGCGCTAGCCGGGCGCCGCGGGTCGGTAGCGCGTAAAGACCTGCGCTCACCCCGGCTCCGCGCCCGCGGCAGCGGCGACATCGGCGACATCGGCGAGCTTGAGGATGCGTCCGGTCAGCTCGTTGACGAAAAGGTCGTCGGGGTCCACGCCGAGCTCCCGCCGGATCGCGGCAAAGCGCGTGAGGTTTGACCCATAACGGGCGCGGATTTTCTCGAACACGCCCGGGATCTGCTCAAACTCCTTGGGCCAGTGCGGCGCGGCACCGGGCAGCTCCAGCCAAGCACCGCCAAGCTCGGCGACGAACTCGTCCCAGTCCGGGGTGCCTTGGAAAGACATGATCTCCATAAAGCATATCTGCTTCATCCCGTGACAGGGCGAGAGCAGCGCTCGGCTCTGGCCGATGAAGCGGGCGTTCAGCGTCACGTTGAGCGGCCACTTGTTCTGCCGCGCATAGCGCTCGATGAGCTCGATCGCCACCTGCCAGGCGCGCTGCACATTGTGGAAATCCTCGTCGATCGCAAAGCCTACCTCCATGTTCCGCACGCGCATGAACTCGATGGATGTCTGAAAGTGAATGCCGCCCAGGACCGGCTCGATCACGTTGCGCGACGGCATCATCTTGGACAGGACGCGGCAGGCGGCCGGCGTGTAGCGCGGGTTTTGCACCAGCTGCTGGTAAGCGCGCTGCCCGAGCTGCATTCCCACATATTGGCCGAGCCGCTCCGCCCTGATGCGGGCCGGCGTCACAGTTGGCTGGGCGGTGGTCCGGTTGTAGGTCTTTAGCCAGATATGCTGGGTGAAGGGGAACCAATAAAGGTCGCAGTAATCGCTCTGTGTGACGATGCGCCTTATGTCGCGCAAGGTCTTGTGCATGTCGGAACGGACATCGTCAACGTGATGCACATTGAAGATGGGCACGGCCCGCATCGTGATCGTATGGATGATTCCGAACAAGCCCAGACTCAGGCGCGCGGCGTCCATCGCCTCGGGGCCGATCGTCGCATCGGAAAAAGTGCGGACCTCGCCAAGACCGTCTACCACCTCCATCGCCACGACAAAATCCGAAAGCGGCGGCTGGCGATAGCCCGAGCCGTGGCAGCCCATCGCAATGAGCCCGCCATAGCGGACTGACGTGAGCACGACGTTGGTCGGGATGACCAGCCCTGCAGCGAGGAGCGCTGCGTCCACATCGGCCACGGTGGCGCCGGCTTCCATGGTGACCACGGGTCCGATGGGACTGTCACGCTCCACCCGGACCTTCCGCAGCTTCCCGATGTTGACCATGATCTCGTCGGTCGGCACGAAGCCGGCGAACGTGTGGCTCTCCCCGCAGACGCGGATTTTCCGCCGCCGGGCGCGCGCCTCACGCACGATGGCGACAAGATCCTCGCGCGTCTGCGGTTCGAAGATGCGCTCCGGGTATGCGACCTGATTGCCGACCCAATTGGTCCAGCGGACTTTTCCGCCCTCGTTCTTTTTTTCTCTTCGCGCTTGGCCGCTCAGGGCGGCGTGAACCCGACGCAGCGCGGTGGTCGAGGTCGGGTGTGCGCCGGAGGTCTTCACTGCCGCTTCAAGGCTCCGCAAGTTGGGCGATTCCGGAGCGAGCGCGCGCGCCGCCACGACGGCCGACATGAGCGCACTTTCGTGATCATCCACGTCGATCGTATACATACCGACAAAAAAGAGGTCGGCGCGGCCCTGGAGCGCCGCGAGCCGCTGTTGCCAAGCGCGGTTGTCTTTGCTGACGATGAGGTGGCGGTACTCCTTGCGGTGATGCACGTAGCGCGGCTCCGGCCGGCCGGCCGGCAGCCAAGTCCGAAACACCGGGGCGCGCTGCTGGCTGCCGGTCCACTCGGTCATAAACGGTTGGCTGCCCCCGTGGAAATGGTTGCAGGTTGACCAGTCCGACTGCTGCCGCGGCATCAGCCGAGGATCGCTGTGGACTACGATGTTCGCCGGGAAGTGGCGGAACCGCGTAAGCACCTCGTGCTGCTCGCGGGCTTGCTGCACGGAGGCGAGCAGGTCGGCGGCGACATGCGCCGGGGTCGCCAGGATCAGCAAGTCGAACTCGTGCCCGCGGCCCTCCTCGTCTTCGACATAGTACCCGCTGGTCCGGCGGTGTATGCGCGCCACGCCAACGCCGAGCCGGATGTCTACCGCGCCGAGCTCCCGCCCGAGCGCCTGGATGTAAGCGCCGGCGCCGCCGTCGATCTGGAAGAATCCGATTCTGCCGGCGCCGGCGCCTATCACTTTGAACACATCATAAGCGGGGAAATGAGGCATGTCCGAAAGGGGTGCCCCCCAGCTTGCAGCCAAAAACGGATAGAGCAGCTGGTCGCCGAAATCAGCGGGACTCCTCATCTCGTGGAGCAGCTCGGCCACCGATAGCGACCAGTCCGCAGCATCGGTCACGGTCTTGGCAGCGCGGAGAAAGCGCGAAAGCCACCAGAGATTGCGGAGCTGCTTGGGCGAGCGCAGCAGGCCATCGAGGTGCCGGAGACTGCGGGGCGGCAACACCTGCGTGCGTCCGTCCTCGCTTACGATCGTAACGCTGCCGTCAACCCAGCGCGGCCGGATGCCAAGGAGGCGCAGCAGCGCAAAGAGATAGGGGTACGACGTATCGAAGATGTACTTGAACCCCAGATCGACGTGAACTGTCTTGCCTTCGCACTCGACGGACACGGTCTGGGCGTGGCCGCCGAGCTGCGGCGCGCGCTCGAAAAGCGTCACGGTATGGGAGGACTGCAAGAACCACGCAGACGCCATCCCCGAGATTCCCGCGCCGACAATCCCTATCCGCATCATGTCTCCTTCGGCTACCCTTGCGCCACAACGTCGCATAGGATGGCTATAAGATCCATGATTATGTAGACGGCGCTCTAGCCCTGGTTCGTCGGTTCGCTTGGGCCTTGTCTGGCCTGCTCGGGAGAGCCGCTCCGGACGGACGCGACTCTCCCGAGCAGTTCTTAGGTCAAATGATCCGGACTGGCGAAGTCCACGAGGATCGCGGAAACCGGACAGCTCTTTTCTAGATTTCTTGCGATCCTCCAAGGTTCAGGCACTTTGGCCGCTCTGCGGCCGCCGGGGTATGTAGGTAGGGCGCCCATAGCGCGAGCCAGCCGAGTGCCCGGACGGACAGCCGCAAGCTGAACGCGCTCGGGTCCTGCTTCTTGAAAAACTCGCGGAGGAGCTCCAACGACTGGTTGAGCCGCCGGCGCACCGTACGCTCGCTGCACCCGCGCTGCTGGGCGATCTCGGCTTCGCTGAGCTTTTTGTAATACCGCAGCTCCATAAGCTCGCGCAGCTCATCCGGGAGCGCTCCCATCGCCTGCTGCAGGAGGGTACACTGCTCGTGGCCGAGCAGCCCTTCCAGCGCGCTCGGCGCCCCCGTGCAGGTCGTCGTCAGGCGGGGGGCGTTGCGCTCGAAAATCTCGACCTCGCGGTACCACTGGGCAAGGTCGTTGCGCAGCATCTCAAAGAAGTACGGGCGCACCGAGCTGCGCAGATCACGCGCCCGGAGGCAGGCCTCCACCAGCGCCGCCTCGATAAGGTTGTCGCGCTCAAACTCCGGCATACGCGGCGCCTTATTGACCAAAAATCCTTTGGCGCTGGCAAGCTCGCTGAATCGCAGCCGCTCGATGCAGGCAAGGACGTAATCCTCGCGGGTTGGCTCGGCGCCGACATTGGGTCCGTTGTCATCGATGGGGAAGGACTGCCGCGGCGCCGGAGACGAAAGTCCCGCGGCAAGCTGCGCCATGACCGTCGATTCAATCTGCTCGATTTGCGCCAGCTCCTGATCCTCCGCGTCGCCTTCATGCAGCTCCTGAGCGCGCTGGTAGGCCAGAAGGACAGGCGTCGGGACGTGCCCCAAGGCCGCTTGCGCCTGCGCCGCCGAATCGAGCACCCGCAGCTCTTCCAGCTGCATGCCGATGGTGCGCGCCTGCGCAACGGCAGCGGCGACAGCGTCTGCACCGCTAGCCGACGCGACTTGCGGTGCGGTCAAGACATGCAGCTCTGCCAGCACGTTCAAGCTGGCGCGATAGGCCGCTGCGCTCACGCCGAGATTGGCCAGCATCCCGGGCATCCCAAAATCCTTCTGGTGGACGCGAACATAGTCCAGTCGTTCGGCGATGAGTAGCGCGCCAAAGCGCCCCGCGACCTGCTGTTCCGACGTACGCGTTGGCAGTGTGCGGCCTTCGATTAGAGACTCCGCCAGCGTGAGATTGGCGCGGGCGGCTCGCGCATACGCTTGCGCAAGCCGGCGCAGCTCCGCCTCGCTAGGCTGGATCACGCTGATGGGATCGGCCTGGCTAGACTGTAGCCGCAGCTCTGCATCTTCCAGGCACCACTGCAAAAGGGGAACGGCGATCGGCTCCAGAAACCAGCGCACGATCTTGTCGCGGTGCTCGGCTTTGGTGGGACCCAGGTGTGGTTCGAGCATGCCGAGCAGCTCTGCCGGACGGTTCTGGACCAGATCGAGGAGCGAGGTCGCATCGACCCAGTCGGTGTACGCCGCGGTCAGGGCCAGCGCGACGCTGACGCTCGAGGGGCGCGTCAGCTGCAGGCGGGTGTAGAACTGATCCAGCCGGGCTCTCAGCTCGGGCAGCTTGCTGAGGGAGCCGTGACCTCCCGAAGTGTCTTGCAAGGCCTCCTTGGCAACCGCTTCCACGAAGCCGACCAGGAACTCGATCTCGACGAAGTCCAGCGAGGCCTTATGCCACGCGGCATAGTGCTTGCCGCGGTCCCGCAGCTTGACGGCCTCTGATTCCTCCTCATGCACTGTTTTCGCCAGGTCTTTCAGCGATGCCGCTTTGGGACTTGGCCCGAGCGCGGCGCTGACGCTGCTCACCCGCGCCAGCAGAGCATCGGTGCGGGCCTGCACCAGAGCCAGGGTCCCCGCCGACGGCACCATCTTCTGCGCTGAGAGCCGGGGATGGATTCCAAGCGGCCGGCCGTAAAGGATCTCGTACGGCTCGATGGTGCTCGCCCCTTGACCGTACGCAGTCGGCGCGATTAGCGTAAAGGCTATCCAAATGAACAGGTGAAATGCCGTGCGCACGACGGGCCTCCGTACCGTACGATAACCCAGCCCTGGAGGGGCAGATCCAGCATTCGCTCAGCGGACGTGCGATGGGCATTCCGTAATCGTTCCCGCGGGCGGGTTGAAGCTGCGCTCATCGATGGACGCCTGCCAGGGGGACCCTGAGCCAGCCA
>CALFML010000584.1 GCA_937879845.1 uncultured Myxococcales bacterium
CGATTGGCAGAAGCAATGGAGTCGACGTGGCCGCAAGTCTCCATGTCTACCCAGCGCTCAGCACTATTTCAAAGCCATCGCCGACCATCGCCACAGCCCAGTAGTCCACCGAGAGAGCCGAATATCGATCCGCTTCTAAGTCCTTAGTTTGCAAGCACTTCGCACCGCTGCGGATCGTTTGAAGCTCGTTTTCTCTCGGTGGCTACCTTATCAGGCTTAAGGTCGCGATGCACGATGCCGCAGCTGTGCGCCGCCGCCAGCGTGGATGCCAGCTGGCGACCGATCCGCAGCACCTCATCGACGGCGATCTCGGTCGTCTGTTGGCTGCGGTCGATGCGGCTGCGCAGGGTCTCGCCCTTGAGCAGCTCCATGACGAAGTAGGCGCAGCCGTCTTCCTTCCGTCCGTAGTCGAGGACCTGTACCACGCTCGGGTGGTCGATCAGGTTGGCCGCCCGCGCCTCGTTGTAAAAGCGCGCCAGCGACTCCGGCTCGTTCGAGCAGCTGGGATGCAGCACCTTGATGGCCACCCTGCGCGCGATAGAGAGGTTCTCAGCCTCGTAGACAGAGCCCATGCCGCCTTCGCCGAGCTTGCGCAAGATGCGGTAGTGACCGATGTTCTGATCGCCCTGGCTCTTTGGGAATAACGTCATTCGCGAGTCGGGATTGCAAGCGCAGGGCCAAGCCATCCGCGCGCAGCTCAGCCTCTGTTTTTTCGCGCACCGTATTTCAGAAATGGGATCTGGAAAGACGCATACTAAACTCCGCTTTGCTTAGTCCGCAGCACTAGCCAGGAAGAAGAACAGCGCTACCCTGCCGCCCAGCGTCCCATCGGCGTCCCCTCAGCGCCTGGCCGCATAGGGCTCCGACCGCCGAGTCGTACCGAAGCTCCGCTTGGTGCGAGCAAGCCCTACCTCGTTATATCGGGAAATCGGTCCTATGCGGTTATGCAGAACGTCCGCCCATTATAGCCTCCTTGCTTGCCGCGGGCCGTCCCATGATATTCTGGGAAGGCTGCTTGTTCGGCTGGGGTCAAGGAGTCCACGAACCTGCTTTGTTTTTCCTAGCCGTATCGTAAGGATCTCGTCTGAAGGACCAAAGAGCATCATCAACATGCGCACAGGTGGCTGTGATTCGCAGGGTGAAGAACCTACGGACTGGGCCAAGAACACCGTAGCAACACATAGGGCCACCTGATAGTTGGGACAGCCTCGCAGCTACCATCCATTCGCATCGAGCCGGCCAAAAGCGTACGTTGAGACGCAGCTCTGCAAGATTTTTTCTGCTTGGAAGACGGGCTGCGTACTCCTCAACGTATTTTTCCGACATGGTGGCCACGGCGATTTTCGAGACCCTGCCTTGCGTTATCGGAATGTGCTCGGAGTTTCCGTTACCGCAGCGCTGGGGCTTGGGGGCGTGCTCGGTAGGCTCATCGTCGATGAGGCGGACGCAGGGGATCAGGATCCTGTGCCTGCGGAAAATGATTCAGATGGTAGAGAAGACGAGCAAGCCGAAGACTGGGATGATGAACCTACGCCTCATGGAATAGCGCTCGAAATAGCGAGCGAATGCCGCAAGCCGCTTTATGCAAGATACTTGCTGTCGGCGGTTTGAGCGTGGCAGTAGTGGCGAAAGTCCTTAGCGAACGCTGGCCAGCGCTCGCGCAGTGCCAGGGCCAGACCGCGATCCATGTGATCATGCGGTGCGACTCCGTGAGCGAGGGCGTGCGCACGCGAATGGATGATGTCTCCGCTTACTTCGCTAAGCATCAGGGGCTCCTCTGTCGGTGTCTGTTGAGCAGGTGGCGGGTGAGCACGATTCACCGGCGTCTCAGTGTCGGTGGTCGCTCGGGAGTCTAGTGTTTGTAAAGTACATAGGTGTAACGGCCGTGCAGCCAGGTCGTTCCAGTGGCATGGTCGCTCTTGGGCTCGATGTTCTCATCGACGATGTGGGCGCAGCTGCCGCCCAGGCGGCGAATCTCCTGCTCCAGGCGCTTGGCCGCCGTCGCTTCAAGGTCCGCTGCGCAGCGCGACCACAGGTCATCGTGGGGGTACTCCTGGGGGTGCTCGATAGGTAGGTGCGGGCTGTCGGCTTCGACGATGTGCTCGCCCTCGATCTGCTCGCCAAGCGGTGGTAGCTCGCGCCGCCAGTACACAAGTTTTTGGACCGCCGCTTCTTGAGTTGTAGAAGCCATCTTGAACGAGCTCCAACGTGATAAGATCTGCAGGATTTCTGCGCCTGTAAAGCTGCCTGCGGTTGTCACGAACGTGATAAGGTTTGCAAGATTTCTGCCAGTAGCAGCTTTCCGCAGATGGCGCTGCCGTCCGGCCGCAACGAACGCACGGCAATAGCGCAGATCGCGAGAGGTTCTTTCAGACAGCAGCTCTAGCTCGGACGAACCGACTGGTTGGTTTCACATCGCAAGACAGCGGCTGCAGAGCCTGCAAAGTTTGCGTCACAATACGCCCATTTGGCACAAATTGCGCGCTATCGCGATTCTTGCGATCGCAGGGCGCGGCGAGTTTGGCCGCATGGCGTCGCTGCGCGGCTCGGCGATCGTCAGCATCCCGCTCACCGACGCCTGCGCGAAGATGAAGACCGTGGATCCAGAGGGCGAGCTGGTACGCGTGGCGCGCTCGGTCGGGATCGGATTCGGCGATCGCTGAACGCACCCCGCTTGGCATTCGAGTTGCTCCTCTTACGACCAACTTCGCAAAACGAGGCCGGCATGAGCACGAACCAAAAGTGGGTCTATCAGTTCGGAGAGGTCGGAGAAGTCGAAAAAGCAGTCGGCTCCTGGGATGGCGTCCGCGGCTTGCTCGGTGGCAAGGGGGCCAACCTGGCCGATATGGTGCGCATCGGCGTCACCGTGCCGCCCGGTTTTATCGTCACGACCGCAGCGTGCAACGCCTATCTGGCCGCCGGCGCGCAGTTTCCCGAAGGAATGTGGGAGCAGATCCTGGTGGCGGTGCGTAGCCTCGAAGCGCAGAGCGGCAAGTTGCTGGGTGATCCCGCGCGGCCGCTGCTCGTGTCCTGCCGCTCGGGTGCCAAGTTCTCGATGCCGGGGATGATGGACACGGTGCTCAACATCGGGCTAAACGATGCGGTCGCCGCTGGGCTGTGCACGCTGACTGGCGATCGGCGCTTTGTCTATGACGCCTATCGCCGCCTGGTTCAGATGTTCGGTACCGTCGTGCTGGGGCTCAAGAGCGCGCCCTTCGAGGCAGCCCTCGACCGCTATCGCGAGCTGCGCGGCGTCAGCAACGACGCGGATCTGCAGCCTGACGATCTGGTGATGCTCACCGCGGAGTTCAAGGGCCTGGTTCGCTCGCTGTCGGGACGCGACATGCCGGACGATCCGCTGGAGCAGCTGCGCCTCTCGACTGAGGCGGTGTTTCGCTCCTGGAATGGCAAGCGCGCCATCGACTATCGCAAGGCCGCCGGCATCCCGCACGACCTTGGCACCGCGGTCAACATCGTCACGATGATCTTCGGTAACCTCGGCCAGGGCTCTGGTACCGGCGTGGCCACGACCCGCAATGTCTCGACGGGCGAGCACGAGCTCGAGGGGGATTATCTGCAGAATGCGCAGGGTGAGGACGTGGTCGCCGGCATCCGCCAGACCGAGCGAATCGCCGACCTGGCCGCGCACGCTCCCGCACTCTTTGCGGAGTTTAGCCGCATCTGCGAGAAGCTCGAGCGCCACTACAAGGACGTGCAGGACATCGAGTTTACAATCGAGCGCGGCAAGCTGTGGATCCTGCAGACCCGCGCCGCCAAGCGCACTCCGCGCGCTGCGCTGCGCATCGCCGTCGAGCTGTGCGAAGAGGGGCTCATCTCCCGGGAAGAAGCGGTGCAGCGCTGCAGCCCTGCGCACGTCGAGTACTTCCTGCACCCGCAGTGCGATGAAGCGGCCAAGGCCCAGGCGCAGGCGCGCGGCGAACGGCTGGGCACCGGCCTCAACGTCTCGCCTGGCGCCGCCGTCGGGCAGCTCTGCTTCGACGCCGACACCGCGGAGCGCTGGGCCAAGGCCGAAAAGCGCGCGGTGATCCTGGCGCGGCCGGAGACCAAGCCGGAGGACGTACACGGCATCCTGGCCGGCAGCGGCGTCATTACCAGCCACGGCGGTCGCACCAGCCACGCGGCGCTAGTGGCGCGGCAGTTTGGCAAGCCGGCCATCGTCGGCGCCAGCGCACTGCGGATCGACCCGCAGGCACGCACGCTGACCGCCGGTACGTGCGTGCTCAGGGAGGGCGACTGGGTGTCGATCGACGGCAGCACCGGGGAGATCTTCGCCGGCCAGCTCAAGACGGCAAGCCCCAAGGTGAGCGATCCCTATCTGCTGAAACTCCTCGACTGGGCCGACGCGATTCGGCGCCTGCAAGTGTGGGCCAACGCCGACTATCCGCGCGACGCGCAGCGGGCGCGGGAGTACGGCGCGCAGGGCATCGGTTTGTGCCGCACCGAGCACATGTTCTTCGAGACCGACCGTCTGCCGCACATGCAGGCGATGATCCTTGCGGCGACCGAGGAAGAGCGCGCCGCAGCGCTAAAGCGGCTGTTGCCGTTTCAGCGCAGCGACTTCGAGGGGCTGTTCCGCGCCATGGACGGCCTGCCAGTGACCATTCGCCTCATCGATCCGCCGCTGCACGAGTTTTTGCCCGACTACGACGCGCTCTTGCGCGAGGTCACTGAGACCGAGACGCGCTTCGCCTGCCTCGAGCACGAAACCGCCGAGGATCGCGAGAACCTGGCGCGCAAGCGGCGGGTGCTGGCTTCGGTCGGTGCGATGCGTGAAGAGAACCCGATGCTCGGGCTGCGCGGCGTGCGGCTGGGCATTCACCTGCCAGGGCTCGTGCGCATGCAGGTGCGGGCTCTGTTCGAGGCTGCCTGCGCTTGCGTGCGCGACGGCATCACCGTCAAGCCGAAGATCATGATCCCGCTAGTGGCACTCAACAGCGAGCTGCGCATCGAGCGGCTGAAGAGCCCGCGCGCGTTCTCGCAGCAGCCGCCCAGCCGCAGCCACCACCTGCTGCAGCAACCCAGCGTGGAGACGCTGGACGCGGCGGCCAACCACTTCGTCACGCGCACCGAGTTCCACTACAGCGAAGCGCGCGGCGACGAGATGCTGATGCTCGTCGGCACCGCCTTCCACCATTTCCGCGTCGACGGCGACGGCGCGCTGCGCTTCACGCTCAAGCGCGTCAACCTGCTCAACTGCGACGCGGCGCTGCCGTCGATCCAGCTGTTCATCTGAGCATGGCCGACAGCGTCTACCAGGCCTTTGCCGAGCGCGCGCGCCGGCAACCCGACGCCGACTTCCTGTGCGCCGAGCCGGTCACCGCGGCGGCCTACGGCATCGCCGCCGGCACGCTGCGCTATGGCGAGGCGCTGGCCCGGGTCGAGACGCTGCGCCAGCGCTACGCCGCCGCCGGCTACGGCCACGGCCACCGCGCCGGGCTGCTGCTGGAGAACCGGCCGGACTTCTTCCTGCACTGGTTCGCGCTCAACGCGCTGGGCGTCGGCGTGGTGCCCATCAACAACGACCTGCGCGCCGCCGAGCTGGGCTACCTGCTGGCGCACAGCGAGCTGTGCCTGGCCATCAGTCTGCCCGCACGCATCGACGACCTGCGCGCCGCGGCCGTGCCCGGCCGCGCGCCGGTGCTGCTGCCGCCGGACCATGCCGGCCCCGTGCCGGCCGCACCCTGGCCGGCGCCTGCGGCAGGGCAGCCGCTGGCCCGCGCCAGCGAATGTGCGCTGCTCTACACCTCGGGCACCACCGGCCGGCCCAAGGGCTGCGTGCTGAGCAACGACTACTTCCTGCGCGCCGGCACCTGGTACGCCACGATCGGTGGCCTGTGCACGCTGCG
>CALFML010000585.1 GCA_937879845.1 uncultured Myxococcales bacterium
GCCTACATCCAGACGCCGCGGTGGATCGGACATCAGGTGGCGCTTACAGCGCACGAACGTCTTGCCGAGCTTCTGTCACGGCCTCCATCTTTGCGGACCCGAGGACTGATGCTCGTCGGACCCTATGCCAACGGCAAAACCATGATCGCCGAACGCTTCGCAGTCGGACATCTGAGAACAGCCGAACAGCAGCGGGTGTGGGTGGTGCAGACGCGCGAGGGCGCAGGTCTCACCCATTTCTACGGAAGTATCCTGCAGGCGTTGCACGCGCCGACGGGCAGCAGCCGGGACGTCGGCCGCAAGGCAGAACAGGTCGATCATCTGCTTGACAGGCTGAAGCCCAAGATCCTGATTTTCGATGAGGCCGTCTCGAATCTCGATCAGCAAACGGCGGAGCACTTGGCGAAGACGATCAATCGGCTCAAGGGCAAGGCGACGATGATCTTGATCACGCACTACATCCCGCGGGGCTTGCAGGTCGTCGTGTTGTTATTGCACTGGCAGTTGCCGTTGCAGGTCGGCGCGTTGGTGATGCCCTGATAGATGCTGGACGGGGTCGCCTGGGCGGCGCACTGGTTGGTGTTGTCCACCACCGCGCCGTAGCTCTTGTAGCCGCGGCTGGCGAAGCAGGCGATGTGGTCGGAGCAGGTCGGATCGTCGCAGCCGATGAGGCAGTTGTTGTTGATGTCGCCGTTTTGGGTGCAGTCCTCTTGCAGCGTGTTGGGGGTCTTGTCGCAGGCAATGTCGCCGGGGATGGTCATGTCGATGATGGGCGGAACGTAGGTCCCGCTCAGCGAGTCAAAGTCGAAACAGCCAAACAGCAGTGCCAGGGGGATAAGGGCTAGTCGGCGCATTAGTTACTCCCAAAGACAAATAAGGGGCTAGTCGTGCGAAGGCCGGCCAGCGGGCGCAGCGTGGTCTCGGCCGGGCGTCCGAGCTCAAACCGCAGGGCCACGATGGTCAGGATCGCCGGCACCACCGCCGCGCCAAACAGCCCGTAGCCGGCATATAGTTGCTGCTGCAGGTTGTTGGCGTCTTGCGGCGGGCAGCCGGGCTTGCAGCCGGTCTCCAGGGTGCTGTAGCGGCTGGCGACCGAACCGAGCGTCGCGGCGCCGGCGACCAAGGCGGCGATGGTGGTCGCACCGGCGAAAATAGAGTAGACCGGGATGCGGCGCGGCGGGGTGAGCGGTCGGCTCGGGTCGGGACCGCCGAGGGCAACATCGGTCTGGCTGGGGGCGGCGCGGCGGCCGAGCTCGGCCTCCAGCCGGGCGATCTCCGACTTTATGTAATCGGCATCGGGATCGTCGGGGGTGGCGGCGATGAAGCGGCGGAAGTGCTGCAGCGCCTCCAGCGGTCGGCCGATTTTGACCTCGCAGCGGGCCATGTTGTTGAGCAGCGCGGTAAGCGGCGTGATCTGATAAGCGGATGAGAACTCGAGCCAGGCGTTGGCGTAGTTGCCCTGCAGGTACTGCTCCACGGCGCGTCCGTAGTGAGCGCGCGCGGCTTCCTCTTTCGGGCCGGAGTTTGACTCCTGCAGCTGGCTCGGGGCGGCGGCCGGGGTGTCGGTCGGCTTGGCGCTGGCCGCCGCGGGCGTGGCTGGCGTCGGCCCTGCGGTCGCGCGTCCGGCGGCCTGGGCGTCCGCAGCCGGTGCCACGGTCGCCGCTGCCGCCGCGGGCGGCGCCGGTGCCGGCTTGGCCGCGGGCTTGGCGCGCGCCGGCGGTGCCGCCGCGGCGGTACCGATGGCCGAAGAAGAAAAACCAATCGGGACAAGGACTGCGAGTCCGCCCCACAGCAGGGTCTTTATGCGTATAGGCATGGTCAGCGCAGCCCCATTTTATCCCTCGGCAGGGGACCGGTTCAACCCTATTTCCGAGGAGAAACGGCGGCGCGTTTTCTAAGCGCAGGTATTTACTGCGGCGGCGCCGACGGCACAGACGATGCGGATGACACCAGCGGCGCGGAGGGGCGCAGCGCGGATGACACGGACGGCGCGGAGGGGCGCAGCGCGGATGACACCGACGGCGCGGAGGGGCGCAGCGCGGATGGCGCGAACGGGCGCAGTGCGGATGACACGGATGGCGCGGATGGCGCGGAGGGGCGCAGCGCGGATGGCGCGGAGGGTCGCAGCGCGGATGGCGCGGAGGGGCGCAGCGCGGATGGCGCGGCCGGCGCAGATGACCCGGACGGCGCGGAGGGGCGCAGCGCGGATGGCGCGGCCGGGCGCCGCGCGGCGAAACCGGGGCGGCGGGCTAAAAGACTTCGGCGAACCAGGAGCGCATGCGCCGCCACATCCCGTCGCCATGGCCCTTGGCGGAGCCGCGGCGGTCCGAAGCGACGGCGCCGCGCGGCACATAGCCGCCATCGAGCTGCCGCGCCCCGTAGCGGACAAGGCCCACCGCGGTGGCATAGATGGGCGAGCGTACGACCTCGGCCAGACCGCCGACCCCGTGCGGGACGCCGCGCCGCACCGGCATGCCGAGCACCTGCTCCGCCAGCTCCGGCAGACCGTGCAGGATCGTCGAACCGCCGGTCAAGACCAGGCCGGAGGCCAGGGTCTCGGACAGCCCGCAGCGTTCGATCTCATCGCGCACCAGGGTGAAGATCTCATCGACCCGCGGCTGCAGGATGTCGGACAGCACGGTCCGCGGCAGCACCCGCGGCGGCCGCCCGCCCACCGAGGGCACCTCGATCATCTCGTCTTCGGAGAGCAGCGCCGGCAGGGCGCAGCCGTGGCGGTGCTTTAAGCGCTCCGCCTCCGCCATCGGGGTGCGCAGCCCTACGGCGATGTCGTTGGTCAGCTGATGGCCGCCGATCGGCAGCACGATCGTGTGGACGAGCGCCCCTTCGTTGTAGATGACCAGATCGCTGGTCCCGCCGCCGATGTCGAGCAGCGCCACCCCGAGCTCTTTCTCATCCGAGGTCAGCACCGCCTCCGCGGTCGCCAGCGGCTCCAGCACCAGATCCTGCACCTGCAGGTTCTCCCGCGTGCAGCACTTGACGATGTTCTGCGCCGACGCCGAGGCCGCGGTGACGATGTGCACCCGCGCCTCCAGCCGCACCCCGGACATGCCCAGCGGCTCTTTGATGCCGTCCTGGTTGTCGATCGAAAACTCCTGCGGCACGACGTGCAGGATCTCGCGGTCCTGCGGGATGCTCACCGCTTTGGCGGCTTCGATGACGCGCTCGATGTCGCCCGGGCGCACCTCGCGGTCGCGGATCGCCACCACCCCTTCGGAGTGGAACGCCTTGATGTGCGCTCCGGCGATGCCGGCGAAGACCTGGGTGATCTCCACCCCGGCCATGTGCTCGGCTTCTTCGACCGCCTTCTGGATCGCCGATACCGTGGCGTCGATGTTCACCACCACGCCTTTTTTCAGCCCGGCGCAGGGATGCGTGCCCACCCCGATGATGTCGATGCCATCCTCGGTCAGCTCCCCCACAAGGCACGCTACCTTGGTGGTGCCGATGTCCAGACCAACGATGAGCTCCTCTCGTTTCGCCATGGCCGTTGTGTTTCCGCTCTTGTCGTGCCGCACGCCGCGGCGTTCCTGCCGATTGCCTCGGACTGCGGCGGTCTGCATGGACGCGGCGTAGTCCCCGGCGCCGCCGCTCCGTCCCATTGACGAAGGCTTAGGCGCCCACTTGACCCTAGAATGCCCAAGCCCGCGGAGGACCGCTAATTTTTTGATTTTTGCTGCGAGGAAGCAGGGAGCGAGCGGCTTACAACTGCTTCTACAGCTGTTCTAGGCGCGCCAGCACGCAGGTGATGTTATCGACGCCGCCGGCTTCGTTGGCGGAGGTGATGAGGCGCTCGCAGGCGGAGTCGAGGTCGGTCTCCTGGCTCAGGATCTCGGCGATCTGGGCGTCGGTCACCATGCCGGTGAGGCCGTCGGAGCACAGCATGTAGACATCCTGCAGCTGCGGGATGTCGACCATGGTATCGACCTGCACCGACTCCTTCATGCCGAGGGCGCGGACGATGACGTTTTTCTGCGTGAAGCGGCCGGCCTCTTCGCCGGACAGGCGCTTCATCTTCAGGTAGTCGTTGAGCAGCGAGTGATCTTCGGTGAGCTGGAGCAGGTGCTGGCGGCGCAGGCGGTAGCAGCGGCTGTCGCCGACATGGGCGACGATGACCCGATCATCGGCGAACAACGCGGCGACGATCGTGGTGCCCATGCCGTGCTGCTCGTCGTTGCGCTGGGCGGTCTCGTAGATGCGCTGGTTGGCGTGCTTGATGCCCACCACCAGGCGGTTTGTCTCGTAGCGCACGCCCTGATCGAGCTTGAACGGCCAGGTGATCGTCGACTGATCGATCGTTGCCTTGAGGTAGGCGGCGACGCTCTCGACCGCCATGCCCGAGGCGACCTCGCCGCTGGCGTGGCCGCCCATGCCGTCGGCGACCACCGCTACGCGCTCGAAGTCGGGGAGGATGAAGCTGTCCTCGTTGTGCTTGCGCTTCATCCCGATGTTGGTCTCGCCAGAGAAGCGGACCCGCATATTCCGCATGGGAAACGATGAGGACATGCTTGGTCAGCATATCACGCAAGGCTTTGCCAAAAACACCACCTGTTTTTCGGAAGTGCTACGGTTTGTTTCATGTTTGATGGTCTTACCTATCCGCTGCCTGCAAGTGAAACGCGCATTTTGGTCTGTACGTCGTGCGACGGCAAAAACCGACTGCCGCTCCATCGTGCGCTCGAACAGCCCGACAAAGCCCGCTGTGGTCGCTGTGGCAAGCCGCTGCTTATCGCCAAGGAATCACCGCTACGGGTGACGGGAACGACCATTCGCCATCCGCTCGATCAGAAAGCCAGTGAAGCGCTGGAAGCGGTGCCGGGTGTAAGTACGCTCTTGCGCAAGCTCGTCGAAGTGACCAGCGAGCGCTACGACCGGCTGTTCAACCAGTCGAGCTACGTCCGCGTCACCTTGCGCCAGTTTCCCCATGTGCTGCGCCAGTTTGAAAAAGTCGCGGCGCGGCTGTCATTAAAAGATGTGCCTGATCTGTATGTCTACGGCAGTGGCGAGGTAAACGCCTACACAAGCGGCGTCGAAAAACACTACGTCGCGCTGTCCAGTTCGCTCTGTGATTCCCTGTCGGCGGACGAGCTTGCGGCGGTGATGGCGCATGAGCTTACGCACATCTTGGCCGACCATGTGCTCTACAAAACGGCGGCGCGGCTGTTCACGTTTGCGGCGGGCGAGCTGGCGAAAGCGACGCTCGGTGTTGGGCAGCTTTTGCTCATTCCGCTTCAGCTTGCGCTGCTCAAGTGGGATCGCTGCTCGGAGCTGACGGCGGATCGCGGCATGCTGCTGGCGACTTCGGACCCAGCGCTCAGCCTGATGGTGCTGGCCAAGCTCGCGTGTGGCAGTCGTCGCCTGTCAGAGCAGCTCTCTCTCGATGACTTTATGCAGCAAGCGCTGCTGGCCCGCCAAGCGCCCGAAGAAAACGTGCTCGATAAGATCTACAGCTTGATGCAGACCGCGTCGCGGACGCATCCGTTTCCGCTGTGGCGCGCGGCTGAGCTGTGGCACTTCGCCTGTCGGGGAGAGTATCTGTCGCTGATTCGGCCTCGTGACGAGGACAGCGAGCCAGCCCAAGAAGAACCGGGCGACATCCGCGACGCAGAGACCAGCGAGCCTCGCTAAGCAAAAACCGAACGGAATGTCAGCTTTTCGGCATCTGGTCGAATTTGCAATGAATCTTACAGACTTTGCATAAAACCAGCGTAGAGCGGCATCCGGTTTCGCGCTAAGATCACGTAGCCTCAAAAGCAACCATCATGAGCGCGCAGACAGGCCAAGCAGTCGATCCGAATCCTCTCATCGGCCAGAGCATTGGTAAGTATCGGATCGTAAAGCTGCTCGGTCAGG
>CALFML010000586.1 GCA_937879845.1 uncultured Myxococcales bacterium
CGTCGCCACCGCGGTGCCGCGCAAGGGCAGCGGGACCTTCGGCAAGCTCGCCGTGTTCTCGCGAGTGCTCTCCTATATCGAGAGCAACTACGTCGAAGAAGTCGATCAGGATGAGCTGGTCTACGGGGCGATCAAGGGCATGCTGGAGACCCTGGACCCGCACACCACCTTCCTCAAGCCCGATCAGTACCGCGAGATGAAGAGCGATACGTCGGGGCAGTTCTCCGGCATCGGCATCGAGGTCGATCTGCGCGACGGCGTGCTCACGGTGCTGTCGGTCATGGACGGCACCCCGGCCGCCCGCGCCGGCCTGCAGAGCGGCGATCAGCTGCTGCGGATCGACGATCAGCAGACGCGCGGCATGACCGACTACGTGCAGCGCATGCGCGGCAAAAAGGGCACCCAGGTCGTGCTCGGCGTCCTGCGCAAGGGCTGGCCGGCGGCGCGCAGCTTCAACATCACGCGCGAGCTTATCAAGATCCGCTCCGTCGAAGCGTTCCTGTTCGAGTCAGGCTACGGGGTGGTCAAGGTCAAGCAGTTCACCGAGAACATCGATCGCGAGGTCGAAGCGGCCCTGACGACGATGGAGAAGGAGACCGGGGGACCGCTTTCGGGCCTGGTGCTCGATATGCGCAATAACCCGGGGGGCCTCCTCGATCAGGCGGTAAAGCTCGCCGATGCGTTCATCGAGAGCGGTCTCATCGTCCGCACCGAAGGCCGCAGCGGCCGGGTGCTGGACGAGGAGCGCGCCCACCAGCGCGGCACCCGCAGCAACTTCCCGATCATCTGCCTTGTAAACGGCGGCTCGGCATCGGCGGCGGAGATCGTCGCCGGGGCGCTTCAGGACCACGGCCGCGCGGTGGTGATGGGCACCCAGACCTTCGGCAAGGGCTCGGTGCAGACGATCATCGAGCTGGAGGACGGCAGCGCCCTCAAGCTGACGATCGCGCGCTACTTTACGCCCTCGGGCCGGTCGATCCAGGAAAAGGGCATAACGCCGGACGTCGTCGTCGATCAGGTAAAGATGTCGGAGGTCCGCCCGGTCACCTCGGACGAGCCGGCGCAGAAAGAGCGCGACCTGCACGGGCACCTAAAGAACAAGCAGCGCGATCCGCGCGAGGGCAGCCGCGGCCGCACGGGTCCGCCGCCGGGGTACGCAGTAATCGCCCAGCACTCGCAGGCAGGCGAAGACTTTCAGCTGCGCACCGCGTACGATTACTTAAAGGCGTGGAACATCTTCGCCCTGCGCCAGCCGCCGCACCGCAGCAGCACGCAGCAGCTGGCGGGCAGCGGCCAAAAACCGGGCGAACAAGCAATTAGAGAATCGCTTACGAGTCAAGCGGCAACTGCGCCGCCTAGAAATGAGGGCGCGCGGCCGACGACGCAGTCCCAAGGTCTTAGCAGATGAGGGTCGAGATTTCCGGGGTGCTTGACCCACCAAGTGATGGGTCCTAAAATCGCAATTGCCGTATTAGGCTAACTATGCGCCAAAACGCGGGTCATGTATAAGCTCATTATCGAGGACGACGAGGGTAAGACGACGGAGGTCCCCATCATCCGCGACGAGATAACCGTCGGCCGGAAAGAGGGGAACACGATTCGTCTGACAGAGCGCAATGTCTCGCGGAGGCATGCGCGAGTCACTCGTCAGAATAATGCGCTCTATATCGAGGACCTCCTCAGCTATAACGGCATCAAGGTCAACGGCGATCGCATCCAGGGGAAGGTCGCGATAGGGGACGGCGACCGCGTCCAAATCGGCGACTACCAGCTCTCGATCAAGCTTGATAAGGCGGCGGTCAAGCCCGGCGCCGGACCGATGGGGCAGCAGGCCACCGCCCGTCAGGATGTCGGGATGGCGGGCCAGGCGACGGTGCCGGTGCAGGCCGTGGTCGCCGGCGCCCACTCGTCGCTGCCGACGGTGCAGCACCCGGCGGTGGCGCCCTCGCAGGTCAAGGCCCCGGACAAGCCGGCGCGCCTGATCGTCATCTCGACCAACTTCGCCCGCCAGGAGTTCCCGCTCGACAAGGCCGCCGTCGTCATCGGCCGGACCGACGACAACGACGTGGTCTTGAACCACCGCTCGATTTCGCGCCACCACGCCAAGATCGTCCGCGAAAACGATCACTTCCACATCGTCGACATGCAGAGCGCCAACGGCGTGCGTGTAAACGGTGAGGAGTACGGCAAGGTCGAGCTGCGCAAAGGCGATCAGATAGACCTGGGCCACGTGCGGCTCATCTTCGTGCCGCCGGGCCAGGACATCGACATCCGCGACAAGATCGTCGATCTCGATCGCAAGGGTCCGCCGATCGTCGCCATCGCCACGCTGGTCCTACTGCTTATCGGCGCCGGCGGCGCGGCGTTCTGGTGGATAAACCGGCCGCCGCCGGTGGACGCCGAGAGCGACGCCGCCAAGCTGCTCGTCGATGTCGACAGCGACATGCAGGCCAAGCGCTGGGCCGATGCGATCGCCAAGTCCAACCGGGTGATGAGCAACCCCACGGTCTCGGCCAAGCTGCGCGACAACGCCGCCACCCGCCGCTCCCGCGCCGACGCCGAGAGCAAGGTCCAGCCGACCTATGAGCGCTTCCTCAGCTCCGGGGACAACTACGATCAGGCGCTCGCCCTGTATCGCGAGATCCCCGCCGAGTCGGTCTACCACGCCAGCGCCCGCGAGAACTACGACAAGCTGTTCCCGCTGTTCGTCGAGAAGCACCTCAAGGCCGCCGAAGACGCCCGCGCCATTGGCCACTGCGACGACTTCCGCAATGAGCTGAAGGTGATCCTCGATCTGGATCCCAAGCAGATCAAAGCGCTGTCGGCCAAAGATCGGCCGTGCAGCGAAAAGAGCGGCCAGTCGTCGAGCAGCGAGACCCAGGTCGCCGCCGCCACCCCCGAGCACCACCGCACGCCGCGGCCGACGCGCGAAAAGCCGGTGGTCGAGGCCCCGGAGACGCCGCAGGTCAAGCCGCAGCCTGAGGTCAACGCGGCGGAAGCCGATCAGACGCTCAGCAACGCCCAGACCGAGTACGTAAACGGCAACTTCAGCCAGGCGATCAGCGTCGCCAAGTCGGTGCAGCGCATCAACCCCACGCGCGCCTGGCGCATCATCGGCGCCGCGGCGTGCAACATGAAAGATGTGAAGCTCGCCAGCGAGGCGTTCAAGCACCTGGACTCGGCGAGCCGGCAGTACCTGGTCTACACCTGCCAGCGCCAAGGCATCACCAACACCAACGGCAGCCAGTTCCGCCTCAACGAGCAGTAGCCGCCTCCGGGCGCCGCACCGCATCCCGGCGCCGCGTTCCCAGTTTCCAGTTCTCAGTTCTTCGTTACGAGCTGCGCTTTTAGCCGGCCAGCCGTAGTGCGGCGACGGCGCGATAGCCGGCGGCGACCTCGGCCGGGCGCAGCGCCGGCCATGGCACGAACTCGCGGTGGGTGGCCGGCGCGAGCGTGCGGGCGATGGCGATAAGGTCCACCTCCCCGTGGCCGGGAGGCAGGCCGCCGACCGCGCCGCAGCCGTCGCTCAGGTTCGCCAGCGGGCCGACGCCGAAGCCGAGCACGGAGTCGCGCAGCGGCAGAAGGTGCATCGCCGACGCCAGGTGCGCCGCCGGCACGTCCAAAAGCGGGGCGAGCGGGGCGCCGGCGAACTCGCTGCACAGCGCCCGCAGCTCGATCGGGGTCGGCAGCTCGACCGCGCGGCGCGGGCTGGGCAAGAGCACCGTGACCCGCAGCCGCTGCGCCGCGTTGAACAGCCGATCCAGGCTGCGCAGCGCGGCATCCAGATGCGGGGACGAAAGCGCGCTGCGCGCCTGCATCAGCTCCTCCGCCGGAGCCTCATCGGAGGCCAGCGCGCCGCGGAGAAAGTGCGAGCGGGCCTTTTCCCACAGCGCCGTGAGCCCCGCCACCGCGCCCAGCCGCAGCGCCACGAAAGGCGCCCCAAGCTCCGCCGCCAGGGACAGCGCCGCCGTCGCCACCGCCGTCGCCTCCTCCGCCTCCCGGCGATCGAGCGAGCCGGCGCACGCCAGCGCCGCCCGCGGCCGCCCAAGCCGGATCGCGCCCAGGGTCGCATCGACCGCCACCACCGGCAGCTCGGCCCGCCGCAGCAGCAGCTCAACGACCAGCTCGGCCAAAAAGCCGCGGATCGGCCCCTCGCTCAGATGCAGCGCCGTGGCCCCGAGGCGCTGCACCGCGCTTATGACCTGCCCTGCCGGTCCCGCGTCCGGCTCGCTTCCCTTATCACGCCCGTCGGGTTTTCCGCCTTGCGCCAGAGCCTGGATGCAGGTCGTGGCGAGCAGGCACTGCGGCGGCAGCACCACCGGACTTTCGCTGGATGGGTCGGGCGTGGGGGTCTGTGTGAGAAGCTCTGCCATGTCTAATCAACGAGGTCTCGTGCCGAACCGGGGGATGCGCCGCCGCGGGTCGGGGTTCGGGTTCGCCGGCCGATTCCGAGCGGTTGGCAGCACGATTTCCGGGCGGCAAAAATACGTCGCTGGAAGTCGTTTGACAATGCAGGGCAAGTCAATTAACACCTAGCTGTCATTAGGCAGACATTTGATCGCTGAGCACACCGTCGCCGGTATATTGTCTATAGGGTGCTAGTCCGCAGCCTTCCGATGGCGCGGCGATGGCCCCCTTGGCCCCGATGAGTACCGCGATGAGTACCGCTTTTTGGCCAACCCCTTGAATTGAGGTAGGACGTTGCTCTTGCACCTAACAGCGAAGCGCCAGTATCCGGTCAGCGCAAGAACCAAAAGAGCGGGCGTTTGTGGCACCCTCATCGGGTCCGCGCTGGCGCTGCTCGGCTGGCAGCATGAAGCCGCAGCGCAGACCCAGGAAAACGGGTTTTTAACCCCGACCTACAACCTGCAGCTGTTCCGTCCGGCCATCGACTCCAAGGGCTACGTGACGGTGAACGCGTCGCAGGTGCTCGGACACAAGGACTTCTCGCTGGGGCTTGTCGGGACGTGGGCGGGCAACCCCCTGACCCTGCAGCTAAACTCGGGGCAAGTCGATCCGGCGAGCGGCCAGACCGTGGTGAACGGCCGCACCTTCGCGGTCAACAACCTCGTCACGGCGCAGCTGCAGTTCGCCCTGGGTCTGTGGAAGTACTTCGAGATCGGCATCGGTCTGCCGCTGTCGATCATGACCGGCAACCGCCAGGTCTGCACCGACAACGGCAAAGGCGGCCAGGACTGCCACGGCTTCGTCGGCGGCACCAACACCCGCGACGACCTGTCGTTCTCCAAGGTCGGCTTTGCCGATCTCGCCCTGCACTTCAAGGGCCGCTTCCTCAACACCTCGCGCTATCCGGTGGGGCTGGGCGCCTTGCTGTCGGTCTACCTGCCGATCGACAGATGGGCCAACAGCGACGGGCACAACCAGTTCCTGTCGGAGAACAACGTCACCCTCCACCCGCAGATCATCCTCGACAAGGAGTGGGGGCGGTCGCGCCGCTTCCGCACCGCGCTCAACGTCGGGGCGCTCGTGCGCTTTGGCACCACCACCTTCACCGACCTCGGCAAGCCCAACGTCACCGACGAGGCGCAGAACCGCTTCTGCTACCCCTCCGACACCACGACCAGCCAGTTCGACAGCAACGTCTGCGGCACCGGACAGTCGCGGAGCCTGGGCACGCAGCTCACCTACAGCATCGGCGCCTCGCTCGCGGTGGTGAAGCAGCGCTTCGACATCCTCGGCGAGTTTTACGGCTACGCCGACGTGACCGGCAACGCGCAGGGCTTCCCGCTGGAAGGCCTCGGGGCGCTCAAGCTGTACCTGGCCAAGAAGTCGTTCCTCGTCGCCGGCGCCGGCGGCGGCATCTACGGGTTCTCCGACTCCGGCAAGCAGACCGGCGGGCCGCTGTGGCGGGCGTTCCTCGGCTTCATCTTCGAGCCCAACATCGGCGACCGCGACGGCGACGGCATCAAGGACGACGTCGACAAGTGCCCCGATGATCCGGAGGACTTCGACGGCTTCGAGGATGAGGACGGCTGCCCCGATCCCGACAACGACAAGGACGGCATCCTTGACGTCGACGACAAGTGCCCCAACGAGCCGGAGACCAAGAACGGCTTCGAGGACGAGGACGGCTGCCCCGACAGCGTCGAGCTCGATCGCGACGGCGACGGCATCCCCGACAACCTCGACAAGTGCCCCGATGATCCGGAAGACAAGGACGGCTTCGAGGACGAGGACGGCTGCCCCGATCCCGATAACGACAAGGACGGCATCCTCGACGTCGACGACCTGTGCCCCAACGATCCGGAGGACAAGGACGGCTTCGAGGACACCGACGGCTGCCCCGATCCCGACAACGACAAGGATCGCATCCTCGACAAGGACGACAAGTGCCCCAACGAGCCGGAGACCTATAACGGCTTCGAGGATGAGGACGGCTGCCCGGATAAGGGCCGCGTCATCGTCCGCAAGGGCAAGCTGGAGATCCTCGACAAGATCTACTTCGAGACGGATAAGGCGATCATCAAGCCGATCAGCTTCCCGATCCTCGACGCGATCGCGGCGACCCTCAAAGGCAACCCGCAGATCACCGAGATCGAGGTCCAGGGTCACGCCGACGAGCGCGGCGACGACGACTACAACCTCAAGCTGACCGAGGCGCGCTCGCAAGCCGTGCGCACCTACCTGAGCGACAAGGGCGGCCTGAACAACCGCTGGCTCGTGACCTACGACAGCGCCGTATCCGGCATCGATACCACGGTCCACTACCGCTACTTCACCAGCGAGGCCCGTGTGACCGATCTTAAGCGCAGCATCATTGAGCAAGAAGTGAACATGAAGCGTGGTCGCTATAGCCAGCTCATGTACGTTGATGGGGCCTACCGGTTCATGTTCGGCACCACCAGCGACGGTCGTACCGTGGAAGGGGAGGATGCTGAACACCCCGGCCCCGCGAAGCGCGATGACCTCACCGGAGGCGCCATCACTGATGACATGAGCCCTGTGGTGAAGGTGGCGCCGCAGTACCCGCCCGACACCACGGCCGATGCGGTGGTGGTGCTGGGCGACCTGTTTGACGCGGTCTACAAGGTGAACCGGCGCAACTTCGGGCTGCTGGAGCGGCAGATCACGGACCCGGCGTTCGCGCGGCAGAAGAGCCGCAAGACGCTCGGCGTGGTGGGGCTCAATTTCAGTGAACGGCTGAGCGGTGGGTGAGACGCGCATTTGGCGCGACGCTCACGGCGCCGGGCACGGCACCGACGCATCCTCTGCGAATGGCTTCTCGATCCGGACGTTTCTGCACCATGAGGCGTTCGGAGGTGTGCTGCTGCTGGCCTGCGCGGTGCTGGCGCTGCTGTGGGCCAATTCTCCCTGGCACGATG
>CALFML010000587.1 GCA_937879845.1 uncultured Myxococcales bacterium
GGGGCTCGACTCGCGCAACGTCTGGGCCGTGGGCGACAGCGGCACCATCCTGTACTTTGACGGCGACGACTGGCGCGCGCAGCCGAGCGGTGCGGCCGGCTCGCTCGTCGCCGTCTGGGGCAGCGCGGGCAACGACGTCTGGGCCATCGGCAAAGAAGGCGCGGTGCTGCACTGGGACGGCGTCCGCTGGTCCGAGTCGCGTCGGCAGCCCAACGAGTACCTGTTCGCCATCTGGGGCAGCGGCCCGAACAACGTATACATCCTGGGCAGTGAGATCCACTTCCATGACTCATTCTCAAACCCCTTCCCGCCGACGGTCTTCCCCTTCCTGCTGGTATGGGATGGGGTAACGTGGACTCGTCAAGCGGTGCCCGATGAGTTCAATAGCATGTGGGGTACGGACGCGACGCACCTGTTCTTCCTCAAAGGGGCCAACATCCTGGCGGCGGCGCTATAGGACGCGCCTTTAGGCAGACCGGCGCTGCAAGTCCGCGAGCTGCAAGCACCCCGCCTTGCAGCGGAATGATTTTTCAGGTGTCTCCGATGGGAGACACCTCATCTGGTTGACTGACGCGCGTTCACCGGACTTTCGGAGCGCGCATGATTTTATTGGGCCAGGGAACGGCTGCGGGGCGATTCGGCAGGGAGTCAAGCGGCGGCGGATGACAGCGCGGAAGCCGGCTTTATGACGGGGAAATGGCACGATAGCGCAGGCGCAGGTCGCTTTTGGGCGTCAGGACTCCCAGACCGGCGCGGCGCAGATCCGGCTGCGGTACGACGGAGCCCTGCAGCTCCAGCTCGCAGCGCGACAGGAGGAAGGCGATAAACAGCTTGATCTCCGCAAGCGCCATGAACCGTCCCGGACACATGCTGACGCCGCCCCCGAACAGCATCAGCGGGTGGCTCAGGCGCTTGCCGCTTTTGCAGAACCGCTGCGGACCGTCGGGGCTGTGGAAGCGATCAAACTGGTACTGATCGGGATTTTCGAAGATCTCCGGATCGTGGTGCGCGATGTACGGGAAGAGGCAGAGGTAGTCGCCGCAGTCTAGCGCATAGTGCGGTCCGGCGGCGGATTCGAGGGTGAAGGGCTTTTTCACCTCGCGCAAGGTCATCGAACCGGTGCGCAGGCGCAGCGCTTCCATAATGCTGCTCTCTAGGAGCGCCAGCTTCTTTACGCCAAGCTCCGCGAACCGCTCATTGCCGGCGGCCGGGGGGCCGAACTCGGCGCTGACGGCCTGCAGCTCTGCGGTGACGGCCCGGCGCGCGGCAGGGTTGGCGAGCAGGAAGACCACGCTCCAAAACGCAGCGGGAATGGTGTTCGCCTGCGCTGCCCAGAGCAGGCCGACGTGGTTCTTGCAGCGGTCCTGATCACTCACGCGGCTGCGAAACAGCGCATCGCGCTCGCGGTGTATCCGGCTCGCATCCGGGCGCAGGACGGCGAGCCGCTGCGCCAGAAAGCTGCGCTGCCGCGCCACCCCCGGCAGCAGCACCGCCGGCACCCCCGCGGCGAGCAGCGCGAAGCGATCGTCGAACCCCTGAAAGACCTCCATCATCTCATCGCTGTAGATCTCATCGCCAAAGATTGTTGCGCAAGTGACCGCGAACATCGCCCGATAGACGAAACGGTAAAGTCCGTCCTCGGCAAAGTCGGGGCGCACCGTCGCGTCGAGCCAGCCCTCCAGCTTGCCCTGCATGACCTTGTTGAGCGCCGGCAGCTCCGCCGCCTTGATGGCCTTGTAGGGCTCATGCACGACCGGCTCGCCGGCGAGCTTGGCTCCCTGGGGCGAGATGCCGAACACCCGGCGGGTCATATCGACCACGATGGGGGCGAAGCTCAGCGCCTCCGTGTTTTTGAACACGCTCGGCGCATCGTGCGGGTTCAAGGCAAAGGTCATCCGCTTGCCGGCGACCGGCACCGTGAACGTGTCGCCATATCGCTGCTGGCAGCGGTGTAGGAACGCGCCGGCGTCACGGCCGAACTCCAGGGCGCAGCCGAGCACGGGCAGAGCCGCCGGCACACGCGGCGGCGCGGCCTTTTGGCCGGGGCTCGGCGCGATGAGCTGCCGCGCTTTTTCAGTGAGCAGCTCCACGCGATGGGCAAGCTGAGCGAGATTCATGGCCGAACACTACCTTTTTGGCAAAAGGAGACCTAGTGAATATCGAGCCGTGGGAGCGGAGGCGTGCGCCGCCGCCCCGCGGGGCCATCGCTCAGGGGAAGCGCCGGCGCGGACTCTGTGATGCGCCAGCGCACAAACGGCGGTGTCACGGACCGTCTCCGTGATGCGCCAGCGCGCGCCAACGGCGGGATGAGGGGTGGGTCGTGAGCGCGGAAGCGGCGGAGGGTATCCCGGCGAGCGCCGCCGACAGCGCCCGCCAAGCGAGAGAGGGGAGTGACGCGGTTAGACCAGGCCCGACTGCTTGCGGCGGCGGGAGAGCAGCGCGAGCACGGACGCCGCGCCGAGCAGCGCCATGCCGTTGGCCAGCGGCGCTCCGCTGCCGCCGCGATCCCCGGTCGAAGAGCAGCCAGGGCTGCCCTGCACGCCCGGCCGGCACGCATCTCCCACTCCATCGTGCTGGCTGTCGCGCTGATCCGGGTTGCCTACGGTCGGACAGTTGTCGCAAGCATCACCGACCCCGTCGAGGTCGCGATCCTTCTGATCGGCGTTGGGTACGTTGGCGCAGCTGTCGCAGGCATCGCCTTTGCCATCCCCATCGCTGTCTTTCTGATCCGGGTTGGCGGCATTAGGACAGTTATCGCAGATATCGCCCCGGCCGTCGCGATCCGCGTCTTTCTGATCCGGGTTGAGCGACATCAGGCAGTTGTCGCAGGCATCGCCGACCCCATCGCGATCGCTGTCCTGCTGCGTGGGGTTGGCGACGGCCGGACAGTTATCGCAAGGATCACCGATGCCATCGCCGTCGGTGTCCATCTGATCGGGGCTGGACACCGAAGAGCACTTGTCGCAGGCGTCGCCCCTGCCATCCCCGTCGCTGTCTTTCTGATCCGGGTTGGCGTTGAGCGGACAGTTGTCGCAGGCATCGCCCTTGCCATCCCCGTCGGTGTCTTTCTGATCCGGGTTGGCGTTCAAGGGACAGTTGTCGCAGATATCGCCGATGCCATCGCCGTCGGTATCTTTCTGATCGGCGTTGGTCCCGTTGACACAGTTGTCGCAGGCATCGCCCTTGCCATCCCCGTCGGTGTCTTTTTGATCCGGGTTGGCGTTCAAGGGACAGTTGTCGCAGGCGTCGCCCACCCCGTCGCCGTCGGTGTCTTTCTGATCCGGGTTAGACACCATGGAACACTTGTCACAGACGTCACCTCTGCCGTCGCCGTCACTGTCCTTCTGATCGGGGTTGGCGTTCAAGGGACAGTTGTCGCAGGCGTCGCCGACGCCATCGCCGTCGGTGTCTTTCTGATCGGGATTGGCCACCGTGCGGCAGTTGTCGCAGACATCGCCGCGGCCGTCGCCGTCGGTGTCTTTCTGGTCCGGGTTGGCGGTCATCGGGCAGTTGTCGCAGACGTCGCCGATGCCGTCGCCGTCGGTGTCTTTCTGGTCCGGGTTGGCGATCGAGCGGCAGTTGTCGCAGACATCGCCGCGGCCGTCGCTATCGGTGTCCTTCTGGTCGGGGTTGGCGGCGGCGGGGCAGTTGTCGCAGGCGTCGCCTCTGCCGTCGCCATCGCTGTCTTTCTGGTCGGAATTGGCGGTCATCGGGCAGTTGTCGCAGACATCGCCGACGCCATCCTTGTCGGTGTCCTTCTGGTCGGGGTTGGCGATGCTCGGGCAGTTGTCGCAGGAGTCGCCGAGTCCGTCGCCATCGCGGTCCGGGGCGAGCATGGGGCTGCAGGTCGCGTTCTTGCCGACGCCGGGAGCGACGTAGTCATCGCAGGGGCGGGTCGGCGGGAACTCGCTGACCGGAATGCAGCTGTTCATGTTGGCAAAGTAGTCGACGCACATCTGGCCGGTGCGGCGGGGATCGCCGTCGGTCTCGACGGCGCGATCGATGGTGTTGCAGTTGACGTCGATGAACGCGGCATCGGCGCGCTGGACGCTGCCGAGCAGCGCCACCCCGATGCACGCCGCCCAAACGGCGCTAAGCAGCTGCTGCGAAGATCTTGAACGCATTTAGAAACCTCCTACACGCATGGGGTATGGCAAGCGGGCCGGGGATTCTTCTCCAATGACGCAGCTCACCTATGGAAACACGAGCATACCCCAATTTTAGCGAGGCTAGAAGCGAGCATTCCCCCGATTTGCCTGATTCGACCAACCCCTGCAAGTTCCCGCGAATACCTGGACCTTGACGTTAGTGCAGTGTAATTCTGCAGGAGTTGTCAGCACAGAACGCCGATGGCGCCGCCGCGGCGCGGAGTCTGTTATTGCGTACGGACATGGTGATAGCACAAGGGCAGCGGCTGGAGGCGGTCTGGCATGGTCCGCCGCCGCAGGAGGCGCCTACGCTGGTGTTCCTGCACGAGGGGCTCGGCTGCGTCGCGATGTGGCGCGACTTTCCGGAGCGGTTGGCGCAGGACACCGGCTGCGGCGCGCTAGTCTACAGCCGGCAGGGTTACGGCCGCTCGGAACCGGTGACGCTGCCAAGGCCGCTCGATTACATGCAGCGGGAAGGACTCACTACGCTGCCCGCGGTGCTGGATGCGGCCGGGGTGCGGCAGGCGATCTTGGTCGGACATAGCGATGGCGCCTCGATTGCGATCGTTCACGCGGGGGCGGCCGGCCGGGCGGACTCCGCGGCGTGCCGAGTACGCGGCTTGATTGTTTTGGCGCCGCATCTGTTTTGCGAAGAGCTGTCTATTCAAAGCATCGCTCGGGCCCAAAAGGAATACCTTCACGGCGAGCTGCGCGCCCGCTTGCACCGCTATCACGGCGACAACGTCGATGGCGCCTTTTGGGGTTGGAACGACGCTTGGCTCGATCCGCGATTCCGCGATTTCAATATCGAAGAATCCCTCCCGACGATCCGCGTTCCCATCCAGGCCATTCAAGGCGAAGCGGACCCGTACGGTACGCTGCGCCAGATCGAGTCTCTGGCGCGCGGCGTCGCCGGGCCGCTGCAACGGCTCATCCTGCCGGGCTGCGGCCACGCGCCGCACAAGGAGCGGACGGAGGAGACGCGGAGCAAAATGACCGCGTTTGTGCGTCAGGCGCTCGGCCGCTAATACTTGAAGATCGCGCCGTCGGTGCCATTGCTGGCGGAGACCCAGATCCCGCCGGCGCCGTCCCCCCAGATGCCGGTCAGGTCAAAGCCACCCAGGGTGCTGTTGCCGACGGAGCTCCACGCTCCGTTATTGAAATAATAGATCGTTCCCCCCGTTCCTACGACATAGCCGTTCGCCGCGCCGGAGACCCAGGCCGCCGACAGGTTGACCGCCTTGTTGGGGAACTGCAGGTCCACCCATTTCCCGGTGACCATCTGATAATATTCGACGGTTCCGCCGTCTCCCACCGCCAGCGGAAACGCATCGGAGGTCTGGAACCCTGACATCCCGCGCAGCGTCATGGAGCTAAGTTTGGTGATGAGTCCCCACGAGCCGACCATCTCCGGATTGGTCGATTTCTCGCCTACGCCGCCGCCGCCGGCGATGTAATAGGTCGTTCCGCTGATCCATACGCCGTACATGGGAGAGCCGGAGTTCTGCGGCGCGTTTTTCCACGAAGTCCCATCCCAGTGGGCCGCGCTTATCGTGCTGTCTCCGACCGCGAGGATGTCGGTGGCGGAGCGGCCGTAGATGGCGTTTAAGGGGTAGCCGATGGCATTGGAGGCGGTCCAGCTCGTGCCGCCGTTGGTCGTAGAGTAGATATAGCCGCCGCGGTCGCAGACCCACGCGGTCGTGGCAGAGGCGAGCCACGCGCCGGAAATCGCGGCGTTGCCGGCGGAAATCTGGCCGGCGGTGAAGGTCGTTCCGTTGCCGCGGACGACGAGCTGGCTTGGCCCGGTGGCCATGAGCGTCAGTCCGCCGTTGGTGGTTCCCGAAATGCTGGTGAGCGGCTTGCCGGGGGACTGGTAGACCATGGCCCAGCCGGCCGGCCGCATATCCGCGCCTGACGGCTGATCCGCGGGGAACATATCCTGATTCCCCGTGCTGCCAAGGTCGCTGCCGCCAAGCGGCAGCAGGCTGAGAATCGTCGGGCGGGCCGCGCTGGCGGGAGACACCGTAAGCTGTCCGGCGGCGATCTTCTGATTGGTCGGGCTCAAGTAGCCGCCCGCATCGATGCTGAGAGAGCCGGGCGGCGGGTTCTGAAGCTCCAGCTCGACCACATAGGGGCGCTGGCTCAGGATCGGAGAGACATTAGAAAAATCGCTCTGCTTGGACATTCCGGTCGCGGACAGATTAAGCTGCAGCTTATCGGGAATGACGCTGCGGTCAGCTAGGTCGATCTGCAAGCAGAGCGTATCGGTGCGGCTGCTGCACTGTCCGGCGATTTCCCGGCACGCTGCGCCGGAGAGCACGGCCGCTGCCAGCAGCGGATACGTCATGATAGAGGCTCGCATCATAAGTATCTCCTTAAGAATAAAGATGAGATGCTCGCCAGTCCTTCCGGCCTAAGAACACCTACCAAACAGGTTTTGATAGGTGTTCCTAGGTCATGGGAAGCGCACTGTGGCATCCGGCACTGGGGTCCCGGTTCCGTAATACACCCCCAGCCCGATTCCGGTGGCGACCACCACGGCCGCGCCAACGCCGATCACCGCCCAGACCCAGGGCTTGAGCTTCGTCTTTTCTGGGGCCGCAGGTGGCGCGGACAGGCCGGCCGTCTCAGCGGAAGCCGGAGGTTTGGGAGCGAGCGTCGCGGGGGATGAATCCGTCGCGTCCACGGCGGTTCCGTTCGGTCGGGGAGCCGGCGGGACCGGCGCGGCACCTGACTCTCCCCGCGCCTCGGCTAAGTACTGTTCGAGCTTGGCCCGATCCGCCGCGCCGACAAGCTGAACGCGCTGAAGGACGACGGCCTGCAGTCCGGCGAGCAGCGCGCGTGCGTCGGTGCGCTCGCTGATCAGCATCACCTCGAGCGACTCGGGTGTGGTCATCAGAATATGGGCCGGTGACTCACGAAAGCGTTGTTTGCGCGAGTCGCTGACGTCGCCGTGCCACTTGAAGACGTCGAGGCCGACCATCCTCGCGTAGGCCTGGAGGCGCTCCTCCTGGTTGTTGAGGAGGGCGCGGATCGGGCAGACATAGAGGACCGCGGTCGGCTGGAGGTTCTCGCCCAGGATCCGCGAGAGCAGCGGGAAGATCGCCGCCTCGGTCTTGCCGCCAGCCGTGGGAGCCAGGACGACGCTGTTGCAGCCGTCGAGGACGGCGTCGATCGTCAGCTCCT
>CALFML010000588.1 GCA_937879845.1 uncultured Myxococcales bacterium
CCTCGGACTCCTGCTTGTGTCGGCGCAGCCGCTGGCGCAGGTGCTGCTGCTCGGTGACCGCGCCCTCGAGCCGGCGCTGCAGCTCGGCGGCCTCTTCCTCGCGCTCGACTGGCGGGTGGGGATTGCGCTCTGCCTGACCCTTCCTACGTACATTCTGTACACCAATAAGAAGCTGTCGCTAGTCTCTTTGCGGCGGATCGAGCTGTTTATTTTCGTCATCAGCTATGCCGCGATGACCGCTTTGTGCATGCAGCGACTGAAGTTCGTCGCGCATGTGCCCGCTGTGCCAACGGGGCTCGCCGCGGTCCTGCAGAAAGACATACTATTTTACATGTTCCCCGACGGGTCCTACTATACCCGTTTTTCCGCCAACGTCTTTGCCAACCAGATCATCATCATGTGGGGCGTTCTTGCCGTTGGTTACGGCGTCTTGATCCCGAGCACCTGGCGGCGCTGCGCAATCTTTATGGCCGCTACCGTGCTGGGCGCGCTGCAGTGTTCGTCCTACGTACTTTACTGCTTCCGGGGCATGCGGACGTATGCGGCATGGACCCTCTTTTATACCGTCTTTACCGTCTCCGGATTCGCCGCCATCGGTCTTTACGGGTCCCACAAGATAAACGCCCTGCGCCGCGCCGTCTTGACCGCGCGGGAGGTCGGGCAGTACACGCTGAAGCAGCTCCTGGGAAAGGGCGGCATGGGCGAGGTGTACCTGGCGCATCACCGCATGCTGAGGCGGCCGTGCGCGGTGAAGCTGATCCGCTCCGAGCAGGCAGGGGATGCGGCGAGCCTTATGCGCTTTGAGCGGGAAGTGCAGGCGATGGCGAAGCTGACCCACCCCAACACGGTGGAGATCTACGACTATGGGCGGACGGAAGAGGGGGTGTTCTACTACGCGATGGAGTACCTGCCCGGGCTCAGCGCCGAAGCGCTGGTGCGGCAGCACGGAGCCATACCGCCGGGTCGCGCGATCCACTTTCTGCGGCAGGTGTGCGGAGCGCTGGCCGAGGCGCATGCGGCGGGGTTGATCCACCGGGACATCAAGCCGGCCAATCTGCTCATCTGCGAGCGTGGCGGAGTGTACGACGTGGTCAAGCTGCTCGACTTCGGTCTGGTCCAGCAGCTGGGAGGGCTGGTGCTGACGGCGGCCGCGGGGCCGGAAGAGAAGACGGCGGGCGCGCCGATTGAGCGGGAGACCGGCCGCGTCGACTTGAAGCTGACGCAGGCCGGGCACATCCTGGGAACGCCGGCGTATATGTCGCCGGAGCAGGCGCGCAACGGGTCGGTGGAGGCAAGGAGCGATGTCTACAGCGTTGGCGCGGTGGGATATTACCTGCTGAGCGGACAGCCGCCGTTCATGAAGGCGAGCGTGGCGAAGATGATGAAGGCGCATGAGAGCGAGCGGCCGACGCCGCTTATGGAGAGGGTGGAGGAGATGGACGGGGAGCTTAGCGCGGTGATCATGAAATGCCTGGAGAAAGAGGCGGAGGACAGATATCAGAGCGTAAAGGAGCTGGAGACGGCGCTGGGCAGGTGTGAGAGCGCGGAACAATGGAACGGAGAAAAAGCGCAGAAGTGGTGGGAGCAGGTGAAGCCGGACTTGGCGCCGGAGGCCGGGGAGAGCGCGGCGGGGCTTGCGAGCCGGGGGAGCCTGATCGCCACGCTGGATGCGACCCGCCGGGAGGATCTCGATGCGACCGAGGACACTCCCAGCAGCGCGCCATCAGAGCACACGGACCGCTAGAAGTCAGCCGGGCATTACGAATCAGCGAGCACAACCGGCGCGCCGCGGCCGCTATCCCGGCACCGGACAATTTTTGCTTGCGTGCGGCTTGGCCGATATGCGACCGATGCCTCCATGGTCTCCGTGCACCTGACCCGGCACCTTTATAGTTTTTTTCCTCGTCTGGCCGAACAGAAGATCACGGTCGAGGCCGCGACCGTGGCGGATGTCGTGCGCGCCCTGGAAGCCCTTGCGCCGGGCATCGGCTTCTACATCTGCGACGAGCGCGGCTGCCTGCGGACGCACGTGAACGTCTTCGTCGATAAGGAACTCATCCGTGACCGCCGCGGGCTCTCCGACGCGGTCGCACCCGGCGCCCAGGTGCACATTCTTCAGGCGTTGAGCGGAGGTTAGTATATGGCGTCTCGCATCTTCATCGGTACTCGGAAAGGTACATTCGTCGCAGAAAAGATCGATGGCCGCTGGCGGCCGCGGCTGGCTGGGCATGCCGGCATCGGCGTGAACTTCGTGGCCCAGGATCCCTACACCGGGCGGCTCTGGGCGCTGCTCGGACATGGCCACTGGGGCGCCAAGCTGTCCATCTCCGACGACGAGGGCGCCACCTGGGCGGACGCTCCGGCGCAGATCAAATATCCCCAAGGGGCGCGCTACATCGCGCAGGACATGTATGAAGATGCCGCGGCCCAGTTCGGGATCGGCTGGCGCATCTCGACCAAGCCCGCGACGCTGGCCAAGCTCTGGGTCATCGGCTTTGGTCCGGGCGGGCGCGTATACGTCGGGACCATTCCGGGCGGTCTGTTTGTGAGCAGCGATGCGGGGGCCACGTTCGCGCTGAACCGGCCGCTGTGGGATCATGAATCGCGGGGCGGCAATCTGTTTGATGGCGACGGCGTGGGCGAGACCAAGTGGTTCGGCACCCCGGCGTCGGAGGGTGGGGACTTCGCGCCGGGCATTCATTCCATCGTGATCGATCCGCGCGATCCCCAGCGGGTTCTCGTTGCCGTCTCCACGGCCGGGGTGATTGAGACCCGAGACGGCGGGCAGACCTGGCATAGCGTCAACAAGGGAATGACGATGGAGCACACGCCGGAGCCGGAAGCCGAGTGGGGTCACGATCCGCACTACATCGAGCAGTGCGAGGGCGATCCCGACCACGTCTGGCAACAGAACCACGTCGGCGTGTTCTACAGCGCGGACGCGGCAAAGTCCTGGCGCAAGGTGAGCGCCCTGGATCAGGGGGTCCACTTCGGTTTCCCGATCACGGTAGACGCCAAGCAGGGCCGCACCGCCTGGGTCGTGCCCGGTCGTTCGGATCAGCAGCGGATGGCGATCGACGGCGGCCTGTTCGTGGCGCGCACCGAGGACGGCGGCGCGACGTGGAAGGAGCTGCGCCACGGTCTGCCGCAGCAGTGCGCGTACGACGTAGTCTATCGCCACGCGCTCGCCAACAAGGAAGGAACGCTGGCCTTTGGCAGCACCACGGGCAATCTATACGTCAGCGAAGACGGGGGCGAGGGCTGGATGAACGTGGCCGGCAACCTGCCGCCGATCTATGCGGTGCGGTTCGGCAGCTGAGGCTCTGTCCACCAAGCGGCGTCACGAAATCGTTCACGACCATGGCCACAAGGGTGAGCAATGCCACGATCAGCGTTACTCGGGCATCGCCGTCCCCATTCCGCCGCTGCCGGCGGCACGCTGGATCTCGAAGCGGTTGGCAAAGAGACTGCCCGGCCAGAGCTGCAGATTCCCCATCTTGGCCGGTATGCCCGACGCCGCCGAGCGTGCATAGCCGCTCGCCTGGCTGCGCATCCTGTCCGCAGGAGCCCGAGGGCCCAGGTAGGGCACGAAGACGCGACGACCCATCGCCGAGATCGTCCAGGCCGCCGGACTGCCGGTCCCGCCGACCGGCAAAAGTGGTGTGGGAAGTGGTGACCCAAGCGCCCGCGAGCGGGCGACCAAACGGAGTCAGCGACTTAAAAAACATGACGGCTGGGCCGGGCGCACGGTCTCTTCCAGAAACAGCGCATTGCCTCCCGCCTGTTCGATGGTTCGGGCGACGAGGTCTGGATGCACGCTAGGGCCCAGGACTTGCTGAATCAGCCGCTCGCACGCGCGCTTGCTTAGCGGCTTGAGCGCAAGCTCCTGCAGCCCGCGATTGGCCCAGAGCTTGGGAAAGATCTCGGTGATCTCCGGGCGGGCAAACGCCTGGACGAAGAGCGGGGCGCCGGCCAGCTCCTGCAGCGCCTCATCCACGAGCGCGATGCTCAGCGCATCGGCCCACTGGAGATCGTCTAGGACTAGCAGCACCGGAGCCGCCGCGCACTCGCTGCGCAGCCAGTCGAGCCAGGCGCGGCGCAGATAGGTGCGCATGATCTTGGGATCCTGGCGCGCGGCCTGAAGGATCGGCTGCGCATCGGCGGCAAGCGGGATGTTGCACAGCTCTCCCAGCATGAGCACGATGCGTTCCTGTTCCGCTGCCGCAATGTTGCGGATGATGCGGGCGTGCAGCCGCTCTTGCTGGACCACCGCCGGCTCACTGCCGCTCAGTCCGCACAGCCGGCGCAGCGCCGCGGCCAGGATCCCATAGGGCGCCCCGGCCCCGAGCAGATCGCCGCAGCCGTAAAGCGTGGTAACGGGCTCCGGCCTTTTTTCGATGCGCCGCAGGAACTCATGCCGCAGGCGCGACTTGCCGATTCCGGGGAGCGCTTTGATAAGGACAGCGCGGGCTTCGGACTCTTCGATGCAGCCGTTGAGCTGCGCCTCCAGGGTAAGGAGCTCGGCTTCACGGCCCACGCACGGCGTCGGCTTGCCGAGCAGCGGGCGGCTGGAGTCGGCGTCCTTGTCTTCCGTGAGCAGCATCAGACCGCCCAGCGGGCGGAGCGGCGGTCCGCGGCCGGCCAAAAGCTGCGCGGTGAGCGAATCGACAAACACGCCGTGGCGCGGGAGGTCGGCTGTGCCTTCCGGATCGGCGGGGAGATGGCGGCTCTGCTGCAGGATGCGCGCCGCCTGCTCCGCGACTTCGCCGATCACGGCGCGGCCGCGCAGAACGCCGCGGCCGGTGGCCAGCGCCACCACCGCCGCCGGCCAGTACCCGGTGATGAGGCGCGCCGCATGCATTGCCAACAGCGCCTGATCCTGGGCGCTGGCCAGCGGCGGCACGGTCACGACCAGCGCGCCGTTGGCGAGGTAGTCGGGTACGGTGCCCAGGTGCCGCAGCGCCTGCTGCAGGGACTGCCGTTCCTTCTCTTCCAGCAGCAGCGCGTTATGGGGCAGGGTAGGGTGCAGGCCGGCCGTGAGATCGAGCTCCGGCAGCGCCGCCAGCACCAGGCTCAAAAGATGCTGCTCGCTCTGCGCGAACGCGGCCGGCGGCGCAGCGATAATCGCTGATGCGGAAGACGGCTCGGGCAGCTCGCCCAGGGCCAGCAGCGCGGCCTGGAGGGCCTTGGCGTCCGCCGGGCGCTGCGCCGGGTCCTTGGCCAGAAGCCGCTCCACCAGGCGGAGAACCGCGGCAGGAACACCCGGGCGCCGCTCGTTTACGGGCACCGGATCTTCAAACAGAATCTGGACCAGCACCGCGGCCAGATGATCGGCGACAAACGGCGGCCGACCGGTCAAGCACTCATACAAGACGCAGCCCAGCGAGAACAGATCCGCGGCTGGACTCAGCTCGCGGCTGCCGCGCGCCTGCTCGGGGGACATGTACTCGGCGGTCCCGACCACCATGCCGGTCTGGGTCAGCGCGTGCGTACGCGCGACGCGCCGCGCGACGCCGAAATCCAGCAGCTTGACCTGGGCGATATCGCCGCCGGGCAGAAAGAGGTTACTCGGCTTAAGGTCGCGATGGACGATGCCGCGCTCGTGGGCGGTGGCCAGGGC
>CALFML010000589.1 GCA_937879845.1 uncultured Myxococcales bacterium
TTGGTCACCAGCGGGCAGGTGGCGTCGAAGATCTGGAAGCCGCGCTGCTGTGGGCCGGGCTGGATGCGCTGCTCTCCCTTGCGGCACGCCGGCTCTCCTTTCGCGGAGAAAAGCTGCGCTGGCTCGCCTATGCCGCGGTAGCCATCTACGCGGCGAGCAACGTACCGGTCACGCGCATGTTCGCTACGCCGCTGACCTTTCCCATCCTGATGGCCACCGACGCTGCACTGCTCGATTCACTGCGCATCTACGTGACCGCCGGCAACGTCCTTGGCATCGCTGTCGTCCTGCTCGGAGCGCTGCTCTTGCCCTGGTGGCCGCGGCTCAGCGGCGCGCCCCTTTGGCCGCTGTCCGCGCGGGCCCGGCTTCTGATTTTGAGCGCGGGCCTGGGGCTGTGGTTCCTCGGCTGGCTCGGGAACAGCCGCCTGCCGCTGCGCGGGCTGCACCGCAATGTCGTCTTTGCCCTCGTCCGCACGACTTTGCTGCAGCGCGGAGAACAGGGAGCGGCTGAAACGATCGAGATCCCGCCCCTGCCTGCCGTCGAAGCCGCTGACGATGCGCAGAAAACGGCAGACGCGGATCTCCGCAGTCTGGCCGGCCGCGCCGCCGGACGCGATGTCTTATGGGTGGTCATGGAGTCCACCGCGGCCCGCTACCTCAAGCCCTTTGGCGCCGCCGAAGATCCGACCCCGAACCTGACCCGGCTGGCTCAAGACAGCATCGCTTTCGATGCCATCTACGCCGCCTACCCGGAGAGCATAAAAGGTCTGTTCTCCCTTCTCTGCTCTGCCAACCCGGCGGCGCATACCACCGCCGCGCGCTACACCCAGGCGCAGCTCCCCTGTCCCGCGATCGCCCAGCGCTTCGCCGCCGCCGGCTACAAGACCGCCATGTTCCACTCCGGCTGGTTTCTATACCTGGGAATGGATGGAGTCATACGCGACCGCGGCTTTGACGTGACCCTGGATGCGGGGGCCATCGGCGGAGCCTACAAGACCAGCTTTGGCGTCGATGAGGCAACCACGGTGCAGCGCGTGCTGGCGTTTTTCGACGCGCTGCGGCCGGACGAATCGGCATTTGTAATGTACCTGCCGATTGCCGGTCATCATCCCTATCACTCGCCCGGCCCGCCGTCGCGGCCGCGGCCTTTTGGCGAGGACACGGAGCTCGACAGCTACCGCAATGATCTCTACCTGGGCGATGCAGCCCTGGGCACGCTGCTGGCGGGGCTTGCCGCGCGCGGCCGGCTGTCACGCATGGCCATCGTGCTGTCCGGCGATCACGGCGAAGCGTTCCGGCAGCATGAGGGAAACTTCGGCCACACCCTCTATCTCTACGATGAGAACCTGCGCGTGCCGCTGCTGTTGCTTGTGCCGGGCGTGACCGACCAGCCAAGGTCTGCGCTGCCGCGGCGCATCGGCCAGCCGGGCAGCGTCATCGACATTGCGCCGACGTTGTTGCAGCTAGCCGGGCTGCCTGTGCCCAACCAGTATCAGGGAAGGTCGCTGCTGCGCCCGGCCGCAGCGGACCAGGTGCCGCGGTTTCTGACCGACCACGCGGTCTACCAGGTCGGCTTGCGGCAGGGACCCTGGAAGTTCATCGACGAACCCGAGTCAGGCCGGGCGCAGCTATTCGATCTGCGCCGCGATCCGGATGAACAGCGGGATCTGGCCGCATCACAGCCGCTGCGGGTCGCGCGCTACCGCGAACACCTGCGCGCCTGGTCAGCCCACCAGCGGCTCCTTATCACGTCTCGGTGAGCCGAGCGAGCGGCTGCCCCATGCGCACCGCTTCCCCCACCGCAACCTGAAGCTCGGCCGTAAGGCCCGGCGGAAGCAGCAGCACTACGGTCGAGCCAAAGCTGAAGTGCCCCAGGCGCTGGCCTTTGTCATAAGGCAGCTCGAGCGGGGTCGGCTGCGGCGCGACCCAGCGCTCACGCGGCACGTCCGCCAGGTGGATGCCGCCGACCAAACTCGCCCCGACCATCACCATGATGAAAGGCGCCGCCGCGCGAGTCGCCAAGAACAGCGCGGCGCGCTCATTGCGCTCATAGACTCTGGGAATGTGGCGCAGCGCGACGGCGTTTTGCGGGAAGTAGCGGCCGGGAATCCACTGGCAGCCCAAAAGCCGCCCAGCCACTGGCATGTGGATGTGATGGTAGCCGCGCGGGCTGAGAAAGATGGCGATGTAGTGTCCGCCGGCATAGGCCGCAAGCGGCGCGTGGTGACTGCGCCCGTTGACCAGCCGATCGATGGAGAGTCGCTGCCCTTTGACGACAAGCTCCGTCCCGGCGCGCAAGACCCCGGCCGCGAACACCTCGCCATCCACGGGTGAGCATAGACCTTCGCCGAGCGGTCGAGCGCCCGGGCGCAGTCGCCGGAGGAAGAACGACTCCAGCGTACGATGCGGCTCCGGCACAAAGTCCGCCATATCGATTCCGGCGCGGCGAATCCACAGTCGGATCGCCGCCTGCACGGCAACAGCCGGGCGCTCGGCGGTCATGAGCCGCGCGCAGGAATGGTTGAGCAGGCGATGCGGGAACAGCCGGTACGCCCGAAGAAACGGCGCGGTCTGATGCAGCTTCATGGCCAGACGAGACTCAGCCGCTTGGCCAGCCAGCCGGAGATGATCACGCCGCCTGTACCGCGACGCCGCCACAGCCAGTCGTGGATGAGCCGCGGCGGCTCATCGGGCCGCGGCTTATAAAGCGCATCGCGGTCCCCTATATAACCAAGCGGGAAGACCAGGAGGTCGAAGTCGCGGTGGCGCGGCGCATCGAAGCGCTCCGCGCGCAGGGTGAGCTGGGCAGCCGGCACGCCCGCGCCCAGCAGCGTCGACGCGGCCAGGGCGACGTGGCGTGCGTTCTCATCGACGATCGCCAAGTGGGCCTGCGGCAGCAGCTTGGCGAACAGCAGCGCGGTGCGTGGAAAAAGCCCGCCGCCGATGATGCCGATTCGCGGCCGCACCGGCAATCGGGGTGCCGCGTCGGCAAGAACCTGCCGCAGCGCCTGCTCGTGAGTACGGAGCATGAAGCGCTGCACCGCCCCAGGCCGCAGCGCGAGCTGTTCCAACTGCACCAGCGCCCAGGCCTGCCAGCGGTTGATAATGCCGCGCAGCAGCGCGAAAAAACGCAGCAGCGGCGGCAGCGAGCTACGCGTGGCCTGGCCAGGGAGGCACTTGCGCCCCGGCAGAGACGACCAGTGCGTCCCTGGATAGCGATGATGCTCAGCGTGGTATCCGTCGTTGAACCAGAAAAAATTATAGGCCGCGCCGTAGTAGCTGACGCCGGGCTCGATGGCGACGGGCTGCCCGTTGTGTTCGAAGTACCCCTGCAGCTGGCATAAGAGCATCGCCAGCCCAAAGCCCGGGAGATAGACCCCTAAGAAGCGCGTCGGCGCGGCGAGCCACAGTCCGAGCCACAGTCCGCCGAGACCGAGCAGCTCCATTACGCCGAAGACACCGAGGCGCAGAGGCTTCTTGCCGGCCGGCTCTCCGGCGTGGTGCCATAAGTGGCGCGCCCGCCAGAGAGTCTGCGGCACGCCGGTCGTCAGCGTCAGATAGAACGAAAACAGCCGATTGGCCCAGCGGGAGCGGAAGAGCGGATTATGCAGATGGTTGTGTGAGATGGTGTTGGCGTTCCACCAGATAAGCACTCCCAGCAGCCCCGCAAAAGGCAACCGCAGCATCGGCGGCTGCGCCAAGCCCAGCACCGCGGCGACAATCCCCCCCTGCAAAAGAGCCACCGCCACAAGGACGGCATCCAGTCGCGAAAAACGAAAGATAGTGCTCGGCATGAGCTATCACCGCAGCGATCGCTGCACTTGACCTTAGGCCACCGCGGACCGATGGCGCGATGGGGAAGCGCAGCGCCGGAAAGCGTGCGATCGCAGGCTCGCCCTAGCTGCGGCGACGCCGGCGGGCAAGCGCGGTGAGAGCGGCGGCAAACATCGCCAGCATCCCGCCCATCGCGCCCTGGGAACCGGCCATCGAACAGCCGCTGCCCCCGCCACCGCCGCCGCCGCCCCCACCACCGCCGCCTCCACCCCCTCCGGCAGCCAGGTCCGGGGCTGGGGTCGTGCCCATGTCCGGTGAAGCCGGCGACACCGGACACTTGAGCGCCAGGGCCGGCGCGCACTGTCCGCCTACGAACGTACCCGGGGTGATGCCGATGCCCAGATCCCAGGCGTCGGGGCTGGCCGGCATCGTGTCTTCGGTTCGCAGAGTCGCTTTCGACTGCGCCATCTGCTGACCGAATCCTTCGCACTGCTGAAGGCCGATGGCGTTTTTGATCTCGGCCCACTGCATGCGGCACATCGACTCTTGCCCGGCCGGGCAGGAGAAATACATGTAGCCGCACGTTGGCTGGTTATATGAGCCGTCCTTCTGCCAGAAGAAGAAGGCCCCGTGGATGATGACCTTGGTGGCGTTTGCCTCATCAGGCATAAACTGCATCTGGGAAGGCACGACGTACGTCGACACCGGGCTGCTCGCCCAAGCCGACGAGACGCCTCCAGCGACAAGGAGAGCCGGCAGAATCGCACGGCGCAGGGCAACGGAAGCAGATTCTCGGCGCATGGGAAACCTCGCAGAATTTTTGGGAAGCTTACAGCCGATTGGCTGCGGTTTGACCAGAGGTTGTTTTTTGCCGCCGCGTCCCCTAGCCGATGCGCGGGACGCAGACCGCCCCGTCACAAACTTCGTTCGGTCCGCAGCCTGTCATATCGGCGACTGAGCACGGGGCGCGTTCGACCTGCTCGACCCACTGCGGAATGTGGTTGCCGGTGTTCAGGTCTTGGAACGGCAGCCAGAACGGCGGGTAGCCCGAGTCTTCGCCCTTATCCAGCTTGCGGACATCCACCGGCAGCATCCAGATCTGTGCGGTCGTGTTGTTATGCACCCCGTACGAGCGCCGACTTGAGAACGTCAACCACATGATCGAGCCGGAACCGAAGCGATGCAGGAACGGACTCCACTTAGGCCACGAGTTGCCGACGATCGTATTTACCGACTGCAGATCAATTGGAGGTCCGCCGCTGGCGGCGACCACCATCACCCGCGCGTCGGCAGCGTCGTATGAGTCCCCGGCGGCGCGATTGAAGACGATGTAACGGCCGTCGGGAGAAAACGCCGGATAGTAGTTATTCTCGCCGCCCGAGTTGAGTAGCGGCTTGGCCGGACCAAAACCTGCGGTGCCTTTGAACTCGGCGGTAAACAGGCTGGCGCCGGTGGTGGACAGGGTGCATGGACCCAGCGGACACCACGTCGCGCTGCGGGCAAACACCACGGTCTTTCCATCCGGAGCAAAGTCCGGCATGTTGGCGTTGGTCAGCGCCGGGTTGTTGCCAAAGATCATGCCGGAGGTGCCATCGCGCACGGTAAGCCCGGCGGCTTCGGTGGTGACCAGGTACTGGCCATCGGGGCTGAAGGCCTGGTAGTTGGAGCCTGAGAGCAGGCCTGTACCGACTTCAAAGAGTTTGTTCCGGGTGGAGGTCTCCAGCGACCGCAGCTGCGCCGGTCCGGGGATGTTCATACCCACCGCGATGCGCTTGCCGTTGCGCGACATCGCGTGGCAGCCCACGCACACGGCCACTGCGCGCACCGGGCCGTAGTAGGACTCTGC
>CALFML010000590.1 GCA_937879845.1 uncultured Myxococcales bacterium
GATCTACACAGGCGAAGACACTCTTTCCCTACACGACGCTCTTCCGATCTGCGTGTCGGCGAAGCGGGCGCTCGTGGAGGCAATCAGGATGTCGCACGCCAGCGCGAGCTCGAAGCCGCCGGTGATGGCCACGCCGTTGATGGCGCCGATGACAGGCTTTTTGCACAGCTCGATGGCTTTTACCGGATTTTCCTGGGCGGCGGCGGCGTTGGCCGCGCTCATCGCCGCGGGGTCGGAGCCGAGCTCTTTGAGATCGAGTCCGGCGGTAAACGCCCGCTCGCCGGCACCGGTCAGGATGACGACGCTGACCTCCGGGTCGGCGTCCAGCGCCACCATGGCTTCATACAGCGCATGACGCAGGGCCTTGGACAAGGCATTCATCGCCTCGGGCCGATTGAGGGTGACGACGGCGATCCGCTCCGCTTTTTCCACGAGTAACATGACGCGCTCCCAAGGATGAGGTCTTCTTCCGTGCAGCCGGCAGCCGCACATCCGGCAGCGACCCCAGAGGTCGGCGGAGCGGCGGGACTCTGCGTCGTGTCATCGTAGAAGGACCGCTTTTGTGCTTATCTTGACGCCGCCCGGCCGTCAAGTTGTCGCGCGCCGCGGCCCCGTCCGCGCCTTTGCGCAAATCAATTGGCAAGCCGGCGGCAAGCCGGCGGCAAGCTAGGAGCGCTCCCCAGACGCCGTCGCGCCGGTCTGCGCCCGAGCCGTACGCATGCTGCAGCCCTCCACGATCCGCGCCAGGGCGCTTATCTGAATCGGCTTGTCGATGTAATCATCCATGCCCGCTGCTTGGCACTGCTGTCGATCCTCGATCATGGCGCTGGCGGTCATGGCCACAAGGTGCGGGCGCTGCGCGGCGGGCCAGCGCTCACAGATCTCCCGCGTCGCCGAGAGCCCGTCGAGCACCGGCATGTGTAGATCCATGAAGACAAGATCATAGGGCTGGCGCTCAAGCGCGATAATCGCCTCGCGTCCGTTTGCCGCGATGTCGGCGTTGTAACTCAGCTTGCTCAGCAGCAACAGCGCCAGCTTCTGGTTCACGGCGTTGTCTTCCACCACCAGGATGCGCAGCGGATGACGGCGCCCAAGCTCGCGATCCAGCGTCGGCACGACCGCCGCTCCGGCCGACGGCCGCCGGGTCGTGGCGTATAGTCCCACCAGGGTATCAAAGAGCGTCGAAGGCTTGATGGGCTTGAGGATCGCCGCGTCAAAGTGCTCGCGCAGGTCCTTGGTCGAGCCGACCGAAGTAAGCAGAATCAGCCGCATTGCCGACGCAGCGGTAAGCTGTCTGATCCGTCCCGCCAGATCGATGCCGTCTAGCTCCGGCATGGCGTAATCTAAAAGTCCCAGGTCAAAGTCGGCGCTTCGGCGCAGCAGCTCCAGCGCGGCGCGCGCCGAGTCCACGCTGGTCGGAACCATGCCCCACTTGGCGGTGTAAAGCGACAGCACGCGGCGGTTTGTGGCGTTATCGTCCACGATGAGGACGCGCATGCCCTGGAATTCCTTGACCACATCGAAGCTGACCCCGGCCGACAGGTGCGCCGCTTCCAGGCTCTTGAACGTGATGTGAAACGTCGAGCCTTTGCCTGGTTCGCTCTCCACCCAGGCGCGGCCGCCGAGCCGCTCAGCCAGCATCCGGGTGATGGCCAGGCCCAGACCCGTACCCCCGTACAGCCGGGTGGTCGAGACATCGATCTGACTAAACGGAATGAACAGCCGGTTCAGACGATCGGCGGGGATGCCGATTCCGCTGTCCTGAACCGAGAGATGAAATTCATGGCGGCCGTCGCGCAGCGGCGTTGCGCCGGCCCGCACCACGACCTCGCCGCGCTCGGTGAACTTGACGGCGTTGGCCAGCAGGTTGAGCAGAATCTGCCGCACCCGCCCGGCATCGCTGATGAGCGCCGCCGGCGTCCCTTCTTCGATCTCGTACGTGAGCTCCAGGTGTTTCTCAGCGGCGCGCACCGCCACCAAGTCGAGCGCTTCCTCGATGCAGGTGCGCAGCCGGAACGGAACCAGCTCCAGCTCCGTGCCGCCGGACTCGAACTTGGAAAAATCGAGGATGTCGTTGATCAGAGTGAGCAGGTGCTCGCCGCTGGTGCGGATCGTGCTGGTAAACTCCCGCTGCAGCGCGTCAAGCTGCGTATCCAAAAGGAGGCTCGTCATGCCGATGACCGCGTTCATCGGCGTGCGGATCTCATGACTCATAAGAGTCGCGCCGAGAGAAGCTGACGACCAAACGATCCGCGGCGGAGCGAAGTGCTTGCAAACGAAGGGCTTGGGTGCGGATCGATCGGCGCGGGTATCGGGCCCAGTCGCGCTAAGAAGCTTCGCCCCCGGCCGCGCTCGTCTCATGCGAAGCCGCTGAGCTCTGAGTCCCTCCCATTTCCGCTGATTCCTTCCTGCGGCCGCAGTTTTTGCGCGCTGCTCCCGGGCGGCCATCCCACGATCCAGTCTGCACCAATTCTCCCGATGGCATGACGTAGCTCTAGGCGCGATCGGACCGGTTCACTTGTTACCAGCTGTGGTCTGTTTGTTACCGGCCGAGAGTGCGATTGGGCGCATTCCGATCCTTCCGGAATCTGTTTAGGACTATTACCAGACGGAGAATTGATACTCTCTGAAAATCGGTCGCGCTGGCACGGCGCTCGCTATAGGAGTCTGCAAGTAGTTGCGTGGAATGTTTACCGTGGTGAAAACAACCAAGATCGAACTCTCCGGGCCGATTGTCATGGTCGATGATGAGCTCGACCTGGTCCGCTCGATGGTAGAGATGCTCCGCAAGGAGTTCGCTCCGACACCGGTCATCGGGACCAGCGACCCTCGCGAAGCGGTGAAAATTCTCGACAAGGAGCGGCCGTCGGTGCTCATCACCGATATCCGCATGCAGCACCTGACGGGCCTGGAGCTCATAAGTCACGCCCAGAAGCGCTGGAGCAGCATTCCCATTATCGCCATCACCGCGTTCCCCAGCGCAGAGGTCGCGGCGCACTCGCGCTTCAGCGGCTTTGCCTACCTGCAGAAGCCCGTCGCCTTCCGCACCCTGCGCGAGGTGATCGCGAACCTCAACGAGGTCCCGGCCGCCGCCTTCCGCGGCTCCGTCGCCACAACCTCATTGGCCGATGTCATACAGCTGTACGCGCTGTCCAACCAGACAGGCGTGATCACGGTCGAGTGCGACCAGATGGTCGGCGAGATCTGGCTCGATCAGGGCCGCGCCGTGCATGCGGCCACCGACGAGCAGAGCGGACCCAGCGCCTTCTACCAGATTATGAACTGGCCGCGCGGCAGCTTCAGCTGGCAGCAGGGTCGGCCCAAGCAGACCACCCTCCAGGGCTCTCTGACCGAGCTGCTCCTTGAGTCCTACCGCCTCAAGGACGAGAAGGCGCAGTGGCTGCACGCGGCCGCGGGCAGCGGCTCTTCCGACGAGCTCGCGCCCACGCTACAGACGCAGACGCAGACGCCGGCGCCCGCGCCTGGCGCGGCCCAGGAGCCCGAGCCAAAGCCAGCTCCGGCGGCAGAGGTCGCCGTCGCTCACAGCACCGATTCAGCAAGCGACGCTCCCTACCTGGATGACGTCGAGATCATCTGGAACGAACAAGACACCGCCGGCCCCCAGGTGACCGGTACTCATAAGGAGATAGATATGGCACTCACTTCGAACAGCATTAAAGAGACCCTGATGAAGCTTGAGTCGATCGAGGGATTCCTCGGCGCCGCGCTCGCCGACAGCGACAGCGGTATGTGCATGGGCTCGATGGGCGGCGCCGGCATCCTCAACATGGAAGTGGCCGCCGCCAGCAACGCCGAGGTCGTGCGCTCCAAGCGCAAGGCGATCAAGGCGCTCGGCCTCCGCGATGACGTCGAGGACGTCCTCATCTCGCTCAACAAGCAGTACCACATCGTCCGCCCGCTCAAGTCGCGGCCGAGCGTGTTCTTCTACATCGCCCTGGACCGCAACCGCGCCAACCTGGCGATGGCCCGCTTCGCCCTGGCTGATGCGGAGCGCGAGCTGACCCTTTAGTCCGCAAGGCGCTCCGCCCGCCCTCACCCGCCCGGCCGATCCGGGCGGAGCCCCTCCCACCGCACGCGGCCCGCGCCGCCCGCGAAGACGCCGCAGGTCTACGGACCTATCTTCGGCTGCAGCTTCCGGCTGCTCGTCCATCTACAAGAGCCCCTGAAAAAGACGGCAACGCGCATTGTTGGCATTGGGAGGGAACCGAACGCTTGGGGCGATCGTATCAATTCAAGGAGGTTGAAGGCCGATGCGCACAAACGATCCAAAGAGCGGCGGTGAAATTCGAGCGCAGCCCTTAGCTGCTGCAACCATAGAGCCGCCGTCGGCGCGGCCCGGCTCCCAGGCATTCCCTGTCATCGGGCCAGTGCTGGCGGGTCTTGCCACAGCGGCGGGCCCGCTGGAGCAAGCGCTCCGCTGCCGCGCCGAGTCCGGCGACGTGTTCAGTGTTGAGCTCCCGGGGGGCCCGCCCATCACCTACCTGCTCGGTACACGCGGCTATGCGTTCATGAACCGTCTGCCTCCGGAGACGGCGGGGATCGGCAGCGTGCTCCAGCTGGTCTCGGTGTTCTCCCGCTGGATCTCGCGAGCCGATCCGTCCCCGGACTACCTCGAGCGGCTCGCCCTGGGAGGCCGGGCGTTTTTGCAGCAGCGGCTGCGGCGGGCCGAGACGACCACGGAGCTCCGCCGGCTCGTCGAGGAAGTGGCCGCCGCAGGCTCCCGGTCGTGGGCGGGCGAGGTCGATCTGGCGGACGCCATCATTCACCTTGTGCACAGCGCCTCGGTGCGCTGTGTCGCAGGCCGCGCGGTATGGACGCGACTGGGCAGCCGTGGCCTCTCCCTGCTACGGACGATGGCTTCGGGCGTCGACGTCCCGCGCCTAGCCCTGGGGGGGACGCCGGCCCGCTTCCTGATGCCGGAGTACTGGGCGGCCAGGAAGCTCGAAGACCTGCTCCGGCAGCTCATCGCGACGCACGATCGCGAAGGTGGCATCGAGCTCATCGACGACCTGCGGGAGACGATGCGCGTGGGCGAGCGCCCCCTGGACGAGCGGGATCTGCCCTGGGCGCTCAACTATGTGCTGTTCAACGCCTGCGCCTATCCGGGCACGTACGGCTTCTGGTCATTCGTCGATCTCATCACCGCCGACGGGCTGAAGGCGGAGATCCGCGCGGCTCCAGACGATGCAGCCATGCGGCTGGCGGAGCACGCGATCCTCGAGACCATCCGGCTCAACCCCGTCACCGTAGCCGGCCGGATGCTCAAACGCGACGTTCGCTATCCTGCCGCTGGAAGCCAGGGCGCTGCCGAGTACATCATCCGGGCCGGGCGCATGCTGGGGAGCGCTCCGGGGTCGTACACCCAAGACCCGGCCGTGCATGCGGATCCCAGCGGCTACTGCCCGCACCGCTTCGCCCAGGGCGAGCCCGTCCCACCGCTGTTCGGGGGCGGAGCGTTCGGCTGCGTCGCCCAGCGCTACGTGCGCGCGCTGCTTCCGACGATCCACGTGTATCTTTTGCGGCATTTCGACGTCCGGCTGC
>CALFML010000591.1 GCA_937879845.1 uncultured Myxococcales bacterium
CGGCTCGTCCGCGAGTTTGTCGTAGCGCTTGGTCAGCGCGGCCTCGCACAGCCCCGCGTTGTAAGAAATCGCCTTCGCCACCGGATGCTCGTCGAGCCCGTTGGACGAGAGCCCGTCCGGCGGCCCCGGGTAGGTCAGCGGGGCCAGCACGGACAGGCACTCGCGAAAAAGCCCGGCCCGATAGAGCGCGAGCGACAGGTCGCTGTGAATCCAGTAGAAATCCAGATCGGCCTGCCGCTCGCCGCTTCCGTCCCTGTAGGAGAAAATCGCGCACTTGTCCCGGAGCGGCCGCAGGATCTCCACCGCCGCCGTATACTCCCGCGCCTTCATACGCTGCTCTGCCAGCCCGCGCGCCTTGGCGATCTCCGTGTGCGGACAGCTCGGCCCTTCCGCTTCTGCGATCGTCGCCCGGCCCGCCAGGAGCGCCGCGAGTCCGGTCATCCAGAGAAGCCCCCGCATGCGTCCAGCTTACCGCGACGCCCAAGCCCAGAACAAATATGGACTGGCGCGGGGCCAACATGATGCGGGACGCGGGCGCGACGACTGGAGGTGAGCATGCTGCGCATGCCCTGCGCCACCTACACACGGTCTCGACTGGCCAGGCCAGAGGCTTATCCTGTGGACAGCCAATCTTAGCGATTGCTTGATCCTGCGGTACGAAGTAACAATCGGATTCCTCACATCTTCCCTCGGCTAGGGAACAATTGTCCTGCCGTGCTCGACGGAGCTGATCTCACTACCTATAAAGAACTGCCAGGCGATTTCCGACGACAAAACGCATTGCATAGCCGTGTGGGGTATGTTTCTCGCAACGACGGTGCAGAAAGCGGCGCAGTCGTGACCCGTTGCGCTCGAGCCGATTTTTGATCTGGCACGGACGGCCCGGGTGACGTAACAGGGTAAGCTAGTCCCTAGCGAGTGCGACACACGAAAGAGCGTCCAGCCCCATGCACAACCTTGAAATTTATCAGCGGGCTGGTCAACGAGCGGGCTTGATTAGCGCCGCACTCGGCCTCGGGGTGGCGGCGATTCTCACCTTGATGTTTGGGTTGGGGGAGGCCCTGAAAAGCGGTAGCGGCTGGCTGCTCCTTTCTGGGGTGCTGGCCAGCGTGCTCGGGTTTGCTTCTGTCGGCGGCGGCTGGGTCTCTCTCCGCATCCGAAAGGGGGGGAGGCCATGGTTGTTGGGAATAGCGCTAGCGTTTGCCACCGTGATCCTACCTACGGTGCTGATGTCGCTGTTGGTATGGATCTATTCGGTTCCCACCTTAAGGTGGGGCGTAGTGGCGCTGGTGCGTGACCTCGGTGACTATGTGCTCAGGCCCCTGTACGGGATCGGCATTACGGGAGCGTTGCCAGCCTGTGCGCTAGGTCTGCTCTACGGCGAACTGGTACAACGCGCCCATCGCCGGCTCGACCGAACCGACGCGGCCAGCGGCTGACTGTCTGGCTGGACTCTCCGTACCGCTCAGCACTTATGTCCATTTCGGGAGCTTGCAAAAGAAGGAGTATCTGTCCCGGCACAAGCTCACGAGGAGGGCAATGACCGCGGGTCTGGAGAGACGAAGCGCCGGCGGCCATCGACCATTGACATATATGTATTTATTCAGGTATGCATGAGGCGATTTTAGAATCCAGCTGGGCGCCGGAGCACAGCGGGCGGTACGTGGGCCGCAGCGGCACAGAGCTTCTTCGCATCACCTGATCTAGGAGTGAGCAGATGGCGAAAGATGACGAGATCGATCCACGCGACGAAACACTCGCCGAGCCATTTCGCATCAAGGTCGTGGAGCGGATCCGCCTGCCTACACGCGTCGAGCGCGAGGAGATCATCAAACGGGCTTTCTATTCCGTGGCGCACCTCGACTCAGCGGATGTGTTCATCGATCTCGCGACCGACAGCGGTACCGGCGCGATGAGCGATGAGCAGTGGGCCGCCATGATGCGCGGCGATGAGGCCTACATCCGCTCGCGGAGCTTCTTCGCATTTGAGAGCGCCGTCCAAGACGTGACGGGGTTTCAGCATGTGATCCCGACGCATCAGGGGCGCGGAGCCGAGAACCTGATCATGGAGCTCCTAGTCAAGTCCGGCGACATCGTCCTGTGCAATGCGCACTTTGATACCACTCGCGCTCATGTCGAGCGCCGCCAGGGCGTTCCCATCGATCTAGTCGGCGATTGGCTGTGGGACTATGGCGAGGAACTGCCGTTCAAAGGAAACTTCGACCTCGACCGCTTGCGCGCAGCGCTCGCATGTCACCACGATCGCGTCCCCTTCATCCTGATCACCGTCCTTAACAACTTTGCCTGCTCGTCACAGTGTCAATGGAGAACATCCGTGAGGTCAAGCAGCTGGCCGATCACTATAAGCTCCCCATCTATTTCGACGCCTGCCGGATGGCGGAGAACGCCTACTTCATAAAGACCCGCGAGCGCGGCTACGCCCACAAGACCATCGGCGAGATCGTGCGTGAAATGCTCTCATACGGCCAGGGCTGCTGGATGAGCGCGAAGAAGGACGCGCTGGTCAATATCGGCGGCTTCCTGGCGCTTAAGGACGAGAAGCTGGCGCAGCGCTGTCAGGAGCAGCTGGTGCTCTATGAGGGATTTCCGACCTACGGCGGGCTGGCCCGGCGAGATCTCGAAGCGATCGCCGTCGGGCTGCGCGAAGGACAGGATGAGGACTACCTCGCGCATCGCGTGCGGCAGGTCAGACACTTCGGAGAGATGCTCATGCGCGAGGCCGGCGTCACGATAAGCCGGCCCGTGGGCGGCTCCGGTGTGTTCGTCGATGTCGCGTCGCTCTACCCGCACCTTGGCGCGGAGCAGCTGCCCGGAGTCGCGCTGGCCAGCGATCTGTACCGCGAAGGCGGCGTTCGCGTCGGCGCAATCACGTTTCACATGAAGCGGGTCGCGCCTCGAACCGGCGAGTTCGTAGATAAGGTCTTTCAGTTTGCGCGATTCGCGGTTCCGCGCCGGGTCTATACGCGGAGCCACCTTGAGTACGTGGCCAAGATGATGCGCCGCGTGAAGGACAACGCGCACCATAGCAAGGGCTACCGCATCACCCACATGCCCGAGGTGCTAGGACACTTCTTCGCCCGGTTTGAGCCCTTGACCTGAGCGACTTCTCTCGGCCGGAAAAGACATATATGGAACGCGGCACGCTACAGAGAACTGCGAGGAAGCAACCGCCATGTCAGCGCGGTAGGGGTAGCCCGGCGGCGCGCATGGCATTGAGGACGTCCTGGTTCGGCGCCTGAAACGGAGCGCTGTCCGGGAGCCCGGCAAACGTAGCGAGCATGCCGCGCCACTTCTCGCCGGGAATCGGCATTGCATGGGTGCTGAAGATCCACGATGGAGCCATGCCGCTCATATCATTCAAGATGCCCTGGAACATCGCCCGATCCACCAAATGAACCCATGCCGAATTGACCTTGTTGAAATCGCCCATCAGCTGAAAGAAAACGGCTTCGGGTAGTACATTCACATCATCCGCCACCGGAGAATAGGAGAGCGGCACGATGGTACCGAAGCAGTCTGATGAGAACAGGTGGCCGGTCTTCTTATCAAGGACTCCAATGGTGGCGGAGGAATCAAACAGCGGCGGTCGCAAGAACGACAGGGTGCGGTCGGCAAGTGTCAGCGATTCTCCGGGGCCGATGCAGTGAACGCGCGCCAGCGGCACATTTTGCGCCGTATCGCATAGCTTGCCGTAGCCGATAAACGGCGTCAGTACCTTGGCTTCCGGTGCGAGCTCGAGGAGTCGCCCCAAGTTGCCGATATGCTCCGCATCATCGTGCGTCACGACGATCCAGCGGATGCTGGCAATATCGACGAGCTGACCCAGAGTGCTCAGGAAATCTTCGGCCGCAAAAGAGTAGCTCGTATCGACAAGGATAGGCTCCTTCCCGCGGATCAAAAAAGCATTGGTCGGAGTGGAGAAAAATCCGTCATACTTCACATAGGATTGCAGTGCCCACGTCTCTCCAGCGTCGACAGTTAAAGACTTCATCAGCGCGCCTCCCAAGGATAGCATCCTTCCGCTAGCGTACTAAAGTGGAACGCCGAATGCAAGGAACCTATTACTCTTGCGGCGGTTCCGCATGGCCGCCGCTCACCAGATTAGCGGTCACCAGATTAGCGGTCACCAGATTAGCGGTCACCAGATTAGCGGTCGCCAGATTAGCGGTCGCCAGATGCATGCTGCTCGCCTCCGCAGTGAGGTCCGGTCCGGTCCGCGCCGCTCGCAGCCGCGCCGGTCAGCGTCAGCCGCTCGCCAGGAATCCTGCTTGCTATGGTTCATGCAACTGGATACGATCTAAAATCAAGAAGTTTTGTCTTTCCTCGCAGACCTTAGAGATGGCGCTTCTGTGCGATGACCGAATCCATGAAAATCGTTGCCGAAATCGCAGCCGATACCAAGGCCGCGGCCGAGGCCGACACCGAGGCCGACACCGTAGCCAGTAACGGAGCGGGCTCCGCGACCGGTACGATAATCGAACGACTATATGTCCTCCATGAACGTCTGGGCGAAGGCGGAATGGGCACGGTGTACCGGGCCACCCAGCGTCTGAGCGGACAGGACGTGGCGCTCAAGCTCGTCTACGGCGGCATAGTACGACAAGCGAGCGACACGCTTGACGCAGACGATCCTCCTGCCACGAGGCACTCGGTCGAAACATCGCAGACCATCCACTTGCGGCTCGCTCTGGAGCGCGAGTTCGAGGTGCTCGCCTCCCTGCACCACCCCCACATCGTACGCGTCCTAGACTATGGGTTTGGTAAGTATTGCGGCCCTTATCTGGTAATGGAGCTCCTGCCGGCCGCCCGCTCCTTGCTGGAGGCCGGACGCGAAGCATCCTACGAAACCAAAGCCGAGTGGATAGGACAGCTTCTGCGCGCCCTCGCCTATTTGCACCGCCGCGGCGTTGTGCACCGCGACATCAAACCGTCCAATGTTTTATGTGTCGACGGGCAGGTCAAGGTGGTCGACTTCGGCATCGCACTGCACGGTGAGAGCGCGAGCGGCATCGCCGGTACGCTGGAGTACATGGCGCCCGAGCTGCTACTAGGAGAGGCGCCCAGCGTATCATCGGATCTGTATGCCGTCGGGGTGCTCGCCTGCCAGCTGTTCACCGGGCACCTGCCCTACCAGCGCACCTCGCGCATGACCCAGATGCTCGACGAAATACTCGGCACCAGCGCCGCACTTACCGTCTCCGAGGATGTGGCCGCCTACTTGGAAGCCAACCGCGGCTCGCCCAGCAACCCGGGCGTGGCAGACACGGGACTCGCCCTCCTTGATGATCTGGATGCGTCCCTGAAGGCGGTCCTGGTCCGCCTGTTGGCGCGTGAGCCGGCTGCGCGCTACCCGGACGCTCTGAGCGTATTGCGCGACCTCGGAACGGCCACCGGCCTGCCGCTGGTCCAAGAGACCTCCGAGACCCGTGAAAGCTTCCTGCAGGCGGCTTCGCTGGTCGGACGCGACCATGAGGTCGAAGTTCTCACCGATGCCTTTCGCAAGGCCCGGAGCGGACAAGGAGGCCTGTGGCTGCTCGGCGGCGAAAGCGGCGTCGGCAAGTCGCGTCTCGTTGATGAGCTGCGAACCCTGGCCATGGTCCGCGGGGCCATGGTCCTGCGCGGACAGGCCATCCGTGAAGGCGGAGGTCCGTATCATGTACTGTGTGAGGTCTTGGAGCGGATCTACCTTGACGTCTCGCCGGATGATCAGGCCTTAAGTATTCTGCTGCCGATCTTGCCACGGCTGGCGGGACTGCTCAGACGGCCGATCGCCGAGCTGCCAGCGATCGATTCCCAGACCATGCAAGAGCGGGCGCGGGACACCATCGTCAGCATTATTGAAGCAGGCTCTGGCGACTCAGGTCATCCTCTGGTTCTCATTCTGGAGGATCTGCACTGGGCCGGAAAGGAGAGCCTGGTAGTCCTTGCCAACCTCGCCAATCTGGCACTGCAGCGGGCCCTTCTCATCCTCGGCACCTATCGCGATGATGAAGCACCGGACTTGCCAGAAGCAATCCCCGGAGCCAACCTCCTCAAGCTCAGCCGTCTTGACAACACCAGCATCGCCGTACTTTGCGAGTCCATGCTAGGTACGGCCGGGAGGAGCGCTGAGCTCATCGGATTCCTACACCGTGAGAGCGAAGGGAATCCTCTCTTCATCGTCGAGATCATGCGCGCTCTGGCTGAGGAAGCGGGGAACCTCAGTGCGGTCACGCAGCAGCAGCTTCCCGAGCACATCCTGACCGGAGGCGTCCGCGCCATCCTCAATCGCCGCATCAGCCATATACCGCAGTGGGCGCACTCGCTGCTGGAGCTGGCGGCGGTCGCGGGTCGCCAGCTTGACTTGCCTATGCTGTCTCACTCGGCGTATGCCGCGGCGATGAACGGCCACTCGCTGGACACCTGGCTGATGCACTGCGCTAGCATGTCCCTGCTGGAGCTACGCGATCAGCGCTGGCGGTTTACCCATGACAAGCTGCGTGAGTGCATACTCGGACGCCTGCAAGCCGACGCGCGATTGGCGGCGCTGCATTATGAAGCGGCCGGCGCCATCGAGCGCGCCTATCTCGGCGCGCAGCGGGATGAGCACATCGTCAAGCTGGCCTACCATTACTTGGAAGCGGGCTCGCTGGTTCCGCCCGACAAGCTGTGCCTCACCGCCCTGCGCGCTGCGGAGCGTGAGATGCAGCAACTCAGCTTCGATGAGGCGGCGAGCCTTCTGGAGCAGATCCAGACGGGGACGGAAGCCGTTGCGCTGGATGCCGAGCTCCGCTATGAGCTCTGGCTGACGCTGGGACAGGCCCACATCCGAGCCGGAAACCACGAGCGCGGTAAGAAGGATTGCGAGCGCGCGGCGGAGCTGGCCCGTCAGATCGGCGACTCCCTGCTGCTGGCGCGGGCCGCCGTCACCTATGGCTCCGAGTTCTCGGCCAGCAGCCGTGATCCAAACCTGACCCGGCTCCTAGAGGAAGCGCTGCTGCGGCTAGCCGAGTGCGATCATCCGCTGCGCGCCCGCGTCATGGCCCGCCTGGCGGCATCCCTCCAGCCCGCTCCCGACTTCGAGCAGCCGGTCGCCATGGCCCGGGAAGCGGTGGCGATGGCGCGGCGACTTGGAGACCCCGAGGTACTGCGCCAGACCCTCATCCCGGCCTGCGCCGCTCTGGTCACATTCGGGCCACCGCATGAGCGGCTGGCGCTCGATCGCGAGTCTGTAGAGCTGTGCAAGCGCGCGCAGGATCGCGTGCAAGCGCAGCGCGGATATCTGCGTCTGGTGTTCGACTATGCCGAGCTAGGCGACATGGCAAAAATGGATGCCAGCATCCATTCCTATGAAGAAGGAGCGCGCGAGTTCCGGCAGCCGCAGTACCAGTGGCCAGCGCTCATGCTGCGTGCCATGCGGGCTCTGATGAAGGGCCGCTTCGCCGAGTCAGATCAGATTACCGAAGAAGTTCGCAAGATCGGCGAACGCCATCGCGACTTCAATGCCGTCTTCACTACGATCTTGCATCGCTTGTCGCGATTCTTCATCAGCGAGCGCTATGAGGATCTCGTTGAATCCGAATCGAACGTGCGGCCGAGCCTGACCCGCATCTTTTCGCGCCAGCTCTTCGTTCAGCAAGCCATGACGGTCTGGGTGCAGGCGCGCGCTGGACAGCTCACGCAGGTGCGCGAGTTGCTTGCCGAGCTGCGCAACTGTCAGCGATTTCTTCAGAGCCAGTGGTTCCTGCCCTTTGTCGCGGAGGCCTGCTATCTGACGAGCGACGTTGCCCTAGCGGAGCTGGCGTACGAGCGGCTCCTGCCGTTCCGGGCCAGCTTCTGGCCGGCGCACTATCCGGTCTCCATGACGTTCTTTCCTCCCTATACTCAGCCGCTCGGACTGCTGGCGATGACGCTCGGGCGCTGGGATGAGGCCACAGAGCACCTGCAGGATGCGCTTGCCCGCTGCGAGTCGATCGCGCTCTATGCCCATATCGCCAGGCTCCGCTGCGAGTACGCGATGGCGCTCCTAGGCCGCGGTGGCGCCGACGATGGCGCGCGCGCGCGTCAGCTTCTCTGGCAAGCCAGAAAGCTGGCGATGGAGCTTGCGCAGGACGGCCTGCTTCCGCTCATCGATGCCCAGGAAGGCATCGCTGCCGCGCGAGGCGTTGCCGCCCCGGAGTGATCGCCGTGGTGAAGCCCTAGCCCGGGCAGGGAGTCGGCGCCCATTTATATCGGGAGGACCGACGCCCGTCAATCTCTCGGCGATGTTCACCGAGCTTCAGCTTGGAGATGAAGAAGGGAATCTCTGATGCGCGGATCTTCTGGTGCGACTGCGAAGCCTTCTTGCGCTATCAGACGATCGATGAAAGCGCGCTGGCGTCGATCAATGCGCATGGCCTCAACATATGGCATAGTACTAAACGTCACCATGTCATAGAGCGAGCGATATAGATCCGGGTAGAGTTCGTTTAGCTGTCGTTCGATCTCTCGCCGCTTCAAGAACATTGGGTCGCCGATCAAATCGCAGAGCTCGACGAAATGATCGACACACAGATCCCCCATGTAATCCATGTTCGGTCTGCGACGGTCCTCGAAAGCCTTGAAAGCTGAGCGCCAGTCGCTACGGTATTCATCCATGCACTGCGCAAGCACTGCGCAGTCTTCGAAGCCCGCGTTTGCTCCTTGCCCGTAGGACGGCAGAATCGCATGCGCCGCATCGCCGATGAGAAGGATCTTGTCCTCATAAGACCAAGGCGAGCACCGAACGGTGAGCAATGTATTCGGCGGTCTGGCGAAGAACTGCTCAGCGAGCCCAGGGATGAGCTCCGTCACATCAGGAAACCACTCCCGGAAGAAAGCGAGAAGGTTGTCCTCCGCGTTTAGTGATGCGTACGAGTGCATACCTTCAAACGGCAACAGGATCCCCAGTGTCACGCTCGCATCACGATTGGGAAATCCGATCAACATCCGCGTACCGCGCGGCCAGATATGCAGCATACTCCCTGCGAGCGCCGGCGTTCCGTCGGCGCGTCCGGGGATCCTGAGGGACTTGTACCCTTCGTTGAGATATTGCTGTGAATAATTGAATCGTTCCAGCTTCTGAAGATGTAGGCGAACCGTCGAGTAGGCGCCATCTGCGCCGAATATCCGGTCGGCGTTCACTTCGGTGATCGCGCCCGTGCTCGTGTTTGCAAAACGCGCGGCTGTGGCTGCCAGATCCACATGGACGCACTTTTGACCGAAGTGGAAATGGACTCCGGGCTCTCTTTTTGCAAAATCGACAATTGCATCGTTCAACGCGGAATGCGCAATCGAATGTATGGCCTCGCCATGATTTCCATAGGGCTGGCGAACAACGGACCCGTCCGCACCGTGAATCAAACGTCCACGCGCTGGCACGGCGAGTTCTTCCACCCGCTGCCGCAGTCCGACCTGTTCCAGCGCTTGCAGGCCCCTCTCACACAGTGTTAGGTTCACCGACGGGCGCTTGGCTCCACTGCCGGTTCGCGCTTCAGCGTATCGCTCAAAGACGTCGACGGTATGCCCGCGTCGCGCAAGATAGACGGAAAGCAAGGAACCGACCAACCCTCCACCGATGATCAATGAGCGCCCCATCGAGCTCACCTCGTATGCCAGCGTTGCGTTTTAGTGCCCTGCGCAAGGTATGGAGAACGGTGGGGAAAGACAATAGACATTTTTGAGCCTGCCAAGATGTATAGGAGGCTCGTCTAGTGAGCACCGCGGTGACCTGACGAGGCTTGGCGCGCCCTTGATAGGAGACTCAACAGTAACGAGGATCTGATCAGGTTCCAGCTTGACAGTCCCTTTAAGAAATTCATAGCATGACCTTCCAGTTGGCTTGTTAAGTCTTTCGAACATCCGTTCGCGGAGCTTCCACATGAGTACCGGCCCATTTCTGTCCACTTAAGCGCTCTCCCCGGCGGTATTCCAATAAGATGAGATCGTTATTCAAAAATGATGAGATCGCTATCTAGGAAAGAAATATCTGCTGCTCACGGATCGCGAACCGCAGGAGTTCGAGTTCATCGCCAAGTCCAAAATCGTTCGCGCGGGAGAACGTTACGTCAGTGGCGCGCACGGCGAGGAAGCAGAGACTCGATTTGGCGCTCCGGCTTCGGCCGCTTCACGAGAACGCCGCCCTGTTCCGAAGCGCCAGCCGCGCGGCGCGCTTCGGCCACGCGTTTCAGCATGCGATCCGTGCCTTCCGCGCCTTCGATGGCTTCGACCCGTCCGTTGGCGATCACCGCCGCCTGCCCGATGTCGTAGCGTCCGAGCGCGGCGATCAGCGCGAAGCCCTTTTCTGCGTCGGTTGAATTTTGAGACGACAGCGGCGGCCCCGTCAGCACACCCTCGGCAACGGTCAGATCGCGCGCAACATCGCGAACGCCGACGATGTTCAAGCCGCGCCGCTCGAACAGCGCGACGAGCCCGCGCAGCACGGCATCGTCGCCGCCCGCCTTCAGGAAGCGCAGCACCGAGGGCAGAACTTGGAAGAATGCAATGTCGGGCCGCGCGGAGCGAAAATCGGGCCGCTGAAATCCGCCGAGCATGACGACGTCGCGAACGCCCGCCGCTTTCAGCGCCGCCGTCGCGCGGCCGGGTTGCGCCCAGTTGACGACCGTATGGGGAAACATCGCGAGCGACGCATCCGCTGCCCCGCTGACCATCACGACGTGAACGTGGCCGCCGCGCGCAACGACGCTTTCCGCGACCTCACGCGGCAGCGATCCAGAGCCTGCGATAATCCCGATGCGATCCGCCGGCCCCGCCACGCATCACCGAGAACCCACCCATGGCGGCGACCATACCATCGGCGGTACCACCCTCGCCGCCAGGGC
>CALFML010000592.1 GCA_937879845.1 uncultured Myxococcales bacterium
CCGGGACCTCTTGAATCAGCCAGCCGCTTCCCGCAAGAGCGTCGGCGAAGTAGCGGACAAGCTGAGCGTCCTCGAAGGGACTACGGCCCGGCCTGCCCGGCCGCGGGGAACCGACCGGACGGACAACGCCTGAATCCTCGAACTCAATCCCGATGCCCCGTGCCAGGTAGACGGCATCCATCCACGACGGTCGACCGCCGAGAGCACTGCACCGGAGCAAGCGGTGCCGGGGGTGAGACCGAGACAACATCGCTCGGCCTGCGAGCAACATTCCCAGGGCGGTGCGGTCGGTGTACCCACGAACACTCAGCACCGTCGCCGTCAGCGCACCAAACGCCATCTGCGTCTCGTTGTACGCCACAATCGCCGTCGTCGTGAATTCTATTTCGGTCGGGCCGGTATTCCGGGTCGCGAGGAACAAAACCGCGCCCAAGCCGACGACCAGCACGAGGTCGGTCGGCAGCGAAGTCGGCAGCAGCAGCGCCTATGGCGCCCATGCGCCGATCCTGCCGGCGATCTTGGAGCGCATCGTGCTTGCCACCGGCGGCGATCGCGAGCGCTACCACCAGGCGATCGCCGGCTCGCTGTGCATCTCCGCCGACATGGCGCACGCCGTGCATCCAAACTATATGGATCGCCACGAGGCCAACCACCGCCCGGTGCTAAACGGCGGACCGGTCATCAAGAGCAACGCGCAGCAGCGCTATGCGACCTGCTCGCGCACCGCCGCCTTGTTCCAAGAGCTGTGCCGCCGCGCCGAGGTGCCGGTGCAGCACTACGCCCACCGCACCGACCTGCCCTGCGGCAGCACGATCGGACCGATCACGGCGACCTTGCTCGGCATCCCGACCGTCGATGTCGGCAGCCCCATGCTCAGCATGCACTCGGCGCGCGAGCTCGGCGGCAGCGCCGATCCCGAGCTCATGACGCGGGCGCTCTGCCGCTTTTTCAGCTGGCCCGACACGGTGTAGCGGTAACGCCGCCGGCGCGTCTTCCCGCTAGCTGGCGCGCAGGGCCTGGGTCACGCCGCGCAACATCGTCGCGGTGCGCTCCAGCACCTCTTGCGCGTCGAGGAGCGTGACCGGCTCGCCGCGGATGATGGCGATCTTGGCGCGCTCCACCGCCGCCCGCGCCCGCCGCATGGCGTCCTGACCGAGCTCGCTGCCGCCGACGGCGTGCTCGGCGCGCGGGAGGAGCTGGAGGATCTCGCCGATCAGGCGTTCGGTGCGCTGCTGGGCGCGGAAATATTCGTCGTCCTTCTGCAGCTCCAGGGCATAGGTGCCGGCGGTCGCCGCCTGCTTCACGTCGCGCGGCGTCGGCGGCGAGGCGAGGTTGTAGGCGACCTGACGCGGCTTGCCCGACTCCAGATCGGTGGCGGTGATGGTCAGCTGTCCGGTCTGGGCGACGGAAAAGCTGACTTCGACCTCGATCTCGCCGCGCGGCGCGGCGCGCAGCCCGTCGATGATGAACTCGCCCAAAAGCTCGCTCTGCTCCGGCTGGCCAAGCTCCGCCGCCTTGCCTTCGACCACGAGCAGCTTCAGGCCCGTCTGATCGTCGCGCGTGGTGGTAAACACGTAGCGGCTCTCGGTCGGCAGCGTCGCTCCCGGCTCCACCAGCTTGAACAGCTGGCCGCCGGCCACGAGCAGTCCCAGGGCGTGCGGGCAGGTGTTGTAGGACGGGCTGCTCGGCGTCGCGGTGAGCAGGGCCGCCCCCTGCAGCGCCGCGCCGATGGCGATCACGTCTTCGTTGTGCAGACCGCTCACCGGCGGCCGGCCAAATAGCTCGCTCACCGCCTGCTGGACGCGCGGCATGCGGGTCATGCCGCCGACCAGGATGACGGTCTCGACCTCATGACACTCGACGCCGACCTCGGCCAGGGCGCTGCGGCAGATCTGCAGCGTGCGCTCGATCAGGTCCTCGGTCAGCTCCTCCAGCTTGACGCGCGTGAGGGTCCGCCGCAGGTGCAGCGGCTCGCTGGTGCCGGTCGAGATGATAAAGGGCACCTCGAGCATGGTCTCCGCGGCGCTGGACAGATCGATCTTGGCCTTCTCGACCGCGTCGCGCAGGCGCTGCAGCGCCGTACGATCCTGGCGCAGATCGATCTTGTGATCCTTGGCGAAGCCGAAGGTCAGGTAGTCGAGCAGCCGGCGGTCGAAATCTTCGCCGCCGAGAAACGTATCCCCGGCGGTGGCGCGGACCTCGAAGGCGCCGCTGCGCAGCTCCAGCAGGGTGAAGTCGAACGTTCCGCCGCCCAGGTCGTACACCGCGACCCGCTGCGCTTTGATCTCACCGCTGCCGATGCCGTAGGCCAGCGCCGCGGCGACCGGCTCGGCGAGGATGCGGATGACCTCCAGCCCGGAGAGCCGCGCCGCTTCTTTGAGCGCTTGACGCTGGCCGTCGGAAAAATAGGCCGGCACGGTCAAAACGGCTTTGGTCACCGGCTCGTGCAGGTAGCCCTCGGCGGCGCGGCGGAGCTCCTGCAGGAACGCGGCGTACATTTCGTGCACGGGATAGGACTCGCCGTGCAGCATCACGCGCACTTCGTCGTTGGGTCCGGCGACGATGCGGTACGCGACCATGTCGGTCACCTGGCGCACCGCCTGACTTGCAAACTTTCGTCCGAGCAGCCGCTTGAGCGCGTACGCGGTATGCTCGGCGTTGACGATGGCCTGCCGTTTGGCCAGGTGCCCGACCAGCCGCTTGCCTTGCTCAGTAAGGGCGATCACCGAGGGGATGCGGGCTTTGCCATGGGTCCCCGGACCCTGACCCTGCATCGCCGGGATGATCATGGGGACGCCGCTCTCGACGATCGCAACGCACGAGTTGGTGGTGCCGATGTCGATGCCGATTACCCGTTCCCGATTCATCTCCATCCAGGGTGAGCTCTCTTGGCGGCCAAAAATAGGCAGCCAGGTTCATATTACACGAGTTTGCGGCGCGACTTGTGGGCACTAAAGAGCACTTTTTATTCACGCTGCCCGCAGGGTTTCTTGTGAGCCGGGCCGGAGACTTTTTAGCCGCCGCTATTTTGTCCTTTAGGCGCGGGCATCGGCCGTGGCCGTGGCCTTGGGCGACGAAGCACGCTGCGATTTGGCAAAGCTGCGCCGGCAGCTCGCGACGGTCGTGGGTGACAAGTAGGCGGACGTGCTATGCAAGGGTCCATGTCGGACGCTCGGGTGCTGCCGTCTACTTCTCCGCCGCTTGCGCGCGGGGTCGCCGCAGGTCGTACTGCGGCCTTTGCCGGGCCCGCGGCTCGGGCCGGGGTGGGTCAGGCAAGGTCGGTCCTTGAGACGCTGCGTGGGGCGATCGAGAGGTTGTGCGCGCGCGGACTTGGGCAGCTTGACGATGAAGATCAGCGCGCCGAACAAGCCGAGCTGGCCCCGCGCCTGGCCGCCGCGGCCGTCGCGCTTGCGGAGCTTCTACGGGGCATCGCCGCCCAGCGCGAAGGGCGGACGGCGGCGCGGGCGGCTAGTAACGATCCGGAATCTCCGCCGGAGCCTTCGCGCATCAGCCGACTCGGCGAGGCGCTGCAGCGCTACGGCGCTGAGCTGCCGCGGCTGGCGGCGCAGCCGCTCAGCGAACGGCAGCGCCTCTTGGCTGCGGGGATGCGGCTGTGCGCCGCGGTGGCCATAGAGCTTGGCGCGTCCGCTGCGGCGGCCAGCGCCACGCGCGGCGCTTCTCGTGAAGCAGGCCGCGGTTCGGCGATGATCGCCCCGGCGGCCGTAAGCGCGGCCCCGGTGCAAGCGCCGACCGTCGAACAGGCGCCGGCGGAGTCCGAACCGGCTGCGAAATCCGCGACGGCGCCGCGCGCCACCCGGCAAGCCGCGCCCGCGCCGCCGACTCCCGCGTCCAAGCCCGAAGGCAAAGCAGCGCTCACCCCCGATTTCGCCGCGGGCTCGGCACCGCCGCTCCTCCAGCCCCTGGGCGGCCACCCCGGCATCGGTCCGAGCACCGCTGAAAAGCTGGCCGCCCGCGGGCTGAGCCGGGTGATCGATGCCCTGTATTTTCTCCCCCGGCGCTGGGATGACCTGCGCCAGCTGGTGCCGGTCGGTGCGCTGCAGCCCGGCGTCCTGCAGTCAACGGTAGTGATCGTCGAGCGCAGCCGGGTGGTGTGGGCGCGGCGGCGCTTCTTGGAGGCGGTGCTGCGCGGCGAAGACGGCGAGCCGCTCTTGGCGCGCTGGTTTTATTTCGTCGGTGGGATGCAGCGGCGGCTGCAGCCGGGAGCGCGCTTTGTGCTGACCGCCACGCCGGTCCGTTTCCGCAACGCCCTGCAGGTGGTCCATCCCGAGCTGACCGACCTTGGCGCCGCCGAGCCGCAGACCGAGGGCGCGGCGGCCGCCGGACGAAAGAACCCCGAGCTCGGCCGCGTGCGCGTGCGCTACCCCGAGGTCGACGGCGTGCCGCCGCGAACCGTCGAGCGCCTGTGCCAGTCCCTGTGCGAGCGCTACGCCGATCAGGTCCCCGATGGCATTCCGCAGGCGCTTTTGCACAAGCTGAGCCTGCCCGCGCTGCCCGGGGCCCTGCGCGCCCTTCATCTGTCGTCGACCGAGCTGCCGCCGGAGGATCTGGAACGGCTCAACCAAGGTCTGGCCCCGGCCCAGCGGCGGCTGATCTTTGAAGAGCTGTTTTTTCTCCAGCTCGGGCTGTGCCAGAGACGGCGCAGCGCCCGCGTCGAGACCGCTACCCCGTGCCGCAGCCGGCCCGAGGATCTCATGCCGCTGCGCGCCGCGCTGCCCTTTGTCCCGACCGGGGCGCAGGAGCGGGCGATCGCCGAGCTGCAGCGCGACTTGGCGCAGCCCCACCCGATGCAGCGCCTGCTGCACGGCGATGTCGGCAGCGGCAAGACCCTCGTGGCCTATGCCGCGTGCGAGATCGTGATGGCTGCCGGACATCAGGCCGCGTTCATGGCGCCGACGGAGATCTTGGCGGAGCAGCACAAAAAGACGCTGCAGGCGTGGGCGCTTGCGACCGGCCGGCGGATCGCGCTGCTCACCGCGACCACCCCCAAGACGGCGCGCAAGACCACCCTGGCGCTCCTCCAAGCCGGCCGCTTCGCCGACGTGTGGCGGCTGCTTAACGAGTCGCAGCAAGAGCTCGATCGCGAGACCATCCTGGCGATGCTCGCCGCCGGATTCCTGCACCTTGTCATCGGTACGCATGCGCTCTTGGCGGATCGGGTCGAGTTCGCCGACTTGGGGCTCGTGGTCATCGATGAGCAGCACCGCTTCGGGGTGACGCAGCGGGCGGCGCTGCGCAAAAAAGGCGTCATGCCGCACCTCTTGGTCATGACGGCGACGCCCATCCCGCGCACCCTGGCGCTGACTTTGTATGGGGATCTCGATGTGACGCAGCTTGATGAGCTGCCGCCGGGACGGACGCCGCCGCTCACCCGCGTCCTGGGCGGGAAGGCGGGGCAGGAGCGGGCGGTGGCGGCGCTGCGGCGGGCCGTGGCGATCGGCCGGCAGGCGTTCTGGGTCTGTCCGCTCATCGAAGAGAGCGACAAGATCGATCTCGCCAACGCCACGGCGCGCCACGCCGATCTGGTGGCGGCGCTGCCGGAGTGCCAGGTCGGGCTCTTGCACGGGCGCATGAACACCGATGAGCGCGACGACGTAATGGAGCGCTTCCGGGCCGGCGCGCTGCACATCCTGGTGGCAACCACCGTGATCGAGGTCGGCGTCGATGTCCCAAACGCCTCCCTCATGGTGATCGAGAGCGCCGAGCGCTTCGGGCTGGCGCAGCTGCACCAGCTGCGCGGACGCATCGGCCGCGGCGCCGGACCAAGCGCCTGCCTGCTTTTACATCACGGGAGTACCGAGGCCCAAGGTGAAAAAGAAACCAAAGGCGGCAAAGCCGACAAAGACGTAAATGATGACGGCGGCGCCGAATCGGACAGCGGCGCCCACAAAAGAGGCAAAGGCGTCAAAGAAACTAAAAGTGATAAAGGGGAAGCTGGAGGCGCGACCGGAGGGACCACGGCCGGCGCTCGCCTTTCGGTCTTGGCGCGTACCAGCAACGGCTTTCACATCGCCGAGGCCGACCTGCGTATCCGCGGTCCCGGCGAGGTCCTCGGCACGCGGCAGGCCGGTCTTCCCCCGCTGCGCTACGCCGATCTGCTCCGCGATCTGGACCTTTTGCAGATCGCGCGGCGCGAGGCTGCGGCGCTGCTCACCCGCGACCCCGACCTGAGCCGCCCCGAGCACGCCCTTATGAAGCGCGTGCTGAGCGAGCGCTGGGCGAGCGCCGACATGACCTTGGAGTAATAAAAAAGTAAAAGGAGTCAGTCGTTGTGTCTTGGCATGCCCTTCGCATCTATAAAGGCCAAGCAAAAATTCTGTTGACGGGCCGCGGCGGTCAAAGTAGATCCTCAAAACATCGCGCGGGAGTAACTCAGTGGTAGAGTGTCAGCAGATCGGAAGAGCACAC
>CALFML010000593.1 GCA_937879845.1 uncultured Myxococcales bacterium
CGCGACCCGGAGAGCTATCTCACCGCCTGGTGCAACGGCACGAGCTGGCGCGACATAACCCCCAAGGCCACCGTCCTCTCCTTGCAAGAATGCGATGAGAGCCACCGCCGCCTCCGCAGCGAGACCTACTTCGCCAAGGTCCGCAGCGCGGCGCGGGCGCTGGGCCGCGATCCCGACTGGCCCTGCTGCCCAGCCGACAACACTTCGTGCGGCGTCGCCGCGCCGGCGTGTCTGCGGCGGGCGCTGTCGATGGTCATCGCCAACACCGCGCGCGGTGAGCTGGCCGTGGGCAACACCAATGCCCAGACCCCGGGTCTGACTACGCGCGGCCGCCTGCAGAACCTGCACGCCGGCCAGCCCGGCTTCGGATTTCTGCCCACCGGCCTTTTGCCCGAGCACGTGCGGACCTTCTCCCCTGCCGAGACGCGCCTGCCCGACGGCCGCGTCGCCTCGCCGAGCGCCTGGGCGGTGACGTCCAATGTCGGCTCCTGCGATGTGTCGGTCGTGCAGCTGCAGGCCGTGGCCGAGCTGACGCGGCGCGCCGACAGCTGCGATGACCAGGACCACGCCTGTTCGACCCAGCGCTGCGACGCCGGATCCTGCCCCCGCCAGTGGCAGCCGTGGTTCCTGAACAGCTCCGGCAGCCCGACGCCGCTGTCGGCGCGGCCGGGCTGGATCGAAGTGGCGCCGTGGGCGAGCCCGACAAGCCGGCCGGTGCTCATCGCCTATCCGACCTGCGGCCTGGTAGCGGTCGTCAACCTCGACGATCCCAGGGCCGGCGGAGCCCAGCCGGGTCGCATCACCGAAGCGATCGGCTTCGACCTGGCCGATGCGGCCAAGGCGCCGCACCGGCTCACCCCGGCCGAGCTCGCCGCGCTCCAGTGTCCCGCGGACTGCGGCAACGACAGCGCCATGCTGATGCCCGATCCCGCTACGCTGCCGCCGGGCGGAGCGATGCGCGCGGTCCGCTATCCGGCGACCCTGGCGGTCGACACCGAAGGGCATCGGCTGCTCATCGGCGATCAGGTGGGCTCGTCTTTGACCGTGGTCGATCTCGATCTGGAAGCGGGGCTTGGCGGGCACCTTATCGGTGTGCCGCGCCAGGTGCCGCTCGACTTTGTCTCCCGCAACTCGGTGTTGCGCAGCGGCCGCCCCGGCATCGATGTGATCCGGGTGGCGCCGCGCAGCGAGTCCGGCCGCTTCGCCTACGTCACGGCGCGCGACAGCACGGTGCGCGTCATCGATCTGGATCGCGAGGTGGAGTGCGAGACCAACCCCGACCCGCGCTACCTCATGCAGAACGCCGGCGGCAAGCTGCGCGTCTTGCCCGATGAGCTCAACGAGTCTAACCTCCGCCGACTGTCGTGTATTCCGGTGAGCCCGACTACGCCGCGCCGCCCGCTGGCCGCCACCCCGGGCATCATCATGCCCAACGGCAGCGTGCCGACCGACATCGGCTTCAGTCATATCGATGCGCTGCCGTGCCAGAACACCGATCCGACCCAGTGCACCTTCTGGCCGACGGCGCCGCAGACCAGCTGGCTGCCGGCCGACGGCTCGGTGTGGATCGGCGACTATGGCTGGATCCTCGGCGGCGGCGGCGCGGTCCTCGGCATCCAGCTGGCAGACAGCTGCCCGCAGCCGTCTTATCGCTCATGCTTCGCCGACTGCGGGGCGCAGCGGCGCCTGGCGCTTTTGCACACCCGCTCGCAGGAGCTGCCCTCCCCGGAGCAGTACAACCTGCCGGCCCTCCTCCAGGCGCGCTGGCTGTCGCCTCAGGATCGGCTAAACAATGTGCGCCGGAACAACTCGCGCTTTGAAGATCAGGGGAATCTCCCGGCCGGACCCTATGTCGATAGCGATGGCCAGGGGCTTCCGATCTATGCGGCGCAGATCGCCGGCGCGTTCACCGCCCCTTACAACGACGTGCCCGGACCCGCCGGCAGCAACCTGACCCGCCGGCTGCTGCCGCTGCCGACGCTGGCTCCTTATTATTATCTGCCGGTCGATCCGGTGTGCGACGCGGCGATCGGACCGCAGGCGCTGGATCTGGCGCGCCCGGACGGCGTCTTGCCGGCCGAGCCGACGCGGCGCCCGGTGACCATCGCCGCCTTCACCGATCCGCTGTCGGCGACGAGCGAGCTGTGGTCTCTGGTCTGGGAAGGCCGGCTCTCGGATCAGCTGGCGCGGACCAGCGGACGCCTGATCTCCACGGGCCAGCTCGTGGACGTCAACGGGCTTTATTGCAGTCGCGGCGTCGAAGTCAAAGACAAGCTCTGGCTGACCGGCTGCCTCAGCAACAACGACTGTCCGGTGGGGACGCTGTGCCGCCTGGAGCAGCTTCAGGGCACGGCGCCGGGCGTGTGTCTGGCCAATGATGACGCGGCGCAGTGCCGGCTGTTGTCACAGCAGCTGATGCTCGACACGAGCAGCGATAGCGAGTGGGCGACAACCTGGGTGCGCCGCTACCGCATCACCAAGGCGCAGCAGCAAGTGCCGGTCGTCACCGCCGGAACCGACGTCGTGGACGCGCTGACCCTGGACGAGATCGCCGAGCCGGAATTCGACCTGGAGCGCAAGGACTGCAAGCTCGCCGAGCTCGGGAGCAAGTGTGAGCACTATCAGGCATGGGTCCTGCCCCGCCACAGCGCGGCGACGACCCCGCTCGCCGCCCATGAGGCGTACTGCCGCGTCACGGGTCTGTCCGCCGCGGGCACCCCGGCGACCAGCTGCATCATGCAGTGCAGCAGCAACACCGATTGCGGCGACGGCTTCGTTTGCACCCGCTCCGCCTATGAGAAATACGAGGCGGGAAACCCCAACATCAAGGTGCCGGGACGCTGCGTGCGCGCTCCGCTTATCACCGCGGATACGCCGACTCGCGATGGGACGCTGCTTGGCGGCGCGCGGGCCGCGCAGCTTATCGCCGCCTGCTTCCCCGATGAGCTGCACTATGAGATCCGCGGCGGCGATGCCTTCGTCGTCAGCGGCAGCGTCACCGGTACGCCGGCGCTGCAGCAGCGGGGCCCGGACGGAACCTGTACGAAGCCGGCGCTCGGCGATCCGGAGTTCGCCGCCAGCCGCCTTTTGCAGCCGCGGCTGCGGCTTGGACCCTATGACGAAAAGGATGCCGACCACTGCCCGGCGGCGCCGGCTGGCTGGATAAGCCACCGCATCCCGCACGCTGTCGAGGCGACCAGCGCCCCGAGCTGCCAGTTCATCCTGAACAACGGCAACCGCCAAGACGACGGCACGGAGGTGTTCGGCTGCACCCCGCCGAGCACGAGCTCGGACGGTATCATCTTGCCGGAGACCAACACCACGCCGCTCGGGGTCATCCAAGGCGACGGCTTCTTGCCGGTCAAGCCCGATCCGCTGACCGAGACCAAAGGTCCCACAAACGGCCAGCCGCGCGTCTACACGCCGACGTCCAAGCCGTGCCCGCCGGGCTCCACCGATCCGGCGTGCCTGGACCCGTGGATCAACCGGGAGTATGAGCTGTTCTCGGTCCTGCCGCTCGACTCGCCGAGCAACCAGTGCGTGCTGACCGGCAAGGCGGAGGAAAACAACATCACGGCGAGCTACAACAACGCGAGCCCGCCGAACAACACCTGGAACCAGAACAACGACTACCGCGACGATCCGAACTACGATCAAAACTGCACCGGCTTCTGCCGCTTCCCCGGCGACCACACGGAGATCGGCGGCACCCGCCGCATCCACTACGAAAACGCCATCGGCAACCTGGTCATGCGGGTGCCGCGCGACCCGGCGCACCCGACCGATCCCAACCCGCCGGCGTGTAAGAGCCCGATAAGCGGCACCAACCCACCGCGCTGCGCCGATCCGCCGACGACGGAAGAGCTGGTGCCGCCGCGCTGGGCGGTGCCGCAGGAAGGGTATCTGGTGAGCTTCCGCATCTACGGCGGGCTGGCGCCTTATGTGCTGCCGGCGCAGACGGCGCACCGCGATGACTCAAGCGGACTTTTAGCGCAGAGCCTCAAGGTGGCGATCCCGGCGTTTGACGGCATCGTCTACCTGCTCGATGAGGGGCGCAGCGGCGCCGCCGCCGGTCTGCGCGGCCAGATCATGCGCGTGGTCGGCGCGCTGGTGGATTCCGAGTTCCTGCTACGCTAGCGGCCCTCCGGCGCGGCAAAATTTTGCCTCCGCGCCGGGGGCATGATATTCGCCAAAGGCGATGTACGAGCGCGACAGTCGGGAGGAAGCCGCGGCCCTGGCCCAAGAGGCAGCGGCGGATTCAGGTCTGCACGGCAGCTCGGGCGGCGAACGGGAGGTGCTGGCCCCGCTGGATGGCCGGCAGATCTTCTTCTTGTTCATCGGCAGCGCCCTGTGCGCGTGCCTGATCTTCGCCGCCGGGGTGGTCATCGGACGCCGTGTCGAGCGCCGCGCCGCCGCCGCCGCTCAGACTGCGATCGTGACCGACCCGCTCGCCGTGCTGGACGAGATCGCCAACGCGGAGGAAGCGCTGACGTTCCATCGGGCGCTCCTCGACCGCCCGAGCGCCCGCCCGCGCAGCGACGCGAGCAGCGAGTCCGAGCTCAGCCCGACCGCCCCCCCGCACGGCAAGACCTTTGGTCCGCCGCGCCCGCGCTTCACCTTGTTGAGCGCGACCCTTTTGACCAAACCGGAAGCCGAGACGCTCATCCGCCGCCTGCGCGAGGCCGGCTACCGGCCGACACTGATCGATGGAGCCGCCGTGCACAAGCCGGGGCAGTATCGCATCCAGATCGGCGATTTCCCCTCGCCCGAGATCGCGCAGCCGCTCAAGAGCGAGCTTGTGACCCGGTACCAGCTTCGCGCGGCGATTACGCCCTTATAGGCGCCGCCGCGCCCAGCCCGCTGGAGCGAAAACCACGCGCCGCGTGCCCCGCCGCGCCCGTCATGGTCACAGCGCCGCCGCGCGCCCGTAACCACCCGTAAAGGCGCGTCGCGGCTGTCCGGCGCCCGGCAGTTCGAGGTACACTCGACTAGACCGTCAGGCAGGGAGCGGATGGCAGATATGCCAGATATGCCAGATACACCGGACAAGGAACGTCGCTCAGCGCTCCGCATTGTCGGAGGCTTGCTGGTCAGCCTGCTCGGAGCGGCGCTGTCCGTGCCGGCGGCGCTGTATCTGCTTGATCCCGTGCGGCGTAGGCGCAGCAGCGCCGCGCCGGGGGATGTCATCCCGGTGGCGCCACTGGCCGAGGTGCCCGATATCGGCGCCGGCGCCGCGCCGCTGCGGCTGCCGGTCATCGCCGCCGAGCAGCACGACGCCTGGAACCGCATACAGGATGTGCGCCTCGGCTCGGTCTGGCTGAGCAAGAGCGGCGAGCAGCTGACGTGCCTGTCCACCACCTGCCCGCACGCCGGCTGCGGCATCGACTTCGATCCCGAGCGCCGCCTGTTCGTCTGCCCCTGCCACGGCTCCAGCTTCGCCTTGGACGGCAGCCGCCGCGACGGTCCCTCGCCGCGCGACATGGACCGCCTGGACATCGACGTGCACGAGGGCCAGGTCCGCTGCCGCTTCCAGCGCTTTCGGTCCGCTATTCCCGGCAAGGAGCCGGTCTGATGGCCAGCCACGACCCTGCCACGACAGGCGAGCCGGCGCCGTCGGGAATTCGCGACTGGCTCGATCGCCGCACCGGGTACCGCCAGCTTATAAGCCACCTGCTGGATGAGCCGGTGCGCGGCGGCGCGAGCTGGGCGTACGTGTTCGGCTCGCTGCTCCTTTTCACTCTGGCCAATCAGGCGCTGACCGGGGTGCTGCTGATGGCGTTCTACGCTCCCTCGGCGACGGATGCCTGGGCATCGGTGGCGTACATCCAAGACCAGGTGCGCCTGGGCTGGTTCATCCGCGGCATGCACTCCGCGGGGGCGAGCGTGATGGTGCTGGGCATGGTGGCGCACCTTCTGCAGGTCGCCTTGTTCGGCGCCTATCGCGCCCCGCGCGAGGTGAGCTGGTTCTCTGGACTGTTTCTCCTGTTGCTGGTGCTGGGCTTTGCGCTGACCGGGTACCTCCTGCCCTGGGATCAGAAGGGGTACTGGGCGACGCAGGTGGCGACCGCGATCCTCGGCGCGGTGCCGGCGGTGGGACCGACTCTGCAGGCGCTTCTGCAGGGCGGTCCGCAGTATGGGAACCTGACGCTCACCCACTTCTACGCCCTGCACGTGTTCGTGCTGCCGACGATCGTGATCGCGCTGGTCATCGCCCACGTGGCGCTGTTCCGCCGGCACGGAGTCACCCCGCGCTGGGGCCGGACGGAGGCGGAGCTGGAGCGGCGGACCGCGCCGTTCTGGCCCGGGCAAGCGCTGCGCGACCTTGTGGCGATGGCGGTGCTGTTTGCCTTTTTGGCCTTCTGGGTCGCCCGGACCCACGGCGCCGAGCTCGCCGCGCCGGCCGACCCAGGCTCGCGCTATGAGGCCCGCCCGGAGTGGTACTTTCTGCCGCTTTACCAGCTGCTCAAGTACTTCCCCGGACGGCTGGAGATCGTCGCCGCGCTGGCGGTGCCGGCGCTGCTCATCCTGGGGCTTTTAGCGGTGCCGTTCTTGGACCGCGGTCGCGATGGCGCGCCGCGGCGGCGCCTGTTACCGCTGCTGCTAGTCGGCGGCAGCATGGCTGGGCTGTTCGCCCTGGGCTTTTTATCGACCGCCGAGGATGCCCGCAACCCGAAGTATCTGGAGGGCCGCAAACGCGCCGAAGAAGAGTCGCAGCGCGCCCGCCGTCTGGCGCTTGAGGGCGTGCCGGTCGCCGGCGGAACAGCCGTGTACCTCAACGATCCGCTGGAGCGCGCCCGGCTGCTGTTCCGCGAGCACTGCCAGGGCTGCCACAAGCTCGGCACGGCGGGGCCGGCGCCCGAAGATCAGAAAGGGCCGGACCTGACCGGCTGGGGCACGCGCGGCTGGATCAGTGCGCTCATCACGGATCCGGATCACGACCGCGCTTTTGGCCGCACCAAGCTCAAGGGCGGAATGAAAGCGGTGCAGCTGCCGCCGGAGACGCTCGCCGACCTGGTCGAGTACGTGTACTCGCTTGGCGGCGGGGGCGATATCGATGCCGCGCGGGCCAAGCGCGGGGCGCAGATCTTCGAAGACACCAACTGCGACATCTGCCACGAGCGCGACGGCCAGAGCCCGGGCCAGGGTCCCGGCCTCGGGGGCTATCTGTCGGCCGGGTGGGCGCGGGCGCTGCTCAGCGATCCGGGCTCGCCGCTTTACTACGGCAAGAAAAACGACATGCCGGCGTTCGGCAAGAAGCTCACCGGCGCCGAGCTCGATTCGCTGGCCGCCTTGCTGCAGGCGCAGCGGCACCCGAAGAATCTCTGAACCTTGGCGCCGCCCCGCAAACTTTTGCCCTAGCGGTTTCAGCGGGACGCGCGGAGGACGCGCCCTATCCGCAGTCCGCGTCCGCGACCGGTGACGGGTCGTATTCCCTAGCCCGACACCGGTCCAGACCGGCGCAGCGCCATGCTCCGGCTTGTTCCCATCCCGAAACTGCCGCAAGCGCTTCGATCAGCGCGGCGCCCGCCCGCAGCGGCCTTGGGCCGTAGCCACGGACCGGCACGCGCAAAACCCCAGTACGCTTCTCGGAGCTTAAAGCAGCGAGTCGTGCGGGTCGGCGCGCCGCAGCGCCCGCAGGTACTCCCGCGCATGCTGGATGCGGAAGATCAATCCTTCCACATCGGCCGGCGGCAGGATGGCTCCGAGCTCGCGCTGCACGAGCCCGACGTCCAGGTCGAACAGGCGCTGCGCCACGACGGCGGAGAAGCGCTGGCTCCACTTGAGGGTGCGGAACGCATGCCGCGACGACCGGTGGTGGCGGTCGGGTCCGAAGCCGGCCCCTTGATCGATAAAGACCATCTGGCCGTCGACCTCGTGGGTGTTGCCGCCCGACCAGCGGTCGTAGTTCAGGATCAGGTAGTCGAACAGGAGCAGCGTGCTGATCTCCAGCAGCCGCTGCTGCTTGCCGGGAGGAATCGGCGCTCCGCGCAGCAGCGCCGGGCGCCACCAGTCCTGCTGCTCCAGCTTGAGCGGCCGCAGGCCCGGGACCCAGGTGATGATGGCGCAGGCGACATCGCCTTTTTCGTCGGGCAGGAGCTCTTGCTCCATGCGGGCGCGGAGATCCTTGGGCATGTTGGCGGTGAGCTGCTCGGTCGTGAAGCGCCGTACGCAGGACGGCGGGACGACCGACAGGCCCATCGCGCGCGACAGGCGGTAGGCGGCGACTTCGGCCTGGTAGCGGGTGATGCGCGTCTGGTTGGGCTTGACCGCGGCCTCGCTGCCATCGGCGAACTTCACCTTGAACTTGATCGATGCGCCGCCGCCGAGGGGTTTTATCGATTTGATCGGCGGCTGGCAGATGTGCGCCAAGAGCTCGTCGTCGGGCTGGCCGCGGAAGCGCGGACCGACCTCGAGCTCGGCCGGCGGCGGCTCTTCCCCGGCCGGCGGCGGCTCATAGGCGGGAATCTCGGCCGCCGGCGGAACGAATAGCGCCCGTCCGCGCAGCTGCGCTTCGCTGCGCGCCCCGAACTGCACCGAGGCCAAGGTGGCGCCGGCGCCGGCCCACGTCCCCGCCGGCTGCCCTGCCCCGAGCGCGGTCCGGCCATCGCTCAGATACGCGGCTTTGACGCTCGGCGATGAGGTCGAGTTGCCGGCTAAGCTGAGGCAGCAGACAAGCGCGAGAATTACGATGCGCAGCAAAAGCATTGAACTGACACGCCTAGGTTGTAGTACAGCGCGCTATAAAGCCTAACACTCGGCCTGCGCACGCCCATTGCGGGTGTTGATTGTAGATCAATTTTTGCGCGCTAGGGCTCCTTAAAATCCAGATTAAATTTCATTACTAAGCGCGATGGCAGGGATGCCGCTGACGCATGCGCATAAGGCGGGCGGATCTCGCCATTTCACCTACACGCGACCTGATCGGCCCACTAGGAAGGCGATGTCCGCCTTGGGGTTTTCCACGGGAATTTATAAAAATTCTCATTTAAAAACCGCGTTATATCGATAAGCTAGCGTTTCTAAACAACAAACCTGCCCCGCAAGCGCTTAATGCGCTAACCGCAAGCACCCCCCGGCAGCGTTTTTCTGCGACCGATGTTCAGCAAGGAAGTGTAGGCCGAACTTTTTCGCCGGCGGCGATTACACTCGGGTTCAAGTAGGTGACATGCGGGCAAAATCGGAGTAAGCAATACCCATGCGTACCTCGTCGCGGTTCCCTGCGTTGCGGTCGTTCTGGCCGGGCCGTTTTGGCCGCTTTGGCATCTGCGGGCTTGTCCTTTCGAATGTCCTGGGGGTAAACGTCCTTTGGGCTGTCCTGGCGGCCGGGATCGCGGCGCAGTCCGGGTGTACGCCGGTGCGCACGGGCGTCGATGAGAACACCTCGCCGCCGGATCTGGCGATATCGATGATGCCGCCGCCGTGCCAAAAAGATCGGCGGCGCTGCACGGTGGACAAAAACGCGATCGAGCTCTGCGATGGGGCGACCTGGACCAAGGTCGCCGCCTGCGACACCGCGACCGGCGAGACCTGCGTCGAAGGCGTGTGCAAAAAAGCGTGCGAGCTGGTCACCCGCGGCAACGTCGGCTGCAGCTTCTATCCGGTGAACCTGTGGTCCACCTCCACGGTCGGCAACCTCGGCATCGTCGTCACCAACACGAGCGATCGTCTCACCGCCAAGGTGACGCTGGAAGACGCCAGCGGCGTCGTCGATTCGGCCGACATCAAGCCGGCGACCGGCGACCCGATGGGCGGCGTCGCCATCTTCCGGCTGCCGCACGACAAGAACAAGCTGTCGCAGACCGAGCAGTCGAAAAAGGCCTTCCACCTCACTTCGACGACGCCGGTGGCGGTGTATCTGTTCCATCCCATCGATGCCGCGACCGTGTTCTCGGGCTCGGCGACGCTGCTCCTGCCGGAGCACGTGATGGCGAAGAACTACTTCGTCATGTCGTACACGTATAACGCGGAGCTCATCACCTCGCCGCCGCAGGGCCAGGGCTTCGTCGCCGTGGTCGGCCTGCAGGACAACACCTACGTCGAGGTGACGACCCCGGTGGCGACCAAGAGCGGCCCCGGCGTGCAGGCGCTCAAAGCCGGCGAAAAGCTCGGCCGCTTCGTCAACCGCTTCGAGGTGCTGGAGATCATGCAGGTAAACTCGCATGAGGACATCTCCGGGGCGACCGTCAAGGCCAGCGCGCCGGTCGCGGTCTACGGCGGAGCCGGCGGCGTGTCGATCCCGGCCAGCGCGATCGGCGGCAACCACCTGGGCGTCCAGATGTTCCCGCTCGAGACCTGGGGCAAGCAGTACCTGGCGGCCAAGGTCAAGCAGCGCAACGCTTCCGACAAGGACTACTACCGCATCGTCGCCAGCGTCGATAACACGCACATCACGCTCACCGGCGGACCCAACATTCCCAAGACCATCCCGGTCCTGGCCAAGAGCCAGATCTTCGAGTTTTCGACCGACAGCGATTTCACCATCGAGGCCGACCAGCCGATCCTGACCTTCCAGTACATGCCGGCCTGGGGCAACCTGTCGGGCAAGTACGATCCGGCGGAGTTTCCCACCGGCGTGTCGCCGAGCTGCCCGTTTGCCGGCACCGCGGACAACGTCAAGTGCCTGGGCGATGCGAACATCACCCCGCTCGTGCCGGTCGAGCAGTACCGCAATGACTACATCTTCTACGTGCCGCAGACCTATACCTACGACTACATCCATGTCACGGCGCCGATGGACGCCAAGCTCAGCCTGGACGGCACGCCGATCACGGTGACGCTGCGCCAGATCGGCACGACGATGTTTGGCCGCGCCATCGTGCCGCTGCCCATGCCGGGCAACCATCGGATCACCGCGAACAAGCCGTTCGGCCTAATCGGCTATGGGTACTCGTACGCGACCTCGTATTCGTACGCGGGCGGGCTCAACCTGGAGCGAATCAACCCCATCGAGTAGAAAATCGCGTAGCGCCTAGCGGGGAAGCCAAACAGGCGGCGAGCCCAATAGGCGGCCGGTGAAATCTACGCCGCAGTCTACGCCTAAGCCCACCCGCTCCCGCCTATCGCCTATCGCCTATCGCCAAGCCCTATCGGGCCTAGCCTATCGCGCAGGATACCTACATCGAGGCGGCCAAACCGGTCTGCCGCATAGACCCTTTGGCGCTGGCCCGTTGCGCCGACCTCTTGTGACAGCGGCGAAAAATTCCGACGGAGCGCCCGGCGCCCCGCTTTTACATGCGCGCCTCCGAGCTACGAACATGGTACCCTTGTTCACATGCTCCGTAAATTCATCGTCACCGGTCTTCTCTGCGGCGTGACGCTAGGTCCAGGGCGGGCCCACGCGGATGAAGCCGACGCTCAGTACCGCAAAGGCTTGGCCTTCATGCAGGCCGGCAAGCTCGACGATGCTCGCGCCGCCCTCGAGGAAGCGCTGCGCCTCCGCCCGAACTATGCCGCCGCCGAGCTCAGTCTCGGCAACGCGCTGCGCAAGCAGAAGCAGTGCGACAAAGCGGTGCCGCACTATGAAGGCGTAATCCGGCTACAGCCCGATGATCCGTTCGCGCACGGCAACCTCGGTTACTGCTATTCGATGATCGGCCACCAGCAGGAGGCCATCCGGGCCCTGACCCGCGCCACGGAGCTTGCGCCCAACGAAGTGCTGTGGCGGACCTCGCTCGGCGCCTTGTATCGCCAGGTGAAGCAGTACGATAAGGCGCTGCCGCATCTTGAGAAGGCGGTGCAGCTCGACCCCAATAACCCCGACGCGCTGCGCAATCTCGCCGTCGCCCTGCGTCAGGCCAAGCAGCTCGACCGCGCCGCCGAGGTGACCAAGCAAGCGATCAAGCTGCTGCCGGGCGACAGCGATCTGCGCTTCGACCTTGGCGTCATCTACCGCGTCCAGCTCAAGACCGCCGAGGCGATTGCCGCCTACCGCGATGCGATCAAAATCAACGAAAAGAACGCCGATGCCTGGTACGACCTGGGTGTGCTGTTGGCGCAGGACCGGCAAAAGCAAGAGGCGATTGACGCCTTCAACAAGTACATCGATCTAGTCGGCGATAAAAAACCGGTTCAAGCCGAGGGCGTCCGGCAGCAGATCAAGTCCATCGGCGGCACTCCCCACTAACCCCGCTAGCCGCTTTCGTCCATTTCACTTTTGCTATAGACAAGACGCGGTATCCGGCTGCTAGTGCGGGTCTGCGCGCTTTGCGCCATTGTGATATCGTGGGCACAAACAGATGCCGCCATGGTGGTGCCCGGGCGGCTTTTCGGCGCGCTCGCCGCCTGCTTCTTGCCGTCGCCAACCTTGACCTTTGTCACACGGAACGATACGCTAGCCCATCATGTTCTGGCCGCATGTACAGTCTGTCGCGCCAAAGCTGCGTCGCGCTGCGCCGTACCGGGACCCGGGCATGGACATTGACCGACGACTCGGGGCGCAGCGCGTCGGCCGCTCCTTCTGTGCCGGGGCGCTGCTCGACGATTGGGTCAGACCGCGATAGCGTACGAGGGAACGGGTATGGATCAAAATAAGAAGACGATGCGCCATTTCTACTGCCGCGACGTCCTGTGGGAGACGTTCGAGGCAATGGCCAACGACTTCGATTGCTCCATCGATTATCTGGTCAACGAGTCGATGCGGCTGTACGCGCGCTCGAAGAACTATCAGGTTCCGGCGGCCGGCTCTTCTCCGAGCCAGATCGTACCTTCCGGGGTGGGCGGATTCGGCAACGCCAATAATAGCGGCACCAACAGCGGCGCCGGCACGCTCCGGCCGGCGATTGGCACGCCATCCCCGTCGTCGGTCCGTAACTCCACCAGCCAGCAGATGACGCGCCCGCTCACCGCGCCGGCTCCCCCGACGGCGCCGCGGCCGCCGCTGCCGCCGCCGCCGCTTGGCACGAGCCCGCGGGCGATGCCGGCGGTGCCGCCGCCCCCGCCGACGCCGCCGACCCAGCCGCCGCCGCTGCCGCGACCGGTGGCAACACCGGCGACACCTTCGCCCGGCCTGCAGCACACGCCGAGCGTGACGCCCTCCACCCCGGCCTCGAACTGGTCGCCACCGCTGGCGGTGCCGTCGGCCGCCGCGAGCAGCGATGCCGGAGCCCCGGTGCTCTATCTGGTCTTCAACGGCCAGCGCTTCGTCGTCGACAAAGAGCAGTACGTGATCGGCCGCGGCTCCAAGACCGCGGATCTGCCGATCAAGGACGGCAACATTTCGCGCCAGCACGCAGTGGTGCTGCGGCGAAACGGCGTCTACTACATTAAGGACCTCGGCTCGACCAACGGCATCGAGTACAAGGGCATGCGCATCGATAATAAGCGCATCGACGAAGGCGATACGTTCTACATCTGCGATTACGAGCTCAAGTTCACCTATCAGCCCTGAATCGGCTGGGGTCTCCGCCCGAAAGCGCTCGCGCCGCGGCCCGCGTCATCGGTTCGCCGCTTAGAACTTCACCTTGATCTTCGTGGCGCCCTTGCCGGCTTTGACCTTCTGCGCCTTTTCCTGCAGCTCTTCGGTCGCCGGCCGCAAGAAGCCGAAGGTGTGGCGCCCCGGAGAGACCGCCAGGGTCTCGGTCGGACACGACAGGCCGGTATCGTTGCCATCGACCAGGATGCGCAGCTCGCCCTTAGTCTTGCACTTGATTTTGACCACCTGGGTACCGGCGACTTCTTCGGGCAGCTTGGCGCGGTCGAGCTTGAGCGACAGCTCGGTGCCCGCCGTGACTTCGCGGCGCAAGAGGCCGTATTCCTCGGCAATCAGCAGGAGCTTGTGCGGGCCCGGCGTCATGGGCAGCGTCACCGGCGTGCGACCGCGCGACTGCCCATCGATGTAGACGTCGGCGGCCGGTTCCGCGACAAGACGCAGCTCGCCCGGGGGAACTTTGGCCGGGCCGCTGGCGGCCTTGGCGCCTTGCGCATCGGTGGTCGCGCCACCGCCATCGGTGTTCGCTGATGCCGGGCCGTTATGGCCATGGGAGCTGGTCAAAAGGTACGTCAAGCCGCCGCCGCCCAGAAGGCCCACGAGTCCCAGCGCCGCCAGGACCATCGACTTGCGGTTGGCCGGCGGGGTGGCCAGCATCGCCGGTTGCGAGCTCGGTCCGGCGCCCGGGACGGCATCGCCAAAGGCGGCCGCGGCCGGAGAAACAGCCGCCAGCCCAGGCGGCGTGGCGCGGCCCATACCGGACGGCTCCGCCGCCGCGCCAGTCGCTTCGCGCGGCGGGATCGAGATCGGTGCATGGCCCGCGCCCGACACTGCGACCGCAATGAGATCGGCATCGGCCAGCGCCCGCGCCTCCTCGGTCGAGAGCTGGTTGGTCGGCTCGTCCGTGGCCGCGGCAGCGGCCGGCGCGGCGGGCTTTACGCGGACCGGAGCCAGGGCCGGGTTCGTGGTCTCGATCGAGTGCTTGTCCATCGCCGGCGCTTCATCCGGCGAACCGACCAGGTGGCCGTAAGCGCCGGTCGCCGCCACCCGGTCGGGCGAGGCGGCCGCCGCCTCTGAGGTCCACTTGAGCTCGGCCTTGGCCGAAGCCGCGGCGGTGGCCTTGTCATCCAGATCGGCGGTCGGGGTGGTCGCGCTCTCGCGCAGGACGCCGCTGGCCGCGCCGGGCGGCCGCGACGGCGCATCGGTGCCAAACTGCGCCTTGGGATTGATCGTCACCGGGCTGGCGGGACGGCGGCTGCCTCCGGACGCCGGGCCCTGGGGAGGCGCCGACTTGCCAGTCGTCCGGGCGGCGGCCTGGGGTCCGGTGGGCGGACGGCTCGCATCGGCGCGGGAAATTCTTTCGTTGGCGCCGGTCGCCAGACGCGCCGCCGGGCCGTCGGTGAGCGGCGGATGCGGACCGACCGGACTCTCCGAGTCCACACTGATCTTGGGATTGGTGACCAAAAGCGGCCGCGACATCGGCAGCGGCGTGTCTTCATCCCCGCGCCCCGAGGTGGGCGGAAGGTTCAGCGTATCCTCATCGATAAGGCCCGGCCGGCTGGCCTGGTTGCGGGCCCGCACGCCCTGGCCGGGTTTCCCCAGGAGCACCCGTCCGGTCGGCGGCGGCGGCAGCGGCTCAGCGCTGCTGCGTTCGCTGATGACCACCGGCTGCGGCACCGTGTCGCCGGCCATCTGAAACTGCTGACCGACCTGCTGCAGAGCGCTGCGCACAGCTTCCGGCATCGGCAGCGGCACCGACTCCAGCGCTTGCCGCATCGCTGCGATCGAGCTAAACCGTCCCGAGGCCACCCGCGCCGTCGCCTGAAGCAGCACCGGCGATAGCGCGGCAATCACCGGCGCCGCCTCCGCGCTGGCGCTGGCGACCGAGATCCCGCCCAATAGCTCCTGCAGGATCATGCCGAGCGAATACACGTCGCTCTGCTCGGTCGGGACGCTGCTTATCTGCAGCTCGGGGGCCATATAGGGATAGGCCGCTTTGATGCTCGCATCGCTGGCCCAGTTCGCCGTAGGCAGCGCCGGCAGCAGGCCGACGTCGGCCAGATGCAGCCCGCCCTCGCCGTCCAGCCACACCGCCTGCGGCGACAGCATCCCGTGATACAGGCCGCGCTCATGCGCCCGCGCCAGCGTCGCGCTCAGCTCCTGACCCAGCGCCACGACCAGAGCCGGCAAGAGCAGCGAAGACTTCTCGCGGCTCCCGGAGAGCTCCAGCCCGGCTTTGAGCTTGCGCAGGTCGGCATAGCCGACAAACTCGAAGACCGCGTAATGGTCTGAGCCTTGGCTGCCCTGCTCGAAGAAGCGCAGCAGGCCGTCGTGTTCGAGCTCGGCATAGCTCCGCAGTGCGGTGGTGAGCCGGGCGACGGCGGCGCTGTCCTTGGCGAGCTGCGCGTGCAGCTTGATGACCAGGTACTGGCGCTCGACGCCGATCAGCCCGAAGCGCTTGGCCCGCCACTGTTCACCGACGGGAGTTACCCCGATCCGCTCAACACAGGTATAGCGCCCCAGCGTGAAGGTACGCGATAACACAGCTCCTATGTTATCACGTCTTTGACATAAATTTTTGTTTGCTATCTACATATTTTCGCGACTTTGTCGCCACTTGCGGCCGCACCGGAGCTGATTTGCCGACGGCGCGATAGCCAGACCGTGGACGGTCCGACAGTTCCGCAGCGAGATCCGGTGCGATGAAGGGAGAATTGAAAGGAGCGATAAAGGGGGACAAGGCCGGCGAGCGCCGGCCGACCGCGGCGGGCTAGCGGTGCGCGATGATTGCCGATACGACCCGCATCTCCTCCGCCAGGGCGATGCCGATCTTGTCCTTGGTCCGGTCGAGCTCAATCTGCGCCGTCAGCGCCTTGATCACGTTCTGGTCCGACTTGGTCGCCACCCGCGTCAGGGCATACAGCACCGCCGACCGCACGGCCGAGTCCTTGTGGCCGACATACTGTACGAGCGGCGCCACCGCGTCATGGCCCAGGCGCGACAGCGAGAACGCGGCGCGCTCGGCGCGGGCGCTCTTCGGATCGCCCAGCGCCTTGCCGAAGCAGGCGATGTCCTTTTTGCACTCGCCGACGAGCTTGGTGCGGTCGATGGCGTTTTGGAAGACCTCGGCGATATCGGCAAACTCCTTGGGGATGGCCTTGAGGATCGGATCGATCGCCGCCGTCTCATCCTTGTCGGTCAGGCGCGAGAACTGGGTGACCGCCTGCGCCGCCAGGGTGGCTTTCTCCTGATCGACCTCTTTCTGTTCGCCCTTGCCGCTTATGTAGCTGGTCTTGGCCGCGCTCAGCATCGCCGGCAGCGCATCGGTGGCGCTGAGCAGGTTGAGCCCCTCGGCAGCGGCGGCGCGGTGCTTGGCGTTGCGCTTGCCATCCGCAAGGATCCCGATCAGGGTCTTTACCGCCGACGGATCGCCGATAAACCCGATCGCCTGCAGCACCGACTGATGGCCGGAGACGCCGTTGGGGGCCAGGCCGTCGTCCTTCTTGGCCAGCTCCGCCTGCAGCGCCGGCAGCGCCTTCTTGCTGCGCAGATCCCCGAGCAGAATCGCCGCCTTCTGCACCACGATGCCGGGGAGGAACTCATACTTCTTGGCGTCTTCCTCGACGACCATGTTCTTGCGCTGCAGCGTCTCGACCAGCTTATCGACCGCCGGCTCGCCGATGCGGACCAGCGCAATGCGGCAGTCTTGGAAGATATCGACGTTGCGCCCGGTCATCCACAGCCCGCGCACGAGCGAGTTCACCGACTTGGCATCGGCGAACTCTCCCAGGTAGCGCGCCGCCTGCTTGTTGAGGAAGAAGTCCTGCTCGTCGGCCGGGGTCTCCAGCACTTGATCGAGCGCATCGACGGCGCTCGCATCCTTGATCGCCCCCAGGGCGCGCATCGCCTCGACCTTGACGACGTTGGCGCGGGTCTTTATCGGCAGCTTCTTGGTGATCGCCTTGATGAGATCCGGCACCGCCTTCTTGGCGGCCTCGCGGCCTTTGTCGTCGCGGGTCGCGACCTCGAAGATGCCGGTGGCGGCCACCGAGGCGTTCTCATAGTTGTCGTCCGAGTAGTCGAGCTGGGCGATGAACAGCTCCATCGCCGAGTCGGAGCGGATCTTGGTGATGACGCGCAGGTGCTCCGGATCCTTGCTCCGCTTGAACAGCGCGGTGAGCGGCGCCACCGACGACTCGTCTTTGAGCTTGGCGAGCTGGCGCAGCGCCTCTTTCTGCTCGCGCACGTCGTCGAGCTTCTTGATCCAGGTCTTGGGATCTTGCGGGTCCTCCAAGCAGCCAGAAAGCCCGACCAAGCCGAGCGTGAGGGTCAGTCCCAGACAGCGCGAGTGCGCCCATAGGATGCGGCGGAGTGTACTCATTGCAATCTCCCGTCGAGTGCGGAGGAAGGTCTCGTGAGAAAGATTCTATACATGCGGCGGGCTACAAGGAAAGAGGCAAGGCGCAAGCTACCGCGCGATCCGCTGCGATGCGAGGCTGAAAGCGTCAGGCGGGGTGGGAATTCTGACCGGGGTCGGCCGGACGTAGAGCGGACTCAGGCTGGACTCAGAAAGGAGCGTGCCAACGACTTGGGACCAGGCGGGCGCGGCGAGATTCCACCGCTCCGCCTGGGACAGCGGCATCAGCCGCCGCCGCCGCCGCCCTTGCCGCGCGACTGCACGGCGAAGTTCACGTTGTTATAGCCTGCGACGGCGCAGGTATACATGACCTTCTTTATGACCTTGAAGTCGATGTTCTTGTCGGCTTGGACAATCACGATGCCTTTAAAGTCCTCGGGGTTTGGGTGCAGAAGCTTGAAGTTGTTCTTCAGCACCACCAGGTCGTCGTGCAGCTGGGGAATTTTCCAGTCCACGCCGCCGTCGCGCGACAGCTCGGTCGAGTCGGCCTTGGGGTCGCCGTTGAGCGTCACCGCGTCGCGCGACACCGCGATGATCGGAGCTTGCTCCAGATCGCGGAAGTTAATCGCCTCGGGCAGGGTGATGTTCTTGGAGACCGTCAGGAGCTCGCCGGAAGCCGAGAAGGTCTGAAGCAGGAACACGACGAGGATGGTGAGCATGTCCACCATCGAGGTCAGGTTCAGCTCCGCGTATCCCGTCTTCTTGCCGCCGCCCTTGGTCACAAACTTCAGCGGAATGAACTTCCGCAGTCGCGGACCAGGCGACTTCATCAGGCCAGGACGATTGATCGCATCACTTCCAGACATGATCAGCCTCCTGCGCCCTTGTCAGATAGTGAGATGTTGGGGAAGTGAGCCGAGATCACCACGTCCATGGTCTTTATGACCTTGTTGTAGATCACGGTGTCGTCGGACTTTATGTTGATGTCTTCCTTGTCGGGGTGGTCTTTTTTGGCCTGAGCCATGATCTCCGCCAACTTGGTGTAGTCATACTCCTCGCCCTTCTTCTCGATCGGTGTGCTCTCTCCGGTGGACTTGGAGAAGATGTACCCGTCCGAGTTTACAAAGAGCGTGAGGGTGACCGACGGCGTTGGCGGCTCATCGACCGCTCCTGACGGTGCCTTGCTCTTCTGCGTCACGTCCATGCGGGCCAGCTGCGTCCACACGGCGGTGATGAGAAGGAACGAAATACAGCACGACAAGAGGTCGATAAACGGGACCAGGTTGATCGCGGCATCGAGCGGTTTTTTACCGCCTTTGCCTGTAGGTTGAGGTGCTGCGCCGCCCATCGCTTAACTCCTATTGTTTGCCGGTCGTTGCCGGCTGCGTCGCCGGGCTCTCTAAACTTCTAATCGTCAGCCACGGCAGCTCGCCGCCGCCTAGTACCGTGCGATGAGTTAGCCCTGGTTGGCGCCGGCCTTCATGGCGTTGCGGTGGCCGACCACCAGGTTCACAACCTGCACCGAGACCTCGTTGATGTCGTCGATCGTGTGCTGCGTCCAGCCGTTGAGGATGGCGAACCAGCCCAGGGCCGGGACGGCGCAGATAAGACCGAACGCGGTGCAGTTCATGGCCTCGGAGATGCCCTTGGCGAGCAGGGTCGCCTTCATCGAGGGATCGACGCCAGCGACGCCGGCGAACGAGTGGATGAGGCCCAGGATGGTGCCAAGGAGGCCGACGAGGGTGGCGACGTTGCCGAGCATGGCGAGGTAGCCGGTGCGGGCTTCGAGCTTCGGGATTTCCTTGAGCGCCGCTTCGTCCATCGCAGCTTGCACTTCGGCGTCGGGGCGGTTGAACTTGGTGAGGCCCTGCTGAATGATGCGGGTGACGGGGGTGGGGTTGCCGCTGCAGACCTTGACCGCGCCCTGGATGTTGCCGGCCATGATCTGGCTCTTGAGCAGCGACAGGAGCTTCTCCTTGTCGATACCGGCTTTCTTCAGATAAACCACGCGCTCGATCGAGATGCCCCACGAGATGATGAGCAGCAGCAGGATCGGCCACATCGGCCAGCCGCCTTCATGGAATGCATCCGCCAGGGTTTTCAGTAGCGACATTTGAGAGACCTCCAGAGATCGGGGTTTTGGTGACTCGGTTGCGGTGCAAGTTCTAGCACGCGCAGTGCCACACACGAAAAAGGAACCGGCCGCCGGCCGAGTCGCCGCTAACCCGGCGAAACCGCCGCTTTCAAGCTGAGCCTGGTTTTGCGGCAAGTGACGTAAGCTACAAGTGGGCCCGTGGAAATGCGCAACAGAAGCGGGGAATTTTGCCCCAGCCGGCGCAATGTCCGGCGCGCTCCTACCGGCCCGCGCATCCGACCTCTCAGGGTCGGACTTGAAGACCAAAGACCGCCCATCCAGGCCGTGTCTCGGCGGCAAACCGCAGTGCGATGCCGTTTGACGAGCCGCGGCCCCCGGCGCTAAAGTTCCTGCAAGCGAGGCGTGTGTGACGAGACTAATCGACCTGTTCGCGGTCCTTATCGTGGCCTTCCTGGTGCTTTTGCCGCAGCCGAGCGTCGTCGTGCAGCCGGCGATTCAGGGCGACCGGACGGATCTGGACCGGCTCGCGGTGCTGGAGGATGCGCTGTACCGCTCGCCGGGAGACGTGGGAGCGGCGGTGGAGCTGGCGCGGGCCTACTTGCGCGTCGAGCAGCCCGGCTGGGCGATCGCCACGCTGGCCGAGTTCAAGGACCGCGGCGACTACCTGGTGCATCAGGTCAACGCCTACGCCTACGCGACCGTGCTCCAGCCGGAGCTGGCGCTCAATGAAGCGGAGGCCGGCCTCGCCGCCTGCTCCGCCCAGGGTCCGCGCTGCCCCGACGCGGCGCAGATCCGCCTGGCCTACCTGGCAGACCTCATGCGTGAGCAGGCGAGCAAGGGCATCGACCCGCAGACCCAGCCGCTCGCCGCCAAGCAGCTGGTGCAGGCGGCCCTGCGCGCCACCAAGGCGAAGGCGACCGCGCCGACGATAAAACCCGCGCCGGCAGGGCAAGCGCCGACGCCTGACAAGGCGAACGCGGCGCATGCGCCTTAGTCTGGTCAGCCAAGCGCGCGGCGGGGAATCGCGCGGCGGGGAATCGCGCGGCAGTGAAGCGTGCGGCGAACCGACGCGGCGGCTTGGCCGGCGGACGGCGGCTTGCGCCCTGGCGCTGCTTGGCGGCAGTCTTTTGTCCGGCTGCACCAAGCCGCCATCGACCAGCAACCCCTCGCCGCCGGCCGCCGATAGCGCGGCGACCGTGGTGTTCAGCCCGCCGACTGGCGCGCCGCCGTGGATCGTCAAGGTGGAGGTCGCCCGCTCTTCGGAAGAGCTGATGCGCGGCCTGATGTTCCGCCGCGAGCTCGCCCCCGACGGCGGCATGCTGTTCATGTTCGCCGGCGAGGACATCCGCCGCTTCTGGATGCGCAACACCTATATTCCGCTCGACATGATTTTCCTCGACTCCCGCCGCGTGGTCGTCGGGATCGAAGAGAACACCGTGCCGCTCGATGAGACCAGCCGCGGTCCGGACGCGCCGGCCCAGTACGTGGTCGAGGTCCGCGGCGGCGCCGCCAAACAGCACGGCCTTGGAGTCGGCGCCCGCGCCGAGTTCCACAACCTTGGCCGCGGCCCCGATCGCAATCTCGAATAGACAAGGAATCCGATGCGGACTGCTCTCCCCTTTGCCTCTGCCGTTGCGGCAGCGCTGTTCACCATCGTCCCGCTGACCGCAGACGCCGCCGAGGACCCTCCGGCACCGGCGGCGACCAAGCCCGCGGCAGCGCCCGCGGCCAAGCCCGCGACGGCTCCGGCAGCAGCGGCAAAGCCGGCGGCAACCACGCCCTCGCCCGCGGCCGCAAAGCCCGCCGGCGCCCCCGCCGCTCCTTCTCCCGCCAAGCCGGCAGCTGCCGCACCTTCCGGTGGCACCGCGGCGACTCCGGCAGCGGCAAAGCCAGCGTCCGCAGCACCGGCTGCCACCGCGGCCAAGCCCGCCGGTACGGCGCCGGCGCCCACCGCGGCCAAGCCAGGGACCCCAGCCGCTCCGGGGACCGCGACTGCGGCCAAGCCAGGGACCCCAGCCGCTCCGGGGACCGCGACTGCGACCAAGCCGGGGACGCCAGCCGCGCCGGGGACTGCGGCTGCGGCCAAGCCGGGGACGCCAGCCGCGCCGGGAACCCCGCCTGCGGCCAGCCCGGCCAGCGCGCCGGTCGATCCCGCCCAAGCGCACCTGACGATCGCGCAGGCCGTCGCCGGAATCCGCGGCATCGGCGCGATCATCGCCACGATCGAAATCATGCGCGAGGGCAAGCCGGTCCAGGCGCTCCACTGCGAGCTGTTCGGCGACAAAGCTCCGCTGGCCGTGGCTAACTTCATTGGCCTGGGGCGCGGGCTGCGGCAGTGGAAGGATCCCAAGTCGGGGCAGTGGGTCAAAAAGCCCCTGTACGACGGCAACCTGCTGCACCGGGTGGTTCCGGAGATGCTGATTCAAGGCGGCGATCCGAACTGCACCGGCGACCCGGGCTGCCACGGCGCCCCCGGCTTCGGCGATCCCGGCTATACTATCGCTGACGAGTTCCATCCCGAGCTGCGCTTTGACCGGGGGGGTCGGCTGGCGATGTCCAACCGCGGTCCCGGCACCAGCGGCTCGCAGTTTTTCATCACCGAGCGCGAGGCTTCGTGGCTCAACGGCGGGCATACCATCTTCGGCCAGTGCGACGGCATCGAGCTCATCACCGAGCTCTCGCACGTCGAGGCCGGCTCCCGCGATGTCCCCAAAGCCCCGCTTGTGATAAAGCGCGTCACCTTCGCTCGCAAGGGCAACTAACCCGAACTTCCACCGGAACAGGAAATTCCACGCTTACATGTCAGAGCCAAGCACCACCTCGTTTTCACGCATGAACCGCGGGCCGGCGGCGCCGCCGCCCGAGCTCGGCATCATCGGCTTCGCGTTCGCCGATCTGTTCTCGCCCTACGGTCTGCGGCGCCTGTTTGACCTCTGGCTCGCCCAGCTTGCCGCCGGCGACGCGGCGCTGCACCAGCGCTACGAAGACTACCGCCACGGGCAGGAGCTCGGGCCCGAAGCGCTGTCCACCTTGCTCACCGATGTGGCGCCGTGGGTCTCGCGCTTCCTGGTCCAGCTGTTCCCGCAGATCGCCCCGCAGACCGCCCGCATCGCGGCGACCACGACGCATGAGCTCGTGCTGTTCCGGTTCAAGGACGAGTTTGTCAAACGCCGCTCGTGGAAGCGCAAGCTGCAGCCGGAGGAGCTGGCCCCGGCGCGCGAGCAGGGCGAGGCGCTGCTCGACCGGCTGGGCGTCGAACCGGCGCGGCGCGACGACGAGCTCGCCATCGCCCAGGTCGCCTGCGCCCTGCTCGACGTCGAAAACGAGGCGAAAAAGCAGGTCACGCTGACCGACAACTCGCCGTACCTGCTGGCGCAGAAGGACTGCGACACGCTGGGCGACTGGCTGGTGGCGCGCAAGGAAGAGCTGCACGCGCTGCACTGGCTGTCGATCCACTTTCCCCACCAGCTCGACCACCAGCACCTCGTGCCGCTGCGCCGCCCGGATCCCAAGCTGCCGGAGATGTTCGTCGGCCACGCCCATAAGCTGCGCAACCGTGACGGCTTCAAGCTCACCGACCGCCGCATGAGCCCGCGCGAGATCCTCGATCAGGTCGACTACTGCATGTACTGCCACGATCGCGACAAGGACTCGTGCAGCAAGGGCATGCGCGACAAGGCGGGGGGGCTCAAGCAGAACCCGCTCGGCATCCCGCTCGCCGGGTGTCCGCTGCACGAGAAGATCTCGGAGATGCACGTGATGCGGCGCCAGGGCGACTCGCTCGCCGGGCTGGCGCTCATCTGCCTCGACAATCCGATGTGTCCGGGCACCGGGCACCGCATCTGCAACGACTGCATGAAGGGGTGCATCTTCCAGAAGCAGGAGCCGGTCAACATCCCGCAGATCGAAACCTCGGTGCTCACCGATGTGCTGAACCTGCCTTACGGGCTTGAGATCTACGGCCTGCTCACCCGCTGGAACCCGCTCAACGTCCGCCGGCCGTATCCGCTGCCGTACACCGGACGCAACGTGCTGGTGGTGGGCCTGGGGCCGGCCGGCTATACGCTGGCCCATCACCTTTTGCGTGAGGGCTTCGGCGTGGTCGCCATCGACGGCCTGAAGCTGGAGCCGCTGCCGCCCGAGCTGTGCGGCGATCTGCTAAACGGCAAGGCGCCGCAGCCCATCCGGGAGTGGTCGAGCCTGGAGTCCGAGCTCGATGAGCGCGTCCTGGCCGGCTTCGGCGGGGTGTCCGAGTACGGCATCACCGTGCGCTGGGACAAAAACTTCCTCACCTTGCTGTATCTGACCCTGGCCCGCCAGCCGCACCTGCGCATGTACGGCGGCGTGCGCCTGGGCGGCACCCTGACCTTGGAAGACGCCTGGGCCCTGGGCATGGACCATGTCGCCATCGCCGCCGGCGCCGGCAAGCCGACGCTCATCGACATCGAAAACAACCTGTGCCGCGGCATCCGCAAGGCGTCGGACTTCCTCATGGCGCTGCAGCTCACCGGCGCCGGCAAGCGCGACTCGCTGGCCAACCTGCAGATCCGGCTGCCGGCGATCGTCATCGGCGGCGGACTCACCGCCATCGACACCGCGACCGAGCTTTTGGCCTACTACATCGTCCAGGTGGAAAAGACCCTGGCCCGCTGGGAGGCGCTCACCGCCGCCCCGACCGGCAACGTGGTCATCCCCGATCCCGAGGCCTATCAGGTGGCGCGCGAGCAACAGCTGCTAAAGAGCTTCGATACCGAAGAGCGGGAGATCCTGCGCGAGCAGCTCCTGCACGGACGCCTCTGCCGGGCCGAGCGGCAGAAGGCGCAAGCCGAGGGCCGCGAGCCGGCGTTCACCCAGCTGCTCCAGTCCTTCGGCGGCGTGTCGCTGGTCTACCGCAAGAGCCTCATCGACTCGCCGGCGTACCGCTTAAACCATGAGGAGGTCGAAAAGAGCCTCGAAGAGGGCGTGCACTACATCGAGCGCATGGCACCCAAGGCGGCGCTCCTAGACGAGTACGGCGCCCTGCGCGCCATGACCTTCGAACGCCAGAAGGTCGAAGGCGGCAAGTGGAGCGCCACCGGTGAGATCCTCGAGATGCCGGCGCGCACCGTGTGCGTCGCCGCCGGCACGAGCCCCAATACGATCTACGAAAAAGAGCACCCGGGCACCTTCACCCTGGGCAA
>CALFML010000594.1 GCA_937879845.1 uncultured Myxococcales bacterium
CAGGACGGCGCGGTCGACCTGGGCCGCGAGTCGCTGGCGGCGCTCACGGACCCGCTGCTCTCGCGCCGCCACGCGCGCGTCGAGTTCCACGGGGCGCAGGTCCGCGTCTGCGACCTCGGCAGCCGCAACGGCAGCGCCGTCGACGGGGTGGCGCTGCAGGGGGAGCTGCGCAGCGAGCACGCCCGGGTGCTCCGCGCCGGGGGGACGTTGTTCCTGCTCTGCACCGACGTGCGGCCGCTGGTCGGCGGGGTCGCGGTCGTCAACGAGGCCGTCGTGGGTCCGTCGCTGCGCCGGGCCTTCGACGCCATCGCCAGCGTGGCCCGCTTCGCCCCCTCGCTGCACGTCCACGGCGAGAGCGGCGCCGGCAAGGAGCGGATGGCGCAGGCCTTCCACCGCCTCGGGCCCAACCCGGAGGGGCCCTTCATCGCGGTCAACTGCGCCGCCATCCCGGAGGGAATCGCGGAGCGGCTGATCTTCGGCGCACGCAAAGGCGCCTTCTCCGGCATCGCCAACGACAGCCAAGGCTATATCGAAGCGGCCGACGGCGGCACGCTCTTCCTCGATGAAGTCGCCGATCTGGACGCCGCCGTGCAGGCCAAGCTGCTCCGCGTCATCGAGAGCGGGGAGCTCCTGCCCCTGGGCGCCACGCAGCCGCGCAAAGTACAGTTCCGCGTATGCACGGCGACGCACCAGGATCTGCGCGCGCTGACGCAGGAAAAGAAATTCCGCACCGACCTTTACTTCCGCATCGGCATGCCGCAGGTCGTCGTGCCTCCGCTGCGGCAGCGGAAAGAGGAGATCCCATGGCTCATCGCCGGCGCGATCCGGGCGGTGAAGCCGGAGCTATCGCCGCATGTGTCCCTGATCGAGATGTGCATGCTCCGCACCTGGCCCGGCAATGTCCGCGAGCTGCTCGCGGAGATCAGCACCGCGGCGATCAAGGCGGGTGAAGCCGGCAACTACTCGGTCTCCGCGGAGCAGCTCAGCCCCTCCGCCGGAGCGGCGATGCCGGCAGCGCTCCCCGGCCCGGTTGATCCGACTCCGGCATCGGGTATATCCGTGCAGCCCGCGCCGATGTCGGCGATCAGCGCACCGAGCAACCTATCTCCTGCAACATCGCCGCCCGCGCCGCCTTCGCGGGCCACGCTTCTGGCGACGCTGCTGGAAGAAAAAGGCAACCTGTCGGCCGCCGCGCGGGTTCTGCGTATCCATCGCACCCAGCTCCGCCGCCTGCTGGTCCGGCACAAGATCGATCTCGCCAAGCTGCGCGATATGGGCCAGCTGTAAACCGCATCGCGGTTTCCGGTACAGCGATCCGCCTTTTTTGTGTCGGCCTTTGTGACAGGCGCGCCGGCAAGGGCGCTGATTCAGCCGGGATTTTTGTGCCGACCGATTCCGGTTTGTGTCAGCCATGCGGCCAGCCGTGCCCTGCTGCGCGTGCCAAGGTAGCCGCGCCGAATCTCTAGTCCCGTCGAGAAACAGGTGCCCGCCAAGCGCCCGAGGTTGGCGCGTCAGTTGCATTGTCTGTTCGGCATAGAAAGTCATTGAGGATTCTATGTCTAAGAAATATGCCGAGCTGGTTGAGCGATTCATGTTGGCTTCCAGGCAGCCCAGCCTCAGCGGTTGGTCGAGCCGCTGGCTGCGGGATGACATCAACTACGAGCTCTTTATCGCCCGGCACGCTCCCCACCACCAGCGCTTCACCGGCCGCAACGCGGTCGAGGATTACCTTGCCATCCTCCGCGTCGGCTATCAGGTTCTGGAGTCCGGACCCATCGCCCTTATCGCGCGCGGCAACGAAGTGGTGGCCCGCGGCAACGATCTGGCCCGGCTCAAGCTCAGCGAGCAGGTCGTCCGCGTCGCCTGGACCCAGGTCTTCGAGATCGAAGCCGACATGATCAAGCGGATCACCGTGGCCATCCACCGCTGGACCCCCGTTCCGGTCAATGAGCGGGTGATCGTCAAGTCCTATCTCATAAGCGATGAGGCGCCGGCAGCGAGCATGACGCTCTAGCGCTCCGCGCGTAAGGCGGGAAGCTCGTCGGGAAGAGCCGCGACAATCTCGGCCGCAGTCGGGCGCAGACCGGGATCGAGCTGCAAGCAGCGATCGATAAGCTCAACCAGCGCCGGCGCGAGATCAGGCCGCTTGCCGGCAAGCGACGGCGCATGCTTCTCGATTCCCCGCCATCGCGCCCACACCGGCGGCCGCGCGAACGGCAGCTCACCGCTGAACAGCTCATACGCGATCATTCCCAAGCTGAAGATATCCGATGACGGCTGCGCCCCCTGTGAGCCCTCGCTAAGCTCCGGCGCCATGTACATCGGCGTGCCCACCAAGATGCCGCTCTGCGTCAGGTGCTCGCCGTCCGCCGCCGCTTCGCCGGCCATCGCGGCTTCGGTCTGCAAGACCGCCACAGGCCGGGCTGAAATCGACATCGTATTGCTGTCCCCGTCCAGATCCTCCCCCTCCGCCGGCAGAGTCGGATTGGAGCCGGCCGAGTCCGCGGGCGGCGCACCGCCGGTTCCCAAAAGCCGCCGCCGCGCCGCCGAGGTGTCCGGTCCGCCCAGGAACGTCGAGACGCCGAAGTCCGCCAGCTTGACTCGCGGCGGTCCTGCGTCCCCATCGGCGATCAGGACATTGGCGGACTTCAGATCGCGATGCACGATCCCCAGCGCATGGATGACCGCCAGCCCGGCGGCCATCTGCCGCGTGACGGAGATGGCGAAGGCGGCGTCGCGATAGCGCTGGCGCAGCAGCTTGAGCGTCGTCCCGCGTACAAGCTCCATCACCAAAAAAAGCACCCCGCTGGAGGTAATGTCGATGTCGGTGATCGCCACCAGGTTCGGGTGATCAAGGCGGGCCAGGATCTGCGCTTCGCGGGCAAAGCGCAGAAGCGCCGTGCGATCGGACTGCTCGCTCAAGACTTTGGCCGCCAGGCGGCAGCGATCGGTCGTGCGTTCGACTTCGAACACGCTGCCCATGGCGCCTTGGCCCAGGGTCCGGACGACGCGGTAGTGCTCGCCGAGCATGCGGCCCGGCCCGATCTCCGCGGCCACCGGGCGCCGGGCGCTGAGGAGCAGATCCATAAGTCGCTGCGAGCGTCCTTCGATCTGCCGCCGCAGCTCTTCGTTGAGCTGCTTGATCTCGACGTTGCTCTGCTCGAGCTTGAGAAACTTCACCCGCAGATCCTGGCGCATCGCATCGAGCGCCAGCGCCAGCGGCGCCAGCTCGCCGCTTGCCTGCCCCGCGATCACCGAGTCCAGATCGCCGGCCGCCATCCGCCCGGCGGACTGCAGGAGCACATCCTGCTCCGCCAGCCGCCGCCGCGCCAGCGCCCCTTCCAGCTCGAGCCGCACCGCCCGCGTCGTCATGAGGGTCAGCGCGACCTGGTTACTCAGACCGAGCAGAATCTCCAGGTCTTCCTTGTCGTAGCGATGGTCGTCCGCATCGGACTCCAGGTAGATGATTCCCAAAAGCTCGCCGCGCGATAATAGTGGCGCCGCGGCGCTGCTTATCCGCTCGCGGAACGTGGGGCGGTCGGTGCCGGGCAGCTCCAGGCGGGCCCGCTCATGCAGGAGGAAGGCCGGCTTCTGGCGCTGCTCGACGTACCGGACGAGCGTGCTGTCAAAGTGGGTGTCGCCGCTTAGGACCTCGCCCGCGGCGGTGCGGCCGGCCATGAGCGTCACCTTGTCGCGCTCCGCTGCGCACTCCAACAAGAGCGCGCGCTGGCCGCCGATCAGCCGCAAGACCTCGCTGAGCGCGACCTGCATGTGCTGGCCGGGCTCCAGCACCCGCGCCTGCGACAGGCTGAGCTGAAGCACGGTGGAGTAGTTCTGCAAGCGGCGATGGACGCGGACAAAACGCAGGGCGAGCAAAAGCGCCATGGTCAGCGCGAATAGGAACAGCGTGTAGTGGCCCAGCGTCAGCCACCAGCGCGGCAGGACGCCGATGAGCATGAGCAGCTCGAAAAACACAAGCGCGCAGGAGGCGATGACGCCGAACGCCAGAACCTTGCCATCGCTGTCGCCGCGCCGCACCGCAGAGATCGTGGTGCCGATGACGCAGGCCACGATGACCATGAAATAGTACTGGAGCGGCCGCAGGAACGACCACACCGGCACCGCCTCCACCGCCACCAAGAGCGTCGCAATAAGGAGCCCCGCCAGCATCACCTGGCCGACGCGGCGGACGATCGATAAGGGTCCCGGTCCAAAGACGTTGGCGACAAAGGCGCACAGCGAGGCCCCGGCCACGCTGTTGCTGCCGAGCTCCAAATAAGTCCAAGCCGGTCCGAGGTCGGCGAGCGTCTCCCGCATGATCGAACGGCAGAGCACATGAATGCCCATGCCCATGGCCAGACCGGCGTAGTAGAGATAGGCCCGCTCGCGCCGGCGCAGAATGAACAGGACCAAGGCGCCGATTCCCAGCACGGTCAGGATGATTCCCATGAGCGCCTGCGGCAGGCCGTGCTCGATGACATAAAGCAGGATCTCATGGCTGTCGCCGAGCACCGGTGTACCGAACAGGCCGATGAATCCGTACGGCGAATAGATGCGCAGCGCCAGCGTCTTGCCGGCGTAATCCGGGCCGAGCGACAGATAGACCTTGGGGAGGCCGGGATAATGGTCGCCGGTAAGCGGGCCAAAGTGATCTATGAGCTTGCCATCGAGGTACGCTTCATAGCTCTGGTCGATGTCGACGATGAAGAGCATCGGCTCGCGCAGCGGCGGACCGACAAGCCGCGTCTTGAACCATAGGAAGCGCGCCTCCCCTCTTCCGGGCGGATTTTCCAGCAGCGTGGTGGACTGCCAGCCGCGGTCGCCGCAGGCGGGCTCGGACTCACCGCTGGGCGGCGGCTCCCAATCAGCGCCGCAGGGAAGCGGCGGCACATCGCCGTAGCGGTATTCCCAGGTGCCGGCGTAAGGCATGACCGGCATCGCTCCCGAGCGCGCCCGCGGATGGCAGCCCGCGGCGCAAATCGCCGAAAGCGCGATCACCAGCCACCGGTACGCCGCGGGCTCTCGGCCGCCACCGACCGAGACGTTGGGGCACGCGCGGCGACCGACCATGAGTCTTAGTATACGCCACGCTCCTAAAAGTTTATGGCCAAAGCGAAGTCGGGCGGTTCCCGTTCCGGGCTGGGAAGTACGCCGCGCAGAAAAGCTGCGCCAGCCCAGACATACAGATGCACCGACCTGCGCAGATTCTGCTTGGCAAAGCGATGCGGACGAATTTGCCGGGTGCTGAACGAAGCGGGCGCTGAGCGCTCTTGCCATCGCCGCGTTTCCCGGTCAGGCTCGTTTATCAAAAGAGAGCAGCTTGTGCTCACCTGCAGTCCCAAAAGCCATCGGCAACACCATCCTCAAAATCATCGTCGCCGGCTGGCCGTGCGCTCGAGCGCGGCCATCCTTGGGGCGGCCGGCGTCCTTTTGCTGCCGATGTGGTTTGGCGCCTGCCGCCGTCAGCCCGCGCCGGCCCCGATCCATGAAGCCGCGCCGCCGGCCGCCCCCTCCGGCGAGCGCGCTCCCCGACCCGCAACGGCGCTGAGTGACGCCGCGAACGCCCTGATGTCACTCCCTCCGGAGCCGGCGCTGCCGCCGCTGCTGCCGCTGTTCGCCGATGATCCGCAGCATCCGTGGAACCGGCTCCACCAGGCGCTGTTCGCCCGCCTTGCCACGGTGAAGCAAACGGCGTGTCTTTTATCCCGCAGCTGCGACGTGCTGCCCACGCCCGTCGGTTTTTTCGACGAGGCGACCGATGTGCAATCCGAGTACGCCGACACCCCTGCGCAACTCATGCTGCCTGGGATCGAGCACCTGTTGACGGCGGCTCGGCACGGTGCGGCGGTGCAGGCGCTGCAAGCGGCGCGCGCGGTCGCGCCGGAGGGGCAGCCGATTGCGGCGGCCCTGCTGCAAAACGATCTATGGGAGCGCTTCGATGCGGTGCAGCACGCCCTGGCCGAACCGACCCGCGATGCGGCAAGCCGGGCCGCGCTGCGCGAGCTGGGCGATGGGCTGGGGACGCTGATTGCGAAGCTGGCGCTGCCGGCCGCGGTGATTGGCCAGCTCCCATCCAACCTGCCGCGGCTCGTGCAGCAGAACCCGGATGTGTTGGCGGGTCTAGGCGATACGACAGCGCCGGTAGACGGCGATAAGGCGGAGGGACCGGCGTGGGTTGAGCTGTTGCCGCGCTCGGCCGATGTTCCACGCTCGTTCGATCCGCCGCTGCGCGATGGGACCCGCCACTCCATGCAGGTGGGCTACCGCGCCGTGTTTCGCATCTTCGCCTCGATTCCGGCTGGCGCCGGCGGGGCTGCCTGGCTGCGCCGCGAGCTCGCCCTGGATGCGAGCTTTGTGCGCCTGCCGGCCGGCACACGGCTTGCCATCTATGAACAGCCTCTAATCCTCAGCCGTGAGGGGGAGCCGCTGCCGCTGCCGCTGGTCACCCTGCTGGAGTCGCGCCGCGTGCAAGCCCCGGCCGCGCCCGGTCAGCGCATCGTAATCGCCGGCAAGACCCGCCTCTCCGAGCTGCCCTTTGCCGCCTTCGAGGGCCGACGCCAGCTGCTGCGTGTCGTCGCCGCCGGGCAATCCGGCCTTATACGGCTGGCTCCCGCGGCGCCGTTTCCGCAGGGTGGTACCTGTTCGCCGCGGCCGGAGCTGCTGCAGCCAGCCAGCAGCGTGTGCCTTGTGTGCCATCAGCCGGACACCGAACACCTGACCGGCACCCTCTCGCACGGCGAGCAGCACCTGCGGCTGGCCACAGACTCGCTGGCGGCCGCCCGCGCCGCCATCGCGGAGAAGCGCGGCCGCGCCGACTTCAAGACGCTGCTCGGTTACTTTGCCCGCTGACTCCCAGCCGGCGGCAGCGGCCGTCTTGACGCCCGGCTTGCAGAGCGCTTTTTTCTTCACGCTGCCGCGCCCGAGTACGATGATGCAGGAAGGTGACTTCATGACTGGTTCGCATCGGACAATTGGAAAATCGCGGCGGTTCTGGCTGCGGCGTGTGCTTGGCTGCCTCTGTCTCCTTGTGGGCCTTGTCGGCGGAACGGGCGGCTGCCGCGACGGCATGAGCCAGCTGGCGGAGACCCAGCGTCTGGCCGTGGACGTTCGCATCCAGCTAAACCTCGCGGCGACGGCGTCGATCCGCGCCGTGATGGCGAAGACGGATCCGGAGTCCATCGGCTTCGCCCGCGAAGCCGAGCAGGAAAAGCAAGCGCTGAAGAAAGATGTCGAGACGATGCTGCCGATGCTGCGCGAGCTGAGTTATGTGAAGGAAGCGCAAATGCTCGAAGCCTTCAGCCAGCGCTTCGCCGAGTATGAGGCGATCGATCGCAGCGTCCTTGAGCTGGCGGTGGAGAACACCAACCTCAAGGCGCAGCAGCTGTCGTTTACGCCGGCGCGGGAGTCCGGCAATAGGGTGCGGGCCGCCCTTTACGCGGTAGCGCGCACGGCGCCGCCGAAGAACCGCTGCCGGGTCGATTCCCTGGTCGCGGGCGCCGTCCAGGCCGTGCTCGAGATCCAGGTGCTGCATGCGCCGCACATCGCGGAGTCAAATGAAGCCGCCATGGCCGCGATGGAAAAGGAGATGACCGACCGCCTGACCGCGGCGCAAGACGCGCTGAGCGCGCTGTCGAGCCTCATCGATCCGTCGGCCCAGGATCAGCTCAAGGCGGCGATGAACGCCTTGGCGCAGTTCCAGAGCGTTCATATAGAAGTCATTCGCCTCTCCCGCCGCAACAGCAATGCCCGGTCGTTGGAGATGGCGCTGGGCCAAGAGCGCTCCTTGACCGCCGCCTGCGACACGAGCATCAGCGCGCTGCAAGCGGCGCTGGCCAAAGCGGGCGTGCGGCCGACGCGGTAGGAAGGCCATGCTCTTACCGCGTCATGCGTCCAGACTGACTCCATAGGTACAGGCAGGGGTCATGAGTCATTTCATTTGAAAATTTGCATTTAAAATTCCGATTTTATATAGAATGCGGCCCATGCGCCATAGCTACGACGTCGTCATCGCCGGGGGCGGGCCTGCCGGTTCAGCCACCGCGAACTACCTTCGGCAGAGGGGCCGCTCGGTCCTGGTTTTGGAGCGGACCCGGTTTCCCCGCTTCCACATCGGCGAATCCCTCTTGCCGTTCAACAACGACTTGTGGAAAGAGCTCGGCGTCTTCGAACAGATGAACCGCATGTTCATCCACAAACCCGGCGCGCGCTTCATTCATGAGGAGTCCGGCGCGGAGTTTACCTACTACTTCGACAACGCGATCCGCCCGGGAAATCCGTACGCATTCCACGTCAAGCGCGAGGAGTTCGACTTGCTCCTGCTCGACCGCGCCCGCCAGCTCGGCGCCGAGGTCCGCGAGCAGACGCTGGTCAAAAACGTCCTGTTTGGCGCTGACGGCGTCACTGCGCAGGCGGTCGGCCCCGATGGCGTCCCTTATGAGGTCCAGGCCGCGATGTTCATCGACGCCACCGGCCGCGACGCCCTGATGGCGGGGCGGAAGCAGACCAAGGTGCACGATGAGCTTGTGACCACCAACGTCGCGCTGCACTGCATGTTCTCCGGGGTGCCGCGCCAGAGCGGACTGGAAGAGGGCCACATCATCATCGGCCTCTTTGACGGCGGCTGGTACTGGGTCATCCCGTTCAAAGACGGCGACACCTCGGTCGGCTTCGTGCTGGAGAAGAGCTATACCAAGGTGAGCCGCGGCCTGTCGCGGCAGCAGATGTACGATCAGATCCTGGCCGGACTGCCGCATCTGCAGCGGCTCATGCGCGATGCCCGGCCGCTGCAGGAGGTCGGTTCGCAGGCCAACTGGTCCTACCGCGTCTCCCAGTTCTATGACGACCGCCTGCTCCTAGTCGGCGACGCCGCCGCCTTCGTCGATCCGCTGTTTTCCACCGGCATCCTTTTGGCGGTCACCGGCGCCAAGTTCGCCGCCGAGCACGCCGACGCCGCGCTGCGCGACGGGGATTTTTCGGCGCAGCGCTTTGCCAGCTACCAAAAGTCCTGTATCGCCGGCATGGACATCTTCAAGAACCTGGTCGCGGAGTTTTACGCCAAGAACCTGCGCGCGGTGCTGCTGGCCTCGGCGGTCAACCCGACGATCTGCGCGGTGATCGTCTCTTTGTTGGCCGGAGATGTGTATAAGCCTTCGATGTGGCACTCGCTGGTCGGCAAGAGCGGCTTTTCGGAGATGCCGGGCAATGAGTTCAAAGAGCCGCTGCGCGCCTGCAGGTCAAGTCATCAAGTGCTGCCGCGATCGGAGCGGCCCCTCTCCGTTGAGCTTGGCGGGAAGTAGGCGCCGTGCCCGGCGCAGGCTTGCCTGATGACGGACCCACCGCCGCCGAAGTGATGCGCTGGCGCAAAGCGGAGCGGGAGCGGCTGCTGGCCGCGCGGCTGGCGCTTGGAGCCAAGACACGCCACGACCATGCCGCGGCGATCGGCCACGGACTCGATGCCGCGCTGGGCAACCTGGACGGGCTGACCATCAGCCTCTACTGGCCGATCCGCGCCGAGCCGGATCTGCGCTTCTGGATGACGAGCGTCGTCGCCCGCGGCGGACGCTGCGCGCTGCCGGTCGTGGTGGAGCGCCAGGCGCCGCTCATCTTCCGCCTCTATCGACCCGGCGACCCGCTTGAGCGCGGCCTGTGGAACATTCCGGTGCCCGCGCCTGGCACCCAGGTCCTACCCGACATCATCATCGCGCCCGTCGTCGGTTTTGACCGCGCCTGCTACCGGCTGGGCTACGGCGGCGGCTACTTCGACCGCACCCTGGCGGCGCTACCGCGGCGGCCGCGCGTCATTGGCGTCGGCTACGCCTGCGCCGAACTGGCAACGATCTATCCCCAGCCGCACGACATCGGCATGACCGAGATCATCACCGAACGCCAGCGCTACCCGGAGCGCTGAGCGCCGAGCTCAGTCAACAGCAGGGCCAAAAGCGCGGGCGCGGACTGGCCGACCAAGACCGCCTTATCGCCGAGAGTGACTGCGCCGAAGATGCCGGCCGCAATGACGCAGGCCAGGGTAAAGCGGCGCAGCAGCAGCGATCTGGCGATGAGCGCGACCACCAAACCGGCCGCCAGAAAGCCGTTATACAGGCCCTGGTTCATCGCCAGTACGGCGCAGGTGTCCGCAGCCTGCTGGCTCATGTGAAACGCCTCAAGGCCCGTCGGCGTGCGAAACAGGAACATCTCCAGCACCAGGAACCACAGATGTTCCACCGCGATGAGCGCCACCAAGATGAGTCCAGCCATAGCCATGCGCCGACTATGCCTCAACACGAGAGCCGCATGCACTCCATCCGCGATTCGCCCCTAAAAATGGTTCCCGCAAAACCGATGCTAAACCGCGCCCCAGTTGAAATCCGAAGTTATTGCCTGGAGAGCGGGCGGTGCCGGAGGCGGGGGCCCTGCTGCGCAAGCAGCGGGGTGCCGGAGGGGACGGGACCCGCGGCGCAAGCGGTGCTCACGCCTGAGCAGGCGCCGCCCCGATAAGACCGGCCTCCCCGAGCTGCAAAATCCGCGGCGCGAGCTCCTGCAGCGATGCCACGATGACCGGCGGCGTAAAGCCCGCGGCCGCCCACCGGACGGCGAGCCCTAACAGCAGTCCGAGCAGCTCGGCGAGGTGCTGCAGCCGCGCATCGGCCGCCCGAAGGTCGGCGATAAAAGCGGCGATATCACGGCGCCCGGCTTCACCGGTCAGCGCGTCGTCGATAAATACGGTCACACCGCGCCCGCTGCGCTGCAGCGCAATCCGCGGATCCGCGGGGGCGAGCAGCTGGCGACCGCTGAGCACGGCGGCGAAGTCGGCAAGCGCCGCGTGGGCGGCCGCAAACACCCGCCCCAGCTCCGAGTCCTCATCGACCGGCATTTTGCTGCCGGGAAAGGAAAGATGCTGCATCGCCTTCTCGGCGCGCTCCAGGTGTTGGCCTAGATCGGCGAGCAGCTCCAGCTCTTCGAGCGGAATCTTTTCAGGCAGCGGAAACACGGCTCAGCCGGCACCGCCCGCACCACCGGCGCCGCCCAGCCCCGCTCCGGGGACCAGGCCGGCGAACATTTTCACCAGGGCCAGCCGGCCGTTGTGGGCGCTCTCGACCGCCGCTTGATGCAGCTCCATGAGCGCCTTGAGATCGCCCTGTTCCAGCGCCTCGGCGCGGAAGTTCACCGTATTCATGTTCGGGCGGATGAGCGTCGCCGCGACCAGGACGAGCTTGCCGTTGTTCGGCTTGAAGCTGTCCCACTTGAGCTGACCGGTGCTGGCATCGATGGCTTGCTCCAGCTTGCCGCTATAGGTCGTCACTTCAAGGTTGGTCAGGTCGGAAACGCTGTCGGTGAACTTCTTGATGGCGTCCTTGAGACTCATTTCCTTCTCCATTCATTTCTGTAGATGGGACGGCCCTGAACCAAGCGCTCCAGGGAGTGCGGCGAGCCACTGCTCAAATGAGCGTACTGCAACTGGCGGCGCGGCGGTATGGCCAAAAACGGCCATCGCCAGACTCAGGACCGGCCATACCCCGGCCGCCGTCGTCGTCACCCCATGTTCAAAAGCGAACCATGGCATGTCCACCGCTGGCCATTTTCACAACGAATTCTGTAGCTAGAGTTAGCAGAGTAATCAAACGGCGCGGCACTCCGCGAGCCAACCTAAAAAGGAGAACCCCTATGAGCGATCCGCAAGTCACTCTATATGCAGACTCTGATTACAAAGGCTCAAGCAGCTCTTTGGGCGTTGGCAGATACGCCACCGGCTTTGGTCTCAAGAATGATTCCCTGAGCTCTCTCCGGATTCCCAGCTCTCTCAAGGTCACCCTGTGCGAGGACGCGAACTTCGGCGGCCGCCGGACCGTGCTTGTGCGCGACACGCCCAATCTGAATGGCGCCAACGACAAGATCACTTCGATGATCGTCGAGCCGGCCGGAACCCCTAATGTCATCATCTACTCGGACGCAAAATACCAGGGCTGGGGCCGGGAGCTCGGCACCGGTTCCTATAACGACACCGGCATCGGCAACGACTCGCTCACGTCCGTGATCGTGCCCGCGGGGTATCGCGTCACGCTGTACGAGGATGGAAACTACAAAGGGAACTCCGTCGTACTCACCAGCGACTCTCCAGAGCTTATAAACTTCAACGACCGGGCAAGCTCGATCGTCGTCGATCGCATCGTCGATAAAGCGCCGACGCTGGCCGAGCTCAATCAGATCATCCAGCAGGTGGCGCCGCGGATCTACCTCCACCCCGATGATGAGTACGGGCCAAGCTCCGTCGAGTGGTTCCTCCAGCGCGCAACCCTCAAGAAAAACGACGGCCAGTCCACCCGCGCCAGCAGCGCTCCGCTCCCGGCCGGCGGCAGCGATGACGGCGTCTACTGGCTTGAGGGCGACAGCAGCGCCCGCGCCGGCAACCTAAGCTCCGCGGTCGCCTATGTGAACGCCAAGTTCCACGACGGCTGGCTCGATCTGCAGTTCTGGTTCTTCTACCCTTACAACGGCGCCGGCAGCGCCAACGTGACCATCGTCGATATTGAAAAGACCATCAAGCTCGACCCGCTGGGCCAGCACGGCGGCGACTGGGAGCATGTGACCTGCCGCGTCGATCCGGCAAGCCGCGAGGTGCGCGCCATGTACCTGGCCCAGCACAGCGGCGGCGTCTGGCTGTCTCGCGGCGACATCCCGCGCGACGGCGACGGCCGGATCGTGGCGTACTCTTCGCGTCATGGGCACGCCTCTTATAGCGGCACCGGCTCGAACTTATCTAACAGCACGACGGAGAAAGCCGCGGGGGTGGTCTGGTTCCGGTTCGGACTTATTAACAGCACGGCCAAGAGCGCAAAGACCCTGGAGTGCAGTACCAAGTACCAGATCCTGCGCGCCGATTTTCTCGGCGATCAGATCACCGCGCCCGACTGGAGCCGGTTCTGCCGCCGCTGGGGGCCGCACATCACCTACAAGTCGGAAGACGTCAAGAACTCCATCAAGTCTTCCTTGGGCGGCATCCCCTATGCGGACAAAGCGACCAACGCGATCTGGGATGCCGTCCCGGATGAGGCCAAGGAAGAAAACGGCCCCACCGGCCCGTGGCTGAAGGGCTCCTGGTCGGGCAACGAATAGCGGACCGGACTCCGGAGCCGTCCGGCCCCGGCCTATTCGCCCGCGGACAAGGACGGGCACAGCTCCAGCTGCGAGCCGTTGGCCAGCGCGGCGATCCCGGCGATCCGCTCAAGCGATTCGCTCGAGGGCAAAAAGACGCGCAGGGTCTGGCCGATGCTGGCCAGAGCGCGCTGCAGGTTGGCCGGGGTGATAAGCTCTGAGATCGTCGGGTCGATGCCGATGCGGTAAAAGGCGCTGTTGATAAGCGACTTGGCCAGCATCTCGCTCAAGCCGCTGGCGGCGATGAGCCGCCGGTAAAGCAGGGCGCCGCGGCGCGCGCTGACCGAATCCCCGACTCCCGCCCCCGGCCCGGATTCAATCATTCCCGGACGGAGCTGCTGCCGCTTGAGGATCAGGATGCAGAGCAGCTGCGCCGACAGGGCGCTCAGCCGCGCCGACTTGAAGATCAGCTCATCGGCGCCCGCCGCCAGCGCATCGGCGCGGATTATCGCATCGGGCTCGCAGGCGGTCATCATGACGATGAGACAGGAGTCGAGCCGCTTGATGCCGCGCAGCTGCCGGCACGTCTGCATCCCGTCCATGCCCGGCATGATCAGATCCAAGAGCACGATATCGAACTGCTCGATCGCCAAAAGCGCGATCGCCTCCTCCCCCGATACCGCCGTCACGACTTCATACCCATCCTGGCGCAGCGTCTCTGCCAGCGTGCCAAGGAACGTCGGACTGTCGTCCACCAGCAGCAGCTTCTTGCGCGTCCGCCGCGAGAGCGCCACGCTGCCGCCATCGGACATCTTTAGCAGCTCCCGCGCCATCCGCACAAGATGGCTGCGCTCATAGGGTTTGCCGACGTAACGATCGGCTCCCAGGCGCAGGCCGGCAATGCGGGCGCCGACCTCGGCTTCGGTCGACAGCATGATGACGCGGGTCGCGCGCAGCTCCGGCGTCTCTTTGATCTGTTTGAGCAGATCGATGCCGCTGCCGTCGGGGAGCAGGACGTCCAAGATCGCCAGATCAAAATGATTGTGGGCAAGCTCGGTGCGTGCCGCCTCCAGCGTGCTGCAGGTCTTTATCGCAAAGCCGGCACTGGTAAGTGCGGCGCGGAGATCCATGCGGACGGTCAGGCTGTCATCGACCAACAGGACCTGCGGGTTCATGATGGCTCCTTTTTTGCCGTGCCGCCTTAATCAGGCGGCAAGAGGCGGCGGGCCAAAATGAGACCCAGCCCGAACTTATGAATCGGCAACCCCGCCCGAGCTGCTCGGGCAGGCATCCCGTGTACCTGACAGCTGAAGGCGGTGGCAGAACTCAGCAAGCAAGATGCCACCGCTAAGCTCTTGATTTCACAACGGCAGCCCGCCGGCGCAGCGCGTCACATCAGCGCATGTGTCAGCTACGCTCAGCACACGCGCGTCATATCAGCGCATGTGTCAGCTGCGCTCAGTAGCCGCTAGCGCGGCCTTGTTCCCCGGTCGCGCGCCGCGGTATACAGCGCCCATGAACCGCACGGGGAACTCGGGGTACTGGAGCCGGCTCGCGGCGATGCTGGCGCCGGGTGGCTTTGTCTATCGCAACGCGCACTATCTGGTGGCGGATATGGAGCTCGATGCGCGGGCGGCGCAAAAGTGGGTGCCGCGTCCGCTCCGTCTTGCGTCGCCGGCGACGGCGTCGATCTTCACCGCCTACTTCCCAAGCAATACGTTCGGCTCGGTCTACTGCGAGGCCGGACTTTTTTTGCACGTCGAACACGGCCGCACGCGGGCGGTCTTCTCCCCTTGGATGCTGGTGGACGATGACGTGGCGCTCATCCTGGGCCGCGAGCTGCTCGGCTACCCTAAGAAGCTCGGCAACATCCGCTTTGAAATCGACGGCGACCGGATCTGCGGCGTGGCCGAGCGGCGGGGAGCGGAGCTATTGCGCATGGAGGGAATCCTGGGCGCGGCCGTGGTCGATGCGCCGCCGATGCTCGGGCGGCCGCACCGCAACGTGCGCAGCTCGCTCGGGCTGGCGCTGCCCAAGCTCATTGCCTTTACCCCGCGCGAACAGCTCATCGAAGTCCGACGGGCTGCGCTCACGGTCAAGGTCGGCGGGTCTGAGCGCGATCCGCTGGCGGAGCTGGGATTTGGCGCCGTCACGTCCTCCTATTTATACCGCGTCAACCTCGCGGCGCGCGGTCTGCCGCTGCCGGTTTCCAGAGTATCGCCGCTGTGGTTCCTGCGTCAGCTCCTGCTGCGCACGCACTAGTCCCAAGCTTCAAGCTCAGTCATGACATTAAAGAGAAAGAGCTCATGATGAACAAAAAGGAATCGCTCTCGGGAAAGCTCGTCCTTTTGACCGGTGCGGCGTCGGGAATCGGACGGGAAACGGCGCTTGAGCTTGCCCGCTGCGGGGCGCGGCTGGCGCTAGTCGACATCAATGCCGGCGGAGTGGCGGCGACGGCGAAAGACTGCCGCGCGCTCGGGGCGGAGGCCGTGTCCTATGGGGTGGATCTGGCCAGCGCGGACGCGGTCGCGGAGCTCGCCGCCCAGGTCCCGCGCGAGCTCGGGCCCGTGGACGTGCTGGTCAATAACGCCGGCGTCGCGGTCGTGGCGCCGTTTTGTCGCACCCAAGCCGCGGACTGGGAGTGGATTTTCGGCGTCAACGTGCAGGGACCGCTGCGGCTCACGCGGGCGCTCCTGCCGGCCATGATCGCGCGCGGCTCCGGGCATATCGTGGTCGTTGCCTCGCTGGCCGGATTGATCGGCGCGCCGGGGATGGTCGCATACAGCACGACCAAGTTCGCGCTCGTCGGCTTCACCGAATCGCTGCGGCTGGAGCTTGCCGGCTCCGGCGTCGAGGTGACCACGGTCTGTCCCGGCCACGTGCGCACCAACCTGCACCGGGCGACCCGCTACGACAACCCCGGATTCCATCGTTTCCTTGAGGAAGCGCCACGCTATTACGGCCTCACCGCAGCGGAGGTGGCAAGGCGCCTTGTGGCCGCGGTGCGCACAAAAAAGCCGCTGCTCGTTCTTGGACCGGAGAAGCTCGGCTGGTGGCTCAAGCGCTTGGCGCCGGAAGCTGCCTTCGCGGTGGCGCGCTGGACGGCACAGCGCGCCAACATCCTTTTGCGCTAACCATGCCCACCCGGGGACGCTTTGCCCTTAAAATGAGGCAGGGGTCCCATGCGAAAGCCTTCCAGCCACTGCCAAGAGCTGCTGCGCCTGGCGTCCAGTCCGACGGTGGATAACGGCATCCTGGTGGAGACCCTGAGGAAGCTCGGCAGCTCGCACGAACCGGCGGTCCTGCCGCGCTTCGTGCCGTTTGTCCTGTACCCGGAGCCGGCGGTGGCGCTGGCCGCGCGCCAGGCGGTGCGGCGACTTTTGCAGGCGACGCCGGCGCGCGATCTGGTGTGGCTGGATCAGACGCTGCGCCGCGGGTGCCGGCAAAATGGCCCCGGTGGCCGCGCGGCCTTCGAGGCCTGGGACCGCCTGCGTCCGGGATGGCTGACCCAGGCCGCGCAGGAGCCGCAAGGGCTGGTGGTGCTCCTTGCCGCCAGCATGCATCACAGCGGCTACGTCCGTCAGGCCGCGGTGCAGCTGCTGGCGCGGTGGTCGTTGCAGACGCCGGTCGCGGAGGGCCTGGAAGCCGGGGCGGAGGTGCCCTTTGTGCTGTTGCGCCTCAACGACTGGGTAGGGCCGGTGCAGCAGGCCGCGGTCGCGGCGATCGAGCAGCGGCTGGTTGCCGAGTATGCGCCGCAGCTTGTGCGCTGCATTTATCTTGTCGAGCAGCTGGCGGCCTATCGCCGCCGCGATCATGAGGCGGTGCTGCAGGCGCTGCGCCAGTTCCTGAGCCGGGCCGGTCGGCCGGCTCTGCTCGCCGGACTTACGGCGACCGACCGGCTGGTGCAGCGCCACTGCTTCACGCGGCTCATGGAAGACAGCGCGGCGAACGCGCGCGCGGTGGTGCTGGCCGGTCTGGCCAGCAGCGATACCCTGGTGCGGGTGTGGGCGGCGCGGGCGGCGCGGCGGCGGCTCTACGGTCCGGATCTTGTCGAGGCGCTAGGCCAAGCGCGCCGCGATCGCGCGGTCCCCGTGCGCATGGAGGCGGTCTACGCCTTCATCGACGATCACCCGGAGCTTCAGGTCTTGCTCCTCGATCCCTGCAAGTCCATCCGCGAGACCGCCCGCTTCTACATCCGCAAGCACGCCACCATCGACTTCGCGGCGCTGTACCGCCAAGCCCTGCGCACCGCCACGCCCGCCCGCCTGCCCATCATCCTTTTGGCGCTGGGCGAAACCGGGAGCAAGTCCGACGCCGCCTGCATCCTCCCGTATACGACAAAGGAGCAGCTGCGGGTGCGCAAAGCCGCGCTCTGGGCGCTGGGCCAGCTCGACCCGGAGACCGCCGTGCCGATCTTGTTTGCCGCCCTTTCGGATCCGCATCGCGGCGTGAGGCGGACGGCCTGGGAAGCCCTGCGTCCGCGGGCCGACCTTTTGACCCCGGAGCAGCTGCAAGTCTGGCTGCCCTTGCGCGAACAGTACGAATAGGAACGCCGGGCGGAGCGGGTCGTCCGCCCTGGTCTACTGCACGACGCCGGCGGGATCGACCAGCAGCTTAGCCGAGCGCCGCGACCGCCGCAGAAACGACGACAGCCACAGGATTAGACATACGCCGCCGATGTTCAGCGCCGCATCAAAGCGGAGCAGCCCCATGGGTCCGCTGCGCTGGTAGCCGACGCCGTCAAGAAGCGTGACGTAGTAGATGGCGAGGTTCGAAGCGCTGGTGCAGATGCTGTAGCGGGTGCTGATGCCCGGGCCGGTGCCGATGAGCTGCACCACGAAGGGATAATAGGTCGCGTACGCCACGCCGGTGAACACCGCGTAGGCCAGCCCGCAGACGGCGAAGGTAAATGGGGTCGCCGGCAGCAAGGCCATGCACGCCGCCACCACGGCCAGCGCTACGCCGGAGGCCATGTAGGCGTTGCGGCGGTCTCCGCGATCCGATGCCCAGCCGCCGAACATCGACCCGGCCGCCATCGCCAGCGCGGCGCCGAAGCCGGTGGTCATGCTGACGGTTCCCGCCCCGGCACCGAAGTCTTTGCCGATCGCGCCGAACAGGTTGGCGGCCGCTCCGGTGCTAATAGGCGCCACGCAGGTCAAAAGTCCGATAATTCCGATGCGCGTCTTGAAGACCCGCGCCGTCTCGTCGCCGGCATGGCGCACCGTGCGGCGCAGATAGGCGGTCAGCTGCGCCCAGGAGGGGATGCTGCGGTTGGCGCTGCGCGCCACTCGCACCGGCGGGGCTTCGGGAATCAGCAGCCCGCACAGCCCGGAGCCGATGAGCAGCAACGCCAAGAGCTCGCCCTGCTGCATGAGCGGCATCGGGCCCGACGGCAGCCCAAGCTTCTGACAGATGCGGACGAGGGCCTCGGGCGGCTCGGTGAAGGCCAAAAGGACCGTGCCCAGGACCCCCTGCATCACCATGCCGGAAGTGCACTGCAGCCCGAAGGCCTGGCCCTGCCGCGCCGGCGGGACGGTGGTCGCCACCAGCATGCTGAGCGCGGCGCTGGCCACCGTAAACAAGCCGTTTACCGCGATGAGCGCCGCCAGCATCGCCCCATAATGTCCGGCCTTGAGCAGCTGAAACGACCACAGTGTCAACACGGAGGCCAAAAGCGACGCCCAGATGAAGAAGCTGCGGCGGCGCGGTCCCAGGTCCAAAAGCGGCGTCCACAGGAACTGCAGCGACAGCGGCAGAAACGTCGGCGCCGTGATCGCGGCGATGGCTTCGACGGACAAGCCCTGGCGGCGGAGGAGGAAGGGCAGCAGCACCAGCATGTGGGCGGTGCTGGCCCCCCAGCCCGCGTTGGCGGCGAAAAAGACCCAGCCGGGCGTCTCTGCAGCCGGCTGACTCGACGTCGGGGCCGCGGGGTTGCGGGCGATCGGCAGACTCTCTGCGCCGGACTGTGCCGGCTCGCCCAGGTGCACCGCCGCGGCCGAACGTGGCAAGGGGTCTTCGCTGGGCTCAGAAATCAAATTCATTTGCAACACTATGCCAGCTTTCGAGCGCGATTGCGGCAGCCTAAATCGCCCCGAGCACCAGCCGGATCTTTTCGCGGCGCCCTTCACGGCGCAACTGGGTGTCCAGGCCGAAAGCGAATTCGAATACCGGGCCGCCGCGCATGGCCACCGGTTCGTTCGGGTTGCCGGCAAAGCCGAGCGCGATGGTGCCGGATTGCAGGGCGGCCACCTTCTCGCGCAGGCGTTCCACCGGGGCGATGCCTTCGCAGGGCAGGATGGCGTGCTCTATGCCGGGCAGCTTCTTGATGAAGCGCCCGCCCGTGGCGATGAGCAGCGCATCGTTGGGCAGCGCACCCGCGCTGGTCAGCACCGTGCGCCCGCCGTCCTGCAGGCCGGTGACCTCGGCCGCCACATGGCGCACACCCATGCGCTGGAAGAATGGCTCCAGCGGCACGATGAGTTGCTCGCGCGTGCGCAGGCCGCTGGGGATCCAGATGATGCCGGGCAGGTAGTGCAGTTCGGCGCGCGGGGACACCAGGGTGATCTCGGCGCGCGGGTCGCGGTGGCGCAGCGCACGCACCGCGGACAGCGCGCCAAAGCCCGCCCCCAGGATGGTGATGCGCGCGGCCACGTCAGGCCTCCTGGCCTGCGCCCAGGCGCTGGGCCACGCGCTGCACGGCGGTGCGGGCCTGCTCCAGCGCGTCGCGCACTTCGGCCTGGGTGCTGCCGCTGGACTGCAGGATCACGCGCGGGTCCTGCAGCACGATGCGCGTGCGCCCCGGTGTGGGCTCGGCAATGCTGCCGCCGCAGGGCAGCAGCGCGGCGATGTCGGGCTCGGCGCTCACCAGGGCGTGGGCAATGCGCGGCGAGCACAGGCCCAGCAGGCGCTGGGGCGGGCTGTCCAGCCCGAGCTTGGCCTTGAGCGTGGCCTGCATGTCCACCTCGCTGACGATGCCCATCTGCTCGGCGGCCAGGGCGGAGCGCAGGGTTTCCAGGGCCTGGGGCAGCGGCTGGGCCAGCTCGGCGGTGAAGGCGTAGGCGGTCATGGGCGGGGGTTCCTTTCAAAGAAAATTGGGATCAAATCGGCCTGCATGGCAATACCATCAAGCGCAAGCAGCTATTATTTGGATAGCATTTCATTGCGCTGCACCTGGGATGGCGACTGCACGCTGCGCAGCATGGCTTCGTCGAGCTGGCCCGCCAGCGCGGCCAGGCGCAGGCGCTCCAGCACCAGGCTGCTGCGCGCCTGGGCCAGCGACAGGCGGGTGGCGGCGGTGTCGTTTTCGGCGTTCAGCAGGTCGAGCACGGTGCGGTGGCCCACCTCCAGGCCGGTGCGGGTGGCGTCCAGGCGCGCCTCGCTGGCCTGCAATGCCTGGCCCAGGGCCTGCACGCGCTCGGCGCCCACCTGCAGGCCCAGCCACGCGGCGTGCACATCGCGGTCCACCTGGCTGCGCGTGGCCTCGACCTGGGCGCGGGCCTGGTCCCAGCGGCGCAGGCTTTCGGCCTCCTTGGCGCCGCGCCAGCCGCCGGTGTACAGCGGCACGCTGAGCTGCACGCCCACCATGGCGTTGACGCTGCGGTTGCGCGCACTGCCGTGGTCGCCACTGCCGCGCAGGCGCTCATCGCCCGCTTGCGCCACCAGGTCCACCGTGGGGGCGGCGCTGCGGCGGTGCTTGTCGGCCTCGGCCTGCGCGATGTCGGCGGCCAGTTGCTGCAGGCGGATCTGGGGGTTGCCGTCCTGCGCCTGGGCCTGCCAGTGCGCCAGCGCGGCCTGGGTGCGCGCGGGCTCGGGCACCAGCGCTGCGGGCAGGTGCGCCTGCAAGCCGTCCATGGGCAGGCCGGTGCTGTCGGCCAGCTCGCGGCGGCGCAGGTCCAGCGCCACCTGGGCGGCGAGCACCTGGGCGCGCAGTGCGCCCTGGCGCGCGCGCGCCTCGTGCGTGGCGGTGATGGGGGCGGCGCCCAGCGCGAAGCGGTCCTGCGCCTCGGCGGCGGCCTGCTGCACGGCCTCGTATTGGCGCTGCAGCACCTGGAGCGATTCCTGCGCCACGGCCAGCTCGAAGTAGCGCTGCGCGGTGCGCAGCATCAGCGCTTGCTGCGCGGCCTGCCATTGCAGCTCGGTGCTGTCGGCCTGCAGGCCCAGTTGCTGCTGCTGGGCGCGGCGCTCGGCGTTGAGCAGGGGCTGGCGCGCCTGCAGCGCCCAGCGCGTGGCCGTGCCGCCGGTGACCGAGGTGCTGAAGTTCACGCCGTTCGACGCGCCCATGCCGGGGGCCGAGAACTGCGCGCCGCGCATGTCGCTCTCGCCGGTGGCCACGCCTGCGGATGCGGTGAGCGCCACGCCGGGGCGCCACAGGGCGCGCGCCTGGTCGCGCAGGGGTTGCGCCGTGGCCTGGGCCGCGCGGGCCACGGCCAGTTCGCGGTCGTTCTGCTGCGCGGCCTGCCAGGCCTGCAGCAGGTCGGTGGCCCGGGCTGTGGGGGCGGCCAGTGCCAGGGCCAGCAGGGCGGTGCGCCAGAGGGCTTGCATTGGGAGCCTTTCTGTCCACGGGCTCAGGCGGTGGCCTGGGCGCTGAGTTGGCTGAATTCGTCGAACGCGGCGCTGGCCTTGGCGGCGTACATGAGCGAGGGGCCGCCGCCCATGTACACGGCCATGCCCAGCGCCTCGGCCACTTGCGCGCGCGAGGCGCCCAGTTCCACCAGCGCCTTGGCGTGGTAGCCCACGCAGGGGTCGCAGCGCGCGGCCACGGACAGCGCCATGGCAATCAGCTCCTTGGTGGTCTTGTCGAGCGCGCCGTCCTTGGTGGCGGCCTGGGCCATGGCGGAGAAGCCGCGCATCGTGTCGGGGATGTCGGCACGCAGGCTGGCAAGCTGGGCCGAGGTGGTGCGGGTGATGTCCTGGTAACTGGTCATGGTGTTTTTGGCTTCCAAGGCTTATGGGTATTGCGCAAACAGCTATTGTTTTGATAGCTATTGGGCGATGCTGGCCGGGCGCAGGCGATCCAGCCGGTGGCGGTAGGCCATGTAGTACAGCGTGGGGATGACCACCAGCGTGAGCACGGTGGACACGGCGATGCCGAAGATCAGCGAGATCGCCAGGCCGTTGAAGATGGGGTCGTCCAGGATGAAGAACGCCCCCACCATGGCCGCCAGACCGGTCAGCACGATGGGCTGGGCGCGCGTGATGGCCGAGTGCACGATGGCGCGCTCGAACGGCACACCCTCACGCACCTGCAGGTTGATGAAGTCCACCAGCAGGATGGAGTTGCGCACGATGATGCCCGCCAGCGCGATCATGCCGATCATGCTGGTGGCCGTGTACTGCGCTCCCAGCAGCGCGTGGCCCGGCATCACGCCAATGATGGTCAGCGGGATGGGCGCCATGATGATCAGCGGCGTGAGGTAGCTGCCGAACTGCGCCACCACCAGCAGGTAAATCAGGATGAGGCCCACGGCATAGGCGGCGCCCATATCGCGGAAGGTCTCGTAGGTGATCTGCCATTCGCCGTCCCACTTGAGGGCGTAGCCGCGCCAGGCGTCGCTGGGCTGGCGGATGAAGAACTCCTCGACCTTGCCGCCGTCGGGCGCGGTGATCTGCGCAATGGCGCTGCGCGCCTGGAACATGCCGTACAGCGGGCTGTCCACGCGGCCCGCCATGTCGGCCACGACAAAGTTCACCGGCAGCAAATCCTTGTGATAGATGGGCTGCTCGCGCAGGCTGTCGCTCACGGTCACCAGTTCGCGCAGCGGCACCAGCGCGCCGCTGGCCGTGCGCACACCCAGTTGCAGCAGCGCCTGCAGGTCGCCGTGCAGCGTGGGCGGCAGTTGCAGCGTGGCGGCGGCGGGGTATTTGCTCTGGTCGTGCAGGTAGGCGGCCTGCTCACCGGCCAGGCCTGCGCGCAGCGTGGTCACGATGGCCTGCTGCGGCACGCCCAGCAGCGCGGCCTTGCGCCGGTCCACCAGCAGCAGGGTGCGCGGAGCGTCGGCAATGCTGCTGTCGTCGATGTCCACCAGGCCCTCGGTCTGGGCCAGCGCCTTGCGCACGGCCTGGGCCACCTGGCGGCGGCCTTCGGCGTCGGGCCCATAGACCTCGGCCACGATAGGCGCGAGCACCGGCGGGCCGGGCGGCACCTCCACCACCTTGACGTTGGCGCCAAAGCGCTGGCCAATGGCCTGCAGCGCCGCGCGCTCGCGCATGGCGATGGCGTGGCTTTGCAGCTTGCGCTCGCCCTTGGCCACCAGGTTGACCTGGATGTCGCCCACGTTGCCGCCGCTGCGCAGGTAGTACTGGCGCACCAGGCCGTTGAAGTTGATGGGCGCAGCCGTGCCGGCATAGGCCTGGTAGTGCGTGACCTCGGGCACCGTGGCCAGGTGCGCGCCCAGCGCGTGCAGCGTGGCGGCGGTGTGCTCCAGAGGCGTGCCTGCGGGCAGGTCCACCACCACCTGGAATTCGGACTTGTTGTCGAACGGCAGCATCTTGAGCTGCACCCAGCCAATGACGGGCAACGCCACCGACAGCGCGATCAGCGCTGCCACGCCCAGCCCCAGCAGGCGGCGGTTGCGCGCACCCGCCTGGACGTCGAGCAACGGGCGGAAGATGCGCTCGAACACCGGCGCAATGCGCCCGGCCAGGCCCTGCGGCGCAGCGTGGGCTGTGCCCTCGGCGCTGCCGTGGCCGCTGCCGGCGGGCACGGCCTTCATCCACAGGCGCGCGAGCCATGGGGTGACGGCAAAGGCAATGGCCAGCGACAGCAGCATGCCCATGCTGGCGTTGATGGGGATGGGGCTCATGTACGGCCCCATCAGGCCCGACACAAAGGCCATGGGCAGCAGCGCCGCAATGACGGTGAGCGTGGCCAGGATGGTCGGGCCGCCCACCTCGTCCACCGCGCCGGGGATGATCTGCCACAGCGGCTTGCCGGGGTGCAGGTGCTGGTGGCGGTGGATGTTCTCGACCACCACAATGGCATCGTCCACCAGGATGCCGATGGAGAAGATCAGCGCAAACAGCGACACCCGGTTGAGCGTGAAGCCCCACACCCAGGACGCAAACAGCGTGGCCGTGAGCGTGAGCACCACGGCCGTGCCCACAATGGCCGCCTCGCGCCGCCCCAGCGCAATGAACACCAGCGCCACCACCGACGCCGTGGCGAACAGCAGCTTGCTGATGAGCTGGCGCGCCTTCTCGTCGGCTGTTGCGCCGTAGTTGCGCGTGGTGACCACCTGCACGTCGGCCGGGATCACGGTGCCCTGCAGTTGCGCCACACGCAATTGCACGGCATTGGCCACGTCGATGGCGTTTTCGCCGGGCTTCTTGGTCACGGCAATGGTGACGGCCGGGTGCTCGGCGGCGTCCTGGCCTGCGGTGCCGTGCCACACATACTGCGTGCTGGGCGGCGCGCCGTCGCGCACCTGGGCCACTTCGCGCAGGAACACGGGCTTGCCTGCGCGCACGCCCACCACCAACTCGCCCACCTCCTGCGCGTCGCGCAGGAACGGCCCGGCCTCCAACGCCAGCGCCTGGTTGCCGCGCAGCAGCTCGCCCACGGGCAGGCCCTGGTTGGCCGACTGCAGGGCCTGGCGCAGGTCGGCCACGGTCACGCCCATGCCCGCCATGCGCGTGGGGTCCATCTCCACCATCACCGCGCGGCCGGGGCCGCCGTGGGTGCGTACCTCGCGCGTGCCGGGCACGCGCTTGAGGTCGGCCTCCAGGCTGTGCGCCACGCGCTCCAGGTCGAACGGGCCGGCATCGGCGCGCGTGCTGTGCAGCGTGAGGCTCAGGATGGGCACGTCGTCAATGCCCTTGGGCTTGATGAGCGGCTCCATCACGCCCAGGTGGCGCGGCAGCCAGTCGGCGTTGGAGTGCACGGTGTCGTACAGGCGCACCAGCGCCTCGGTGCGCGGCACGCCGACCTTGAACTGCACC